>NZ_JBINJE010000014.1:0-106126 GCF_043951955.1 Halalkalibaculum sp. DA384 | reverse complement strand
TTTGGTTAAGTTTATGTTGCGCAACGACTTAAATATACTGAATCTTCCGCTTTTTTATTCGAAATAAGTACTTTTCTTATCTCGAACTCACGTTATTTAAGAATTCGGAGCTCCCGGGCGCAGATGTTACGCACCAGAGGGGCGCGACGAGATAAGGGTCACTGATAGAAAAAGCCCGGAAACAAAATTCCGGGCTCCAATTCCCAATTCTTCATTTTTCATTCCTAATTCTCAGGGAAGTTCAGTATGTCCCATCAGCCAGCGGTCGCATTCGCGGGCGGCTCCGCGGCCTTCGTTGATGGCCCACACGATGAGACTTTGTCCTCGGCGCATGTCTCCGGCGGCAAACACGCCCTCCACGTTGGTATGGTAGTCGCCGTGTTCCGCCTTGGCGTTAGAGCGATCATCGCGTTCCACCTCCAGTTGTTCCAGTACGGGACTTTCCGGCCCGAGAAAGCCCATGGCCAGCAGCACGAGATCGGCTTTCCAGACCTTCTCCGTACCCTCGATTTCGACAGGCTTCATACTGCCGTTTTCCCCCGTCTTCCATTCGACCCGCACGGTGTGAAGTGCTTTTACATTTCCGTTGCCGTCACTTTCAAATTTCTTGGTCATCACCTGATATTCGCGGGGGTCTTCGCCGAACTTCTCCTTGGCTTCCGCCTGCCCGTAGTCAATCTTGTAGATGTTGGGCCATTCGGGCCAGGGATTGTCCTCGGCGCGGCTGTTTGGTGGTTTGGGCAGAATCTCAAACTGGGTGAGATTTTTGCAGCCGTGATGCATTGCGGTACTCACACAGTCGGTACCGGTATCGCCTCCGCCGATGACGATCACATTTTTGTCTTCTGCTGATATGTAGTTACCGTCTTCGTGGTTGGAGTCGAGCAGGCTTTTGGTGTTCGCGTGGAGAAATTCCATGGCGAAATGTATGCCGTTAAGCTCACGGCCCTCGATAGGCAGATCCCGGGGATTGGTAGCTCCCCCGGCCAGGATAACAGCATCGTAATTCTTTGTAAGTTCGGGTGCGGGGATGTCGGTACCGATTTCGGTATTGGTGATAAATTCGATGCCCTCTTCTGCCAGCAGGTCAACACGGCGTTTTACAACAGCTTTGTCCAGCTTTGGATTCGGAATACCGTAGGTGAGCAATCCGCCGATCCGATCGTCGCGCTCATATACCGTTACGTTGTGCCCTGCTTTATTAAGTTGGGCAGCTGCGGCCAGTCCTGCGGGACCTGATCCCACGACGGCCACTTTTTTGTCGGTCCGCTTTTCGGGGGGATTCGGTTTGACCCATCCCTCCTCAAACCCCTTGTCGATGATAGCCTGCTCAATACTTTTGATCGCTACCGGGGGATCTGTAATGCCGAGCACGCAGGAGCCTTCGCAGGGAGCGGGGCAAACACGGCCGGTAAATTCGGGAAAATTATTGGTTTTGTGCAGGCGGTGAAGGGCTTCTTTCCACTTTCCGCGATAGACCAGGTCGTTCCACTCCGGAATCAGGTTGTTGATCGGGCAGCCGAGCGCTTTCCCGTTATGCTCGATGCCGGTGTGGCAAAACGGGATCCCGCAGTCCATACAGCGGGCTCCCTGCTTCTGGAGTTCTTCTTCACTGAGTTCGACATAGAACTCGTCCCAGTCTTTAATCCGGTCTTCTGGTTTTTTATATGGAATCGATTGACGATCATATTCCATAAATCCGGTCGGTTTACCCATAATAATCTATAATATTTGTATCGTTTACCGTTTAGAAATTTCGTTATGAAATTTTGTGTCAGCCGCAGAGATCGCACGAAAAGTACAGCACATGGCGTCCTCATCTATCCTCTGCAGGCTTGGAATATCAGTTAGTTTCCGCTTGCACGTGCCTTGTCTTCTTTGTTGGTGTAGAAGGCTTCAAGTGCGGCCTCTTCGCCGGAAAGTCCCTGCTTTTCAGCTTCTTCGATAGAATCCTGCATCCGCTTGTAATCCTTGGGCAGAACTTTTACGAAGTGGGGGACCATCTTGTCCCATTTTGCGAGCACTTTCCAGGCCTTGTTGCTGTCGGTATATTCGCCGTGGCGACGAATCATTTGTTCTACATTTCGGATTTCATCTTCATTTTCGAGCTGTTGCAGGAATACCATTTCGGTATTGCAGTGTTCCTCAAATGTGTTGTCGAGATCCAGCACGTAGGCGATACCGCCAGACATGCCGGCCGCAAAATTACGGCCTGTGGGACCGAGCACAACTACACGTCCGCCGGTCATATATTCACAGGCGTGATCACCCACTGCTTCAACAACCGCATGCACACCACTATTTCGCACGCAGAAACGTTCTCCGGCCATTCCCCGGATGTAGGCTTCGCCGCTGGTCGCTCCATACAGCGAAACATTACCGACTATGATATTCTCTTCCGGCGTAAACAGGGATCCCGCAGAAGGCTTGAGAATGAGTTTTCCTCCCGACAGGCCCTTGCCGAAATAGTCGTTGGCGTCGCCTTCCAGCTCAAGCGTCATGCCGTTGGGGATAAACGCTCCGAAGCTCTGCCCGGCGGAACCCTTGAAATGCAGGTGGATGGTATCTTCCGGCAGTCCCTCCGCACCGTATCGGCGCGTCACTTCGCTGCCGACAATTGTGCCGACCACCCGATTGATATTTTTGATCGGCAGTTTCGCCTTGACCGGCTCCTTGTCGTTCAGCGCCGGTTCCACGATATCCATCAGCGTCTGAACGTCGAGGGAGTTTTCCAGCCCGTGATTTTGGTCGATCATTTTCCGTGTTCCTACCTCGTCGGCATTTTCGGGTCGATGCAGGATGGGAGAAAGATCCAGATACCGGCCTTTCCAGTGGTCGGTTTCCCGCTGTCTCAGTTTATCGGTGCGGCCAATCATCTCATCAACAGAACGGAAGCCGAGTCTGGCCATGTGCTCGCGGAGATCCCGGGCAACAAATTTCATGAAGTTGACCACGTTTTGTGGATCTCCCTTGTAGTTGTGACGCAGCTCGGGGTTTTGCGTGGCGATACCCACCGGACACGTATCCAGGTGGCAGACCCGCATCATGATGCAGCCCAGCGTAATGAGCGCGCTGGTTCCGAAGCCGTACTCTTCCGCACCGAGCAGCGCCGCAATAGCGATATCGCGCCCGGTTTTGATCTGCCCGTCGGTCTCGAGGGCCACGCGGCTGCGCAGCTTGTTGAGCACCAGCGTCTGGTGGGTCTCGGAAAGTCCGAGCTCCCACGGCAAACCGGCATGCTTGATGCTGGTCTGCGGAGAGGCCCCGGTGCCGCCGTCATTTCCACTGATCAGGATGACGTCGGCATGTCCCTTGGAAACCCCGGCCGCAATTGTACCGACGCCGACCTCCGAGACGAGTTTAACATTGATACGGGCATTCTTGTTGGAGTTCTTAAGATCGTGAATAAGCTGAGCCAGGTCCTCAATCGAGTAGATATCGTGATGGGGCGGCGGGGAGATAAGTCCCACGCCCGGAGTGGAAAGTCGTACCTTGGCGATCCACGGATAGACTTTTCGTCCGGGCAGCTCTCCTCCTTCGCCGGGCTTGGCGCCCTGGGCCATCTTAATCTGTATTTCGTCGCCTTCGGTCAGGTACTGGCTGGTAACGCCAAACCGACCGGAAGCAACCTGCTTGATCCGGCTGTTTCTGTCATCGCCGTTTTCATCGATGGTGTACCGGGCGGGATCTTCGCCTCCCTCACCGGTATTGCTTTTCCCGCCGATGCGATTCATGGCGATAGCCAGTGCTTCGTGGGTCTCCTGGCTGATAGAGCCGTATGACATTGCACCGGTTTTAAATCGTTTGCAGATCGATTCCACCGATTCTACCTCCTCGAGCGGAATCGCATCCTCCTCGCTGTATTTGAAGTCCAACAGGTGCCGCAACGTCGGCGGGGGATCAAACTGGTCGTCGACCAGGCTGGCAAATTCTTTGTATAGCTTGTAGTCTCCGGTCTTGCTGGCCAACTGCAGCGTGTGAACGGTCTCGGGATTATACATGTGGTATTCGCTGTTCTGGCGCCACTTGTACTGTCCCCCTTCGTCCAGTACCTGGCCGTTGGTCTGAATTTCCGGGAACGCCTTGCGGTGTCGCAGCTGGGCTTCTTCGGCAATCGTATCCAGTCCGATGCCCCCGATACGGGAGTCGGTCCAGGTAAAGTACTTGTCGATCACCTCTTCGTTGATGCCCAGCGCTTCAAAAATTTGGGCACCTCGGTACGACTTGATCGTCGAGATCCCCATCTTCGACATCACCTTGACGATGCCTTTGACGACCGCCTTGTTGTATCCCTTGACCGCCCGCTTGAAACTGAGATCCAGCATGCCTTCCTGGATCAGGTCGTGCAGGCTTTCGTAGGCCATGTAGGGGTTAACCGCTTCCACCCCGTAACCGAGCAGCAGGCAGAAGTGGTGCGTCTCGCGCGGCTCACCGGACTCCAGCACAATACCGACTTCGGTGCGCTGGCCGGTGCGGATCAGGTGATGGTGCAGCCCCGATACCGCCAGAAGTGCGGGAATCGGTACTTTGGAACGACTGAAATCGCGATCAGAGAGAATCAGGATGTTGGCACCGTTGTCAATCGCTTTATCCGCTGATTCAAAAAGGTCGTCAAGCGCCTTTTCCAGCCCCTCGCCTCCGCTACCGGATTCAAAGAAAATCGGCAGGGTTACACTTTTGAAACCCTTGATATCCAGATCTTTGAGCGCCTTTAGCTCTTCGTTTTTCAATACCGGGGTTTTTAGCTCAATTTGCCGGCAGCTTTCAGGAGTCGGATCAAGAATATTGCCCTGTGAACCGAGCGTAGTCTCTGTAGAGGTGATCATCTCCTCGCGGATAGGATCGATCGGGGGATTGGTGACCTGTGCAAACAGCTGCTTGAAGTAATTGTACAGCAACTGCGGCTGATTGGAGAGCACCGCCAGTGGAGCATCGTTCCCCATTGCTCCCACCGGCTGCAGCATGTTTTCTGCCATGGGACCCACGTTGACTTCGAGATCCTCATACGTGTAGCCAAACACTTTTTGCCGGTGGACGACCGCCTCGTGAGAAACCTTCGGTTCCTCAAGGGTCAGGTTCTTTGTGATTTTATCAAACGTAACGAAGTTCTCCTCGAGCCACTCTTTGTAGGGATGTTCGGTTGCAATCTCCTGTTTTATCTCTTCATCACTGATAATACGCCCCTCTTCGGTGTCGATCAGCAGCATCCGGCCGGGCTGGAGTCGTTCTTTCTGGATAATATCTTCCGGTGGAATATCCAGCACCCCGGCTTCAGAGGCAAGCACCACCATGTCGTCGCGGGTCACATAGTAGCGGGATGGGCGCAGCCCGTTGCGGTCGAGAGTGGCCCCGACGCGAACCCCGTCGGTAAAGGCGATGGAGGCCGGTCCGTCCCACGGCTCCATCAGGCAGCTGTGATACTTGTAGAACGCCCTTTTCTGTTCATCCATGTTTTCATACCCCTCCCACGGTTCGGGAATCATCATCATCATGGCGTGGGGTAGTGAGCGCCCGCTGAGGCGGAGGAATTCCAGGGCGTTGTCAAATTTGGCGGAGTCACTTCCGTCTTCCTGGATGACGGGGTGTACTTTTTCAATATCATCCCCGAAAAGGTCGGATGCAAACTGCGATTCTCGTGCGTGCATCCAGTTCTGGTTGCCCCGCAGGGTGTTGATCTCCCCGTTGTGGATCATGTAGCGGTAGGGGTGGGCCAGCTTCCAGCTGGGGAAGGTATTGGTACTGAAACGCGAGTGCACCAGTGCCAGGGCCGACTCCATTTCGGAGTCCTGCAGGTCGGGATAAAACTCCCGGAGCTGGGTGGAGGTCAACATCCCCTTGTATATGATGGTACGCGAGGAGAGGCTGGCGATATAAAAGAAATCTTTTTCCTTAATATCCATCTCCGTCTCTTCTATGGCCCGGGTGATGCGTCGACGTATGATATACAGCTTGCGTTCGAAATCGAGTTCGGTTTCCAGGTCGTCACTTCGGCCGATAAAAATCTGTCGTACGGATGGTTCGGTTTCCTTGGCTGATTTACCCAGGTAAAAATTGTCGGTGGGCACCTTCCTCCAGCCAAGCACTTCCTGCCCCTCTTCTTTAACGATTTTTTCAACAATCTTTTCGCAGGGCCGGCGATCTTCACGATCTCCCGGGAAAAAGATCATTCCTACTCCATAATGCCCCTGTTCCGGCAGGTCCATGCCGAGTCCTTCGCAGGATTTTTTCAGAAACTTGTGGGGAATTTGGATCAGTATTCCCGCTCCGTCACCGGTGTTGGCTTCACTGCCGGTGGCACCCCGGTGGTCCAGGTTGTGCAGAACAGTTAATGCCTGATTGATTATGTTGTTGGATTGCTTTCCTTTGATGTTCACCACGAACCCGATACCACAGGCGTCGCGTTCGTGCTTCGGATCATACAATCCCTGTTTGGGAGGCATGTTCATTCCAGACATGTGCATAAAATTGTTTCGGTTTACTTACAGTTGTTTCAATTTATAAACGTAAATACCAGACAGGTTTCGTTGCAAATCCGTCCGGAGTTGCATACACCCATTGCTGAGAATGAGCGAACCGCAATTACGTTCAGGAGCAAAAAAGCTCCTGAACCTTTAATGTTTCGACACGATGATCTTATGAGCAATTTTTAGGACATCGGACAGTACCCCGGCGGCTGTTACTTCTTTTCCGGCGCCTGGTCCCTGGATAACGATAGGGGAGTTTGAGTAGCGTTTTGTTGTAATCTGAAACAGATTATCCGTACCACTTAAACGCCCGATGGGGGAATCGAGAGGTACCGATTTTATTCCGACGGATATGTCATGATTTGTAAGATTGCCGACGTAGCGGAGTGTTTCATTACGTTCTTTAGCGTGTTCTATTTTAGACTTCCAATACTCATCAACCTCAGACAGTTCAGTGAGAAATGTGTCCCGGTCGACCGATGTAAGATGTTCTGGTACCAAAGTTTGAATGTTCAGTTCGCTCCGCTCAACCTTTAAACCCAAGGTTCGTGCTAATGTAAGAAATTTTCGGGCCACATCCTCACCAGAAAGATCATCCCTTGGG
Organism: Halalkalibaculum sp. DA384; assembly: GCF_043951955.1. Taxonomy (NCBI): domain Bacteria; kingdom Pseudomonadati; phylum Balneolota; class Balneolia; order Balneolales; family Balneolaceae; genus Halalkalibaculum; species Halalkalibaculum sp. DA384. Next base: position 99,058 of record NZ_JBINJE010000014.1, on the reverse strand, counting down.
TCGGGCTCTGCATATCCTAGTTTACGGGCTTTGATGACGGCCTTGCTGAACGGGGTGCCCTGCTCCAGCTCGTTAAAAAGATAGGTCATGGTTCCGGAACCCACTCCGGATATCTCTGTTATGGTATCGCCGGTTTCAAGCAGGCGGGTCACGGTCGATAAGATTGGCAGACCGGCGCCCACGGTCGGTTCGTAGCAAAATTCAACGTCCTTGTGCTGTGTTATGTGTTGAAGCTGTTCGTAGAACTCCTGCTCAAATGTATTCGCTCGCTTGCTCGGGGTGGCAATATGGATATTTGATTCCAGTATCGGCGGGTAGAGTCGTGCCACCTCGGCACTGCCGGTGGCATCGATGAAGACAAGCTTTTCGGGACCTTCCTTGGTCAGCTTGTCCAAAATATGGTTCCAATTGGTCTCTTCTCCCCCGGGGAGTGTTTCAATAACCTGTGCGGGATCAATGCCTTCTTCATTCCAGATATAGTGTTCGCTGTTGCAGGCTCCGATAATATCCAGGGTGAACTCCTCGGTATCCAGTTCGGAAATCAGCCGGATCAACGTGCCTCCAACTTCGCCTGTGCCCGCTATAAACAGGGGCACGGCCTGTTCAGCCGGCTGAATGCGGTCAATCAATTTGTGTGCGGCTTCGTTGAGCCGGCGGCTGGAATCCACCAGCTGCTCCAGCAGCGGCAGTTGTTCATTCTTCAGGAGCTTGAGACCTGTACCATTACCAGGTCTGTTGTCTTCTTTTAATAGTGACGATTCTGACATAGGGATTACTTATACTGCGTGATGAGTTTTATATGTTGATAGAAAGGGCTTTATGATATTGTTCAGTTGGTCAAATTCGATCAGGAAGGCATCATGGCCATACTCAGATGTGATCTCTTCGTAATGTCCGTTTCCCAGGAGCTGCGCCAGCTCTTTCTGCTCGTTTACCGGGTACAACAGGTCGGAATTGATGCCGATAACGAGTACCGGAATGTCGACCTCACCCAGTATTTCAGAGTAGCTTCCGCGGTTACGAGCCACATCGTGCGTATCCATTGCCCAGGTCAGGTAAACATACGTGAGCGCGTCGAAGCGGTTAACCAGCTTTTGTCCCTGGTAGTTCAGGTACGACTCCACCTGGAACAGGTCGTCATGCCCCTCCTGGAGATCACGCCCAAATTTATTCTCAAAATCCTGCTGGCAGCGATAGCTGATCATCGCCATCATGCGGGCGGCAGAAAGTCCCTCGGAGGGCCCGTCTCCTTTTTCGTAATATCCGTCGTTCCAGTTGGGATCGGCAAATATCGCCTGCCGCTGGGCGTGGCTAATGCCGATCTGCCAGCTTGTATGAGCTTTTCCCATTGCGATCGGTACTGCGCTGCGCACGCGTTCGTCCATAATTGAAAACTCAAGCGCCTGCATGCCTCCCATCGAACCTCCGATGACGGTTTCAATACCGCGGATGTCAAATTCATCCAGAAATTGCTGCTGGTAACGGACAATGTCGCGGATGGTAATATCGGGAAAATCGGCGCGGTAGGGATTGCCGGTCCGGGGATCTGTAGTCCATGGCCCCGTACTTCCATAACAACTGCCGAGCACGTTGGTGCAGATAACATAGTAGCGGTCGGTATCAAGAATGCCCCCCGCCTGAAAAAGCCCCGGGAACCACTCGTCGGCGGCAGCATTGCCCGTAAGCGCGTGGCAGATCAAGATGACATTGTCACGTGCTTTGTTGAGTTTGCCCCACGTTTTGTAGGCGATAACCGGATCGGGGAATGTAAAACCCGACTCCGTTACAAACTCCTGTTGCAATTGATATTGTTTTACACCTTCGTTCATTGCTTCTGTTTGTAATGCCGTTGCGGGTCTTAGCCCGCAAGACTTTAAGGATAGGGTGTGGAACGTTGCAGAAGGTTCCACACCCGTTTTATGATCTGTCGCTGTAACCTGTGTCAATCCCGGCTTTGTAAGCCGGGTGTCATCTGTTCAACAGGCAGGTGTTAAGCGGTTACACCGAGCTTGGCAAATGCCCGCTCGAAATCTTCGATGATATCATCGATATGTTCAATTCCCACGGATACGCGAATCAGGTCGGGCTTTACGCCGCTTGAGGCCTGTTCTTCATCCGAAAGCTGCTGGTGTGTCGTTGAAGCGGGATGGATAACCAGTGTTTTGGCATCTCCCACGTTTGCCAGGTGGCTTGCCAGCTCTACATTGTCGATAAAAGTGCGAGCAGGCTCATAGCCGCCCTCCACGCCAAAAGTGAGAACGGCTCCGAAACGGTCGCCCTCCAGGTACTTTTGGCCGAGCTCGTGATAGGGATGATCGGGCAGGCCGGTATAGTTGACCCACGTTACCTTGTCATGATCTTGCAGCCATTCGGCCAGCTTCTGGGTGTTTTCGCAATGGCGTTCGGCGCGCAGCGAAAGGGTTTCAAGTCCCTGAAGCAGCAGAAAGCTGTTGAACGGAGACGGGGCTGATCCGAAGTCGCGGAGCGCTTCCACCCGCGCCCGAATTGCAAACGCGATATTGCCAAACGGACCTTCCGGGCCGAATACTTCCCAGAACTTGAGCCCGTGATAGGCAGGGGAAGGTTCCGTGAAAACGGGGAAGTTACCGTTGCCCCAGTCGAAATTACCGGCATCCACTATGACACCGCCGATGCTGGTTCCGTGCCCTCCGATCCACTTGGTGGCGGAGGCGGTTACGATGTTGGCCCCGTGCTTGATCGGCTTGCAGACAGCACCCGCCACGCCAAATGTGTTGTCCACTATCAGGGGGATGCCGTACTTGTCGGCCAGTTTTGAAAGTCCTTCAAAATCGGGAACATTGCCGCGCGGATTTCCGATCGATTCAACGTAGATACCCTTGGTGTTATCATCAATTTCTGCCTCGTAGGCCTCGATGGTGTCCTCTTCCACAAAATTCACGTCAATTCCGAGGCGTGGCAGCGTAACCTTGAACTGGTTGTAGGTGCCGCCGTACAGGAACGGGGTGGAGACAATATTGTCGCCCGATTGAGCAATGGTGGCTATCGCCATGAACTGAGCAGACTGTCCCGAGCTCGTTCCCACCGCAGCGACGCCCCCCTCGAGAGCCGCAATACGTTTTTCAAACACATCCGTCGTGGGATTCATAATCCGCGTGTAAATATTGCCGAACTCTTTCAGGGCAAACAGGGTGGCCGCATGCTCCGTATCATCAAACTGGTAGCTGGTCGTTTGATAAATAGGTACTGCGCGGGAACCCGTGGTGGGATCCGGCTCCTGCCCGGCATGTAGCTGCAGGGTCTCAAATCGATAATTGCGTTCTTCTCCGTTTTCGTTATTGCTCATAATGTCACCTTGTTAATTAAGTTTAGGATACAGATTGCTCGTTTCGCTCTTTCTTGGGACGAATAAGAAACTGATGGTCTACCTTCATGCACCGGTGTTGGAAAAAATCGATTCCTCTTTTTTCGACCTTGTTCTTCAACTTGTCATGTGTTCCCGTTCCCAGCTGAAGCCATATCGCCTCCGGTTCGATCTCAAGGGCCTGGTCAACAACATCCGGAATCAGTGTTTCCGGGAGAAAAATATCCACTACGTCAACAGGAACGGGAATACTTTCAAGATCGGGGTATGCCTGCTCCCCCAGGATCTGGTCGGCCCCGGGATTTACGGGGATGATGGTATAGCCGGCGTTTTTGAGATATCGGCCCACAAAATGGCTGTCCCGGTGCCGATTCCGCGATATTCCGACGACGGCGATCGTCCGGATGGTGTCAAGCAGCTCCTCCACCCGGTCGGTCTCTTCCGATATTTCCGGATTCGCCCGCATCTTCTCGGCATACCAGCTGTCAAATGTTGATTTCATTGCGTGATCTAAAGCTATATTATTCTTCGTTCCCCGCTGTTATGCAGCAGGAACAAAAAAGCCTCTTCCGAACTACCTCATCGATGATTGATCGCGGAAGTTCAGAAGAGGCTTTGCTCATGTTTTGAAGCGATTCCTCAATCTCATCTTCCCTTTTTCCGGGCAGTAAATCACCTGGAAAAAGCAGGATTTAGCACCTGAACCCTCCTGCACATCATCTGCAGCTACATATGATGGTTGTGCAAGAAGCGGTTGCTAAGGTTTCATCGGGCCTGATCCCTCCGCCTTTCTCGATAAGAGTATGTTCAATAACCAAGAGTGAAAAAGAACGAATTTTATATTAAAAAAGCCCTTCAATTAATCTTTCGAAGGGCTTTGTGAATTTCATCCATGTTAATGGTGGTACAGTCACTTAAACCCTTCAATGCTTTGGGAGCCGCATCCGTGCCATAATACAACAGATGTTGAAAATAAACGGAATGCGGCAGTTGAATATAATCATGCTTGACATATTCTTTCTTCTCACAATTGAATGCAAAGTATAATATTTTTAGAGCTTTTTTCACAAAAATTTCATCCCTGTTGCTGCAGGTGCCGCCACCTTTTCTCATGATTTGTGTGAAGACGGGGCAGCATCAGGAGCGCCCCAGCTCATAAAAACTGTGGATTCAGGATTCTCTCATCCCCGGGACCTGTTTCCGTCACGCCGATGCCGAACAGTGCGTAATCGTATTTTGCCGGGTCGTCAGGGTCCAGCAACCGCATCTTCGAGGTGAGTTCCCTGGTGGCTTTCCAGTCGTTGTAGGTGCGCTCCAGGAGGCCGAGCACCCGTGCCTGTCGTGCCGCGTGTACGTCCAGCGGCAGCATCAGCTCGGACGGGGCCATGAAGGTCATCGTTCCGGGGTCTACCGGACTACACTTGCGGATGGTCCAGCGAAGGTAGAGGTAAAGGCGCTTGCAGGAGCTGTTTTTTTCGGAGTTGGAAATATGCTTGCGTGTACGCCGGGCCGCATCGGGACAGGTTTCAAAAAAGCGTTCATGGAACACGGCCAGCAGATTGCGATCGGTACGGTTGGCCTCTCGGTGGCATTCTTTCCAGAAAGGTTCAAATCCCCCGTACTCCTGCAGGATGTTATGCAGGATCATGGTAAGCCAGTAGATATCCACCGGCTTGAACGTGCGATGCTTGAAGCCTTCGAACCGTCGGCGGTCGCGCTCCGAAAAATTGCCGATAAACTCGGCCGGCCGGTGACCCATCCGTTTTAGCAGGTCCCTGACTTTGGCAATGACAATATCGCGTCGACCCCAGGCCATCAGTGCAGCAAAAAAACCGGCCAGTTCCCGGTCCAGTTTGCCCTCGAAGGCGTGCATAAAAAGAACGGGGTCGTCATCAATATAATCCGGCTTTTCCATGCGCTCGACCCACCGGTCGAGCCACGGCTTGAGTTCAATAATTTCTGACTCGGAAAGAAGCTGTTGCTGCATATATTGTTGAATACAAGTTTGTAGCGGGCGTTCTGGGGTGTTAGAAAAGAATCATCTTCAATGGTAAAAGGAAACTCCTGCGGGAGAACAGCCGGCTGCTACAGGTAGCGGTCTGCCCACGCCGCGGCAACCGATCCCACATATTTGGCGTCTTCTTCGTTGCTTAGCAGGTGATCGGCGTCGTCAAGCGAGATGAAGCTTTTGGGATGTTTGGCCAGTTTGTAGATATGCGCCGCATTGTCGATCCCCACCGTATTGTCAACCGGCGAATGAAAGATCAACAGCGCCTTGCCAAGGTTACGAATAATACCGTCCATCTTTTGAGCCGACAAGTCATCGAGAAATTGTTTTTTTATGGTGAAGGTGCGCCCTGCCAGCCGGACGTCGGCTTCTCCCTTTTCTTCAATGATCTCTTTTTTATCAGTAAGCAAATGCTGCACATGTTCCGGGTTGCAGGGGGCGCCGATCGTGGCAATGGCCTCAACGGAGGCGATTCGGTCGGCTGCCTGCAGGACGGCCGCCCCACCGAGGGAATGTCCCATGAGCATGCGCGGGACGATTTCATGCTGTTTCATATAGGTGGCGGCAGCAATCAGGTCATCCACGTTGGAGGAGAAGTTCGTGTTGGAAAAATCGCCCTCGCTTTCTCCAAGACCGGTGAAATCGAACCGGAATACGCTCATCCCGTGGTCGGTGAGGGTGCGGCTGATGTGTCCCACTGCGCGCAGGTTTTTACTGCAGGTAAAGCAGTGGGCAAACAGCACGGATCCTTTGCTGGTGTGCTGGTCCGGCCGGTCAATTCTTGCAGCCAGCTCTCCTCCCTGGCTTCCCGGGAAAGTTATCTTTTCACTTTTCATGATTTATTTTGTACTTCATTACTGGTTAAAGGTTGAAAGTTAAAGGTTGAAAGTTGAAAGTTGAAAGTTGAAGGTTGAAGGTTAAGGTATAAAATTGCGTTCAATTGTCGAATTGAAGAGGCTTTTTCATAACCAGATTTCCCTATGCCCAAAGTACCACCGCCATCGTATCGGATGTATTCTGTTATCGTTTTCTTACGGGAGCGGAGTATCCGGGTAAGAGGTGTTGGTTGCGGGTCATCAGCTATAGTCAGGAGTGCGCCCGGGGCGTCAGGTGTGCCTCCTGTTGGCCACCCGTTAAACGGTTTATAAAGCCCGGAATTGGGTAATTGTATTTCTGGCTGCGGTTTGATGACAAACACAGTTTTTTAAACGTTAACTTTGATCTAAAACGAAACAGTGGGAGATGTAATGGAAGACCAGGCAGTTGCGCGGCAACAAACCATGCTGGATGAGGTTCTCGGGGGATTACGAAAACCGCAGAAAAGGATTCCCAGTAAATTTTTTTATGACAGGCGGGGTTCCCGGCTTTTTGAAGAGATAACAGAACTGGAGGAGTATTATCTCACGCGGACGGAAATTTCAATTTTGGAGACCCACATTGACGAGATTGCCCGTGCCATCGGGTCACGGGCGGTGCTGATAGAACTGGGTAGCGGCAGCAGCAGGAAAACGAGACTGCTGCTGGACAGGCTCCCGTCGCTGGTCTCGTATCATCCCGTGGATATATCCGAGCAATACCTTGAGGAGGTGGCCCGGCAGCTAAGCGTGGATTATCCCGACCTAAGCATCCAGCCGATTTGTGCCGATTATACCTCCCGTTTCGAAATTCCCGATTCCCCGTCGGATTACCGGGAGCAGGTATTCTTCTATCCCGGTTCCACTATCGGCAACTTTCGGCCCGGAGAGGCACACGATTTTTTAAAGAATGTAGCTGCGAGGGCGGACCAGGAAGCCGCATTACTGGTTGGAGTGGATCTGAAGAAGGACCGCACTATCCTGGAGGCTGCCTATAATGATGAGAACGGTGTTACAGCTGAGTTCAACAAAAACATCCTGGTGCGGCTGAACCGCGAGCTGGACGCTGATTTTGACCCTGACAAGTTCCGGCACAACGCCTTTTACAATGAGGAGAAAGGACGTATAGAGATGCACCTGGTCTCTGAGCATAAACAAGAGGTGAAAATCGACGGGGAACGGATATTGTTCCACGAAGGGGAATCGATCCATACCGAAAACTCATATAAATACTCGGTAGAGGAGTTTGGAGACCTGGTGAAGGACTGGTTCTCCGTTGAACAGGTGTGGCTGGATGAAAACCGCTATTTCTCCCTGCAGTACCTGGTAAAACGGTAGGTATCAGATACCCGGGAACTGACGAGCGGCTGTGCCGAAGGGGAGATTGTCCGGCAAAAAATCTGCCGGCGACCGGTCGCCTCATCAACACCCTTAGCGACAGGATGTGATGTTGCGCACATGCCGCGAGTGGCAGATTCCGCTGGGAAGATAACGACTGTGTGACAATGCAATATTGTGGAAACAGCGGGTCCCACACATCGTTTCAGATGCGGGCAAAGCTTAAACAGGATTCATTTCTTATAGGGAGGAGATTATTCCTTATAATAAACTCTGTCAATTAGCGATTGATTTTCTTATTTTCCACTGCCTTAAAAACAATAGGAATGTGAATCAGTTTCATGACCGATAAACCACGCGATTATTGCGGTATTTTTGGTGTTTATGACCATCCTGACGCCGCTTTGCTCACCTATTACGGGCTGCATGCCCTCCAACACAGAGGCCAGGAGTCAGCTGGCATTGTGACAACCCATTATGACAGCCAGAAAGAACGCTGGGTAATGCCGATGCACAAGGGGTTTGGACTGGTACTCAATGTGTTTGACGATCACAAGATTTTGAAAAGGGAACTCAAGGGCAAGGCCGCCATAGGTCATAATCGCTATTCTACGACCGGGGCTTCCAGGAATCCGGCCAACATTCAGCCGTTTCGTGTTCACTACCGCGATGGCAATGTGGCGGTGGGTCATAACGGAAATCTGGCCAACGCCAGGCAAATCCGGGAGCGCCTGCGGGAGAAGGGGGTTATATTTCAAAGTACTTCTGACACGGAGTTGATTCTTCACCTGATCTCCCACAGCAGGCAGAAAAACCAGATCGACCAGATCCTGGATGCGCTGTCCCGGATAGAGGGGGCCTACAGCCTGATGATGCTGACCGACAACCGCCTTATCGCCGTACGTGATCCCAACGGCTTCCGTCCGCTGGCGCTGGGAAAGGTGGACGGGTCGTACTGCGTGGCCAGCGAAACCTGTGCGTTCGATATTATCGATGCGGAATATGTACGTGATGTGGAGCCCGGTGAAGTGCTGGTGATTGATCAAAATACGCTGGAAACCGATGAGCCGACCTCCTACTTTTTAGAGCCGGAGCATGGAACAGAAACCAGCCAGTGCATATTTGAATATGTCTACTTTTCACGCCCCGACAGCAAAATTTTTGGGGAAAATGTGGACAAGGTGCGGCGGAACCTCGGGAAGTATCTTGCCAAGGAGCATCCTATTTCTGAAGTATGCAATAAAGTGCCGCCCGACAAGAAGCCTATTGTGATTTCTGTACCGGATTCCAGCAATACGGCGGCTTTGGGATATGTCCATGAGAACCAGAAGCTTGGGCATGAATGCAAGTTCGAGATCGGGCTTATTCGGAATCACTATGTAGGCCGGACGTTTATCTCGCCCGGGCAAAAATCGCGCGACCAGAAGGTGCGCACCAAGTTTAACACGGTTCGGGGCGTCATCGAGGGGCGGTCGGTCATCATTGTCGATGATTCCATTGTGCGGGGCACTACCTCCCGCTACCTGGTGGATATGATACGAGATGCCAATCCTGCTGAGATTCATTTCCTGGTGAGTTCTCCCCCGATCATAAGTCCCTGTTTTTACGGAATGGATTTCCCGAGTCCCGATGAGCTGATGGCCAACCGTTTTGACCGGGATATTGAGAAGATGGCCAAAGAGATTGGTGTTGACAGCCTGCGGTACCTGTCGCCGGACGGGCTGGTGAACGCTGTGAAGGAGGCGAACCTTTCAGGGAAGGGGTATTGTACTGCCTGCTTTACAGAGAAATACCCGGTGCCGGTCAATTTTGGCGTTGGCAAGGAAGAAAACGAGATTGTTTGATGGAGTTTAAGAAAGCCCGTTTTATAACCAGCGCCCCCTCCCTGAGCGAGTGTCCTGAACCGGCCTGCCCCGAAATCTGTTTTGCCGGCCGCTCAAATGTGGGAAAATCGTCCCTCATCAATGCTTTAATGCACCACAAGGGGCTGGCCCGAACCAGCAACACCCCGGGCAAAACCCAGCAGATGAACTACTACCTGGTAGATGACAAGACCTATTTTGTGGATTTGCCCGGGTTTGGGTATGCTAAAGTGCCGAAAAAGGAGCGTGAGCGCTGGGGGCGGGATATCCGTGAATACCTGCTTGAACGGACTACACTTCGGCTGGTAATTCACCTGGTCGACATCCGGCATGAGCCCACAAAGCTGGACGAAGATTTTTTTTACTGGCTGGGGGTCAACCGTTTGCCGTTTTGTGTAGTGTTGACGAAAAGCGATAAATTATCGCGAAACCAGCAAAACCAGTCAAAATTCCGGTTGGAGAGAATTCTGGAGGAGATGAATATTGAGGTGCCGATCCTGCTGAGTTCATCCAGCGAACGTACCGGAATGGAGGAGCTTAAAGATCTTATTTCCGAATTTTCAGAAGCATAAAAATAAACAACAATAAAAATCATGTCCTATAAAATATTACTAGCAGATAACGTAGATGAACGTTGTGAAAAAGTCTTTTCCGATCGAGGTATCGAGGCAGTTCGGAAAACCAGTCTTTCAGAAGAGGAGCTGTTTGAAGAGATCGCCGGTTATGATGGTATCGTTGTTCGCAGTTCCACCAAAATTACTGAAGAGCTGTTAAAACATGCTGACAACCTGAAAGTGATCGGCCGGGCGGGTGTCGGGGTTGACAATATCGATATTCCTGCAGCCACGGCGCGCGGGGTACTGGTGATGAACACCCCCGATGGCAACACCATTTCAACGGCCGAGCATACCTGCGGCATGATTCTGGCCATCGCCCGGAATATCCCGCAGTCTGTCGACAGGGTAAAGAGCGGCGGTTGGGATCGCAAAAAGTATATGGGAACCGAAGTCCACAGCAAGGTGCTGGGGATCGTTGGTCTTGGCAAGATCGGCAGCGAGGTTGCCAAACGGATGCAGCAGTTCGGGATGACGGTTAAAGCGTATGATCCATTTGCGTCTCACGAAAAAGCCCAGAGCATCGGGGTTGAACTGCTGGAGCTGGATGACCTGCTGGGCCAGGCCGACTTTTTAACGGTACACACGCCGCTCACAGAAAAAACCAAGGGGTTGGTCTCACTTGAAAAGGCCGACAAGATGAAGAAAGGAATGTTCCTGGTGAACTGTGCCCGCGGCGGTATTTATAAAGAGGAGGACCTGCCTAAATTGCTGGATGACGGAATACTGGCGGGTGTTGCGCTGGATGTCTATTCACAGGAGCCCCCTTCGGAAGATCTGTATGAGATTCTCAAGCATCCGAAGATTATAAGTACGCCCCACCTAGGCGCTTCTACGGAGGAGGCCCAGGAAAAAGTGGCTGAACAGATTGCATACCAGATGGCGGATGCCCTGGAAAAGAAAAGTTTCAAGGGCAGCCTGAACGGCAAGTCAATCTCTCTTATCACCAACAAAGAGGTACAGCCCTATCTTGAGCTCGCGGAAAAACTGGGTGAGATGGCGATCCAGATTGCACCCGAACACACCAGCAGTTTTTCTTTTGAGTATTCCGGTGAATGCGCCAAGTATTCTGATGTGCTTACTGATTCCATGCTCAAGGGAATGCTTTCGGAGCATGTGAGCGAAGCGATCAACCTGATTAATGCCCGTCACTATGCTGAAGAGCGGGGATTCAAAATCAAGGAGACGACCGGGGGAGAAACCAAGACCTTCAATGAACTGATTACCGTTAAATTTGACGGCGATGCCGAGTACAAAGAGATTGCCGCAACGGTATTTGGTGAAGGGGATTACCGCATTGTGAAAATAGACGGGTTCGGTATTGAATTGCGCCTGGAGGGTGACATCCTGATGTATACCAACATCGATAAGCCCGGTATGCTGGCATCGGTAAGTGGCGCACTGGCGGAGCAGGGCATCAACATCGCTTCGCTCAGCCTCGGTCGCACCCAAAAGGGATCGCAGGCCATTACGGCCGTGGCGGTGGATAAGCCGTTGACCGAAGAGGAGCTGCAGCCGATCCTTAATCTGGACGGGGTAGACGGATTGCGCTATATCAGTCTTTCGTAACCAATACAGACCACCATGCGTATCGATCACATCGGGATAGCAGTCAGCGACTTGGAGGATGCAATTGCGACCTACGAGTCGCTGCTGGATTCCGAATGCTATAAGCGGGAAGTGGTGGCAGGCCAGCAGACAGAGACTGCCTTTTTCCGGACCGGTGAATCGAAAGTCGAGCTGCTGGGCTCCACAGCCCCGGATTCGGTCATACAAAAGTATATCGAAAAGCATGGAGAGGGAATGCACCATGTCGCTTTCGAGGTCGAGAACATCGATGAGGAACTGAAAAGGCTGAAACGAAAAGGGTTTGCCCTGTTAAATGAGGAACCGGTGGAGGGGGCGGATAACAAATTGGTGGCGTTTATCCATCCAAAAGATAACCGTGGAGTACTGGTTGAGATTTGTCAAAGCAAAAGTTGAGTTTTGAGTCTTACACTCTTACCTTTGACATCGATTACCTAGTACAACTGTGGTAGCCTGTAAGGTGAGCGTTGGCACGCCCGCCGCAGAATCGACTTTTTTCGGGAAGTGGCGCAGTCCGGTAGCGCACACGACTGGGGGTCGTGGGGTCGCAGGTTCAAATCCTGTCTTCCCGACATAATCAAGCCTTCTGATAGCTTTTAAACGCTGTTGGGAGGCTTTTTCTGTTTTTAGCCTTTCTTGAAATCTCCTGAAAAGTAGCAGGAAAACACCAATTGTTACGCCATTGTTACGAAGAGGCTCTCAAATAACATGGGAGAAACCGATGGCTACGTTACTTAAACAGGATAATTGGTATTATTCGCAGTTCTATTGCAAGGACAGAAGCCCACAGCGAAAACGAATTGCCCTAAAGACCAAAACCAAACGTACCGCACAGAAAATACACAAGAAACTAGAGGACAAGTACGCACAGAACCTCTATGACCCTTGGACAGGATACGATGCCACCAAATCCACTTTACCCGTATCTGAAAATTCCTCAATAAAAGAGGTATTGGACTATTACGTTACCCAAAAATCCCAAGAAGATTGGCGTTCTACCACAGCTAAAAATACCTCCTATGTATTATATTCTTTCGGTCGGTATATAGGAGAGGACAAGTGCATTCAGGCATTAAAACCCGATCAAATAAACAGTTTTCTAAACAGGGATAAATACGCTTATGCTACAAAGAAAACTCACAAAAAGAAGATTGTACCTTTTGCCAAGTGGTGCAAAAAGGAGAATCTGATATCCTATGATTTCGGAAAGGTGAAGATTTATAACAACGATAAAGAGCAGGATAATACGATCAATTACCTTACCGAAGAAGAGATAGAAAAGCTTAAAAATGGTATAAGGGAAAAGGTTGCTCATGACATTGAAAAGGGGTATCAAAATGCCGAGAGAAACGCATATTGGCTCATAGACTTCATCGATTGGCAACGGTATAGTGGGATGAGGATATCGGAAACATTGAGCCTTAGACCTGAAAATATTAACACAGAAACCTGGGAGGTTACGATTGGCTCCGACTCGTTTAACACCAAAAGCAAGGCTAAACAGATACTGCCAATAGGGGAAGTAGAACCGCTTAAAAAGCTTGCCAAGAAATTGCTTGAAAATTGTAGTGAGGGAGAACGCCTATTCAAACATAAAGACCGCAGGAGAACCTCCCGAACCTTCAAGAAGTATGTGAGATACGCTTTGCCTGAAAGAGAGGATATCTGCGTTCATTCCTCACGGCATACCTGCTGTATTCACCTGTTGAGAAGTGGAGTGCCTATCTACACCGTTCAACGATGGATGAGGCATGCTAGCGTTAAGACTACTCAAAACTATGCTGATTTGTTGAATATGGATATATCAAATCAGGTTGGTAGTGCTTTTGCATAAATGTTTCAATTTTACTAGTTAATAATTCTAAAAGTCTTCATTAAACGGGTTGGCATGGCTAAGGTTAAATTACTATACATCATTCTAATTACTACATTTATAGGGTGTTCAACAGAAAGTACTAGCACAGAAATTATAGATAGATGGCCCAATGGAGCGAAAAAGAAAGTTGTAAAATATCAGGGAGAAGGGGAGAATGAAAAACTATTAGAAGAGAAGTTATATACTGCAACAGGAGGATTATTTGAAGTTGTCGATCATATCAATAATGATACCCTTTCCTTCCACGACCTAAACAAACCTAATATTGATAATTTTCCATTTGTTGGTGTATGGCAGTGGGAGAAAACAGTGATAGATAGTGCTGGCCTAGTTACTGTAAGAAAACCAAATAAAAAAACTTCACAGGGAACTTATATGCCAACTATTATGGAACTAGATTCTTCAATGAACATTATTAAAACTACTTATTATGATAGTGGTAAGGACATGCAATTGAGAAAACTTTATTCATTTAAGGACAGTATTTATAATAAATTTGTAAAGAGTTTAGCACATGAATTTAATTACAATCTCACTTTAATTAATGGAGGTAGACTAGCTCTAATAAAGGATTACGGGTATGAAACTGATACTACTTTTACAACTATCGATCAGTATTTTAATTCATCAAGTGCAAGTGAGTTTAATATTAAAGAGGATACTCTTAAAATAAGAACTAGCCTTGATAGCCTTGGTATTTATACTAATTATTACACAGCATTTACCGATTCTTCATACCTGAATAATGCGAAGTAGCGTTAGCTAAACGCTCACTTATAATAAAAATAACTTTTTGGGGGGTAAAAATAATGAGGTTTTATCTAACCTTTCTTCTCATAACCTCTATATGTTATTTTTCTGGTTGTGGCTTGCCTGAAGAAGGTGAAATAGTAGAAAACAAATTATCAGAAGAAAGATATGAAGTATATAAAAGCGATAGTTATAGAGAGGTTCTAAAATCCGCAAAAAGGAGGATAAAAATTCGCAGAAGTTCAGTTAATTCGATAGGTAGAACTTCTGAAACATTGCCCTTGTTTTTTATAACCAGTACAAGTACTGAAGATTCGTTGAAAAATCCCGATGCAATTTTAGTAAAAGGTAAGTTAAGGAGTAAATATTACAGTAACATTGATAAAACTGCCTATATTCAGGGCTTATTGATTATAACTGAAGAAAAATTTAATAAAAAGTATAGGGTTGTAGATTGATCTATTTAATAATAGCTACCTACTTGGTCTAGTGACATATTGTTATTTAGTCTGAATCCTCTATCTTGACCAAAAAGAGGAAGAAGATGAAGAGTTTCCATCTGATATTACAACATCTGTATTAATTGAATTGTCAGTGGGAATGTTTAATTCAAAAGAGGATTATTTAGAGTTCAAAGAGATAGACAATCAAGTAATTGAAAATGAAATAATTGATTGGTTTTACTTCAGACAAACTGAAAAATATCACAATCAGAGTGTATCTAAATCTGAAGAGCAAGAGTAAATTTTAATACAAAGGTGTATAAATATATCACCTAAGAAGGAGAGTGATTCAAAAATAATAACAAGAGGGTAAGTCTATGAAGACAGTGAGACTAAAAGAGATTATTAATGAAGAGGTTCTGAATGAATTCAGATTAGAAAAAGATATAAAACAAAAAATAGATGAGTTTGGAGAGTTATCAGAAAAAATAACTTACCTAAAAGATACTCTGAATGATTATAAATCAAGATACAAACAGTTAGAGGATGAACTTCGTCCATTACTTTCAGAACTTGAAGATTTGGAAGTCCAATCTATGAAAACCAACAAGTATCTTGTTGAAATTAAACGGAAGGGATATGAACGTGAGAACTATAAATACAAAAAAGTATTCAAAGAGAGTTTGAACGAAAGTAAATTCGCAGACAAGAAAGATACTGGAATAGATGTTGGAATCAACGAAATCAGTATCAAAGATTGCAAGTAAATTAGATGTTCAACGAGTTGATAAGTTTTCGTTGAAGGGAGTATATAGAAAATTAAAACGTATGTTCAGTTCCTTAATTAAAAAGGTTAACAGAGGGAGTAAAACCTTGAAGAAGTTTAACCGTTTCCTTCAGCAGATGAATTAATTCTTAATCATTCTTGGTAGAATGATATATTAATTTTCTTCTTAATGTCCTAAAGACGTTTTCTAAAGTTTTGGGTTGGTTATATCTTTTAAAGAATCAGAACTCTAAGTTCTGATATAAGTTATTTATGGTAATAAAGAGGTATTGAATTAGTACATTTTTAATTGTTCTTTTTACCAAACATTCTATCAACCAAAAGTATCTTCATTATGAGTGAATGGAAAAAGAAGGGACCAAATGTATTTGAATACGGGGATTTTCTAATTAATTATTCAGAACAATTCCAACCACACAGACATCACATGTACTGTACTATAGAATTTGTGAATGATGCAGGAAATAGTGAAAGTAAGAGGTTAGATGCATATGGGAATACTTTTGAAGAGGTTAAAGAAAATATTCAAACTAAAGTAGATAATCTTTAAGAACTAAGAATGATATATAATCCCATTACTGCATTATCACAATGATATTATGGATAAAGAAAAATCTTTTCGGGAAAGGATAAGGGAGAAGGTAACTGTTGAATTATTAGTGAAAGTAATAATAGGTATAGTATCAGTATCAGGTATTGGATGGTTTTGGTCATTATTTAATACGGAATATTCCATTCCATTATATGTCCCAATAGGTAGTTTTCTGTTAGGGATGGGAGTAGTGTATGGTTATAGAAAAATTAAAGAGTTTAGTCAGGAATCACACAAAGATTACCGAAAAGATGAGTTTTGGGGTGTTATATGGAAGTGGGATTATGATACAAGAAAAAATGTTTCGAATCCTTCAATTCAACCTATTTGTCCTGAGTGTAACTCTGCAATGTGGACATTTCCGAACAATCATCCAGCGAAAAAACCAGAAACTGCATTCGTATGTTCAAATGATGAATGTGAATTATCCTTAAGAGGAGAAGGTGATGAACCATGCATTACAAAAGATGGAACTACTGAGGGGATTTATGGTCAGTTATCTAGTAAAGTTGATAAGAATCTTAGGGATATGGGATTGAAATTGTAGTAAATTTATGGGTAGTATTACTACCCATAAAACCTAATATATGAACGAAATTATTTAAAAAGTGGCTATATAAGACTTGAAGGGTGTAGTTCAAATCCTGTCTTCCCGACATAGTCAAGCCTTCTGATAGCTTTTAAACGCTGTTGGGAGGCTTTTTCTGTTTTACAGTTAGCTGTTCCTGGCACCTCTTGTCACCTTGGAGTTCGCCACCAGCGTATTTATATGAGTTTTTAAGCGTTACCCTGCAGGTTTCCGGGTTACATGCTTTGGGCCATGGTTGCGGCAGAGCCGGAACGATCGGATTTATTGAATTCCAGGTGGAAGGTATACCCGTTGGAGGTGGTTTCCCATCCGGAGGTGGCTTTTAACTGTTTTGTATACAGGTCGACCAATTTTAATTCAATATGACCCGTTTCAACCAGTTTGGTAATGGCTTTTTCAGGGAGATCTACCAGCTGCAGGTTAAACTTCACTTTGCTGGGCAGGTAGTAGTTCAGGTCAATACGGACGGAACCTATTTTCCCCTTGTATCCATTAACCCTGAGCTGGGTAAAAATTTCATTGATCAGCAGTCCCAGTGGTATCGCCTGGTTGATATTAAGGTTCACCTCATCAATATTGGCCTGGATAGAGGATGGGGAGTTGACGCTCTGCTCGAGATTTGATACCAGATATCTCATGCACTCGTGAAATGGTATTTTGGTAAAGTCTTTTTCCTTGTATAACAACTCTTCAATATTTGCGAGCGTATATATGCGAAACTGCGTTTCCTGGAGGGCCTCTGTGTCAGCTTCATCCATTGTATTCGCTTGCAACTCAATGAGGCCCGTAACAATTGCCAGGTTGTTTTTTACGCGATGGTGCAATTCACTCAACAAGGTCTGCTTCTGCTTTATCAGCGTTTCAAGGCGGGCTCTGCTTTTTAGTATCGAAGCGGTGTTTTTGCCAATCAGGTAATACAGGAGTGCGGCGGTGACAACTACAAAAAACAGACCCTTGTAGGTCTGCACCTGCGCCATAATGGCCTGATCTTCAAATATTTCAACAATAATTCGATCGCTGAAAAAGATCCAGCCCGCCGATATAATGAGGTATATGGAGGTGATCTTCAAACCATGCCGGTGTGGAAGAGATAGTGCTTTCATATGTCACTCCATGATAAAAACCCAAAATTTGCCAACTAATATGTCAAGAGCCTCTCGGTGCGGACTTGTTACAAATTAAAAGAGGTAATAGCCTGGGCCCGGGTTTCTTCCTCAAATATGTCTTACAGCTGGATCTTTGCTCCATCTTTTCGGGAAGATTCCATAATGGCCTGCACAATGCGGATATCTTTCAGCCCCTCTGATCCCGGTACAATCGGTTTTCGGCCTTCCTTAATGGCCAGGGCTTCACTGTCCATCTGGCGCGCCTGCTGGTGATGGGGGTCCGGCGGCAGTATCTTTCCGTCGCTGGTCTTTCCCTTGACGCCGGAATAAGACTGAAACGGGCGCAAATAGTACCAGCCGTCGGTGCAGTCCACGTCCAGGTAGTTCATCGATTTACCGAAGCTGGTTTCCCCGTCGGCAATAACCCCTCCGGGAAATTCGAGCTGGAAGACGGTGGTTTCATCCACCTCGTCATACATCTCTTTGCGCTCAGAGCTTTGAATGCCGCTTGCGGCAATCGGTTCCATGCTGGTAGAGTAACGGGCGGCGTTGATCGGGTACACCCCCATGTCGTACAGGGCGCCGCCTCCCAATTCCGCATCTCTTCGCCAGTTGCCCTCCGGATGACTCCCGTCGTAACCGGCCCCGGTTTTCACCCCTGTGACGGCTCCATATGTTTCTTCTTTGCCATATCGAATGATGGTCCTGGTGTTTGGTTCATGCTGCATACGGTAGCCGATTGCCAGCTGCACCCCGTTTTTATTCGTGGCATCGATAATGGCCTGGCACTCCTTGACGTTCATGGCCATCGGTTTTTCACACCATACATGCTTGCCTGCCTCGGCCGCGATGATGGAATACCTGGCGTGCAAACCGGTGGGAACCACAACATATACCACGTCAATGTCATCATTATTGGCCAGCTCGTGCATCGTTTCATAGCTGTAAACATTGCTGTCGGGGATTCCATACTTTTCCTGCCATGTCGGTATTTTTGACGGCGAGCCGGTTACAATGCCACGAAGTTCGCAGTGATCGGTTTTTTGAAGTCCGGGAGCCAGCCGCGTCGTACTGTAGTTCCCCAGGCCGACCAGCGCCACTCCAAGTTTTTCCTGGTTGTTTGAGAGTATAACGGAGGGAAACCCGATAGTGGAAAGGGCCAGGGCGGAACCGGCTCGTTTCAGGAATCTTTTTCTGGAAATGTTCTCACTCATAATTGATCTGGATTTGTATAAAGAGATTTTAAGTAGACTGTATAAAAGAGGGTGTTGTAATAACCTCAATTCCTTGTTTTGAGGGAGTAGTACTCCCGTTTAAAGGTCAATAACGGTTGGTGGTACAACCACTTCCCAACAAAATAGCAGGTTCTGCAAAGGTCTCTGGATGTGATGCTTGTCCGATTTCAAACATATGTTCACTTCGAAATCCTCAATCATCGATATTACCCCGGGATTTCGAATGCGCCCGTGGATTGACTTCAGGCAAGATCCCGGCTTTCTAAAGCCCGTTGTTAAATAAAATAGAAATGTTAATCGCTTTTCAAAGGGATTCGTGAAAACAAAAGGTGGGGGTGAGAGAATTTCCAAAACCGATCGCATGACCTTCACACCACGATAAGCTGCCCTACAGAACCATCCACAAAATAAGAAGCACAATCATAACCCAGGCCGCAATCTGTACGCTGAGAGGCTGACGCGGGAATTCGTATCCGCAGACAGGGCATGCTTCTGCATCAGCGTCTACTTCCATTGCGCAACCGGGGCATTCTCTTTTATCCATAATGCTGAATTGTTGGCGGGGTGTCGGAGATTGGACTCAACACCACGTGTTTCCTGTTTTAAAATTACAAGTAAATGGTACCTCCCAAAAACTGCAACCAGAAAAATTTGTATCGTACAGATCTTATTTCATTTGTTTTATAATCAATAAAAACAGTAGTTTAGTTTATATTATTTTATAATTTTCATGAACGCGATTTCCATGGTGCCATGAGCATGCAGGAACGGTAACCGGTGCTGAGTATCCCCGGAAGCGGGGAACAAATCTGTCGATAACCGTTATAAGGTATCAAAACAATAACAAGATTGTTGAACAATGAGAAATGCAATAGGAGCTATACTAACGGTCGGTGGCCTGGCCTCTCTTATTTACACCGGAGTCAACTATCTTAATGAGTCCGAGAGCTTTGGCGTTTTCGGGATGGATGTGGTGGTGAGCCAGGGAAATATTGTGCCGGTGGTGGTATCCGCCGTTGTACTTGTGGTGGGTGTGGTGCTGCTGCGTGCCAAATAACACAGCGGCATAAAATGAACATGACAGTGACATAAATGCGGGAGGTTAGATGCTGCGCTGGAGTATTACATTTTTAATTATTGCCATCATTGCCGCCGTACTCGGTTTTGGAGGCATTGCAGGCACTGCGGCCGGAATCGCCGAAATACTTTTTTACATATTCCTGGTGCTGTTTGTGGTTTCGTTGATTTTTGGCAGGCGTCCGAGCGTGTAAGTCGATTATAATAGGGCTTTTGTAACCCTGTTGTTTTGCTAAATTTCTGGATTTTCTGGAACAGCAAATTCTCATTGCAGGGATATAAACGCCGGGTACGAATTTGACCAGGAGGTAGTTATTGGAGTACAAACTGCAGTAATCTGCACTGGAGAAATGATCAACAATATTGAACCCAACCGTTAATGTCATGTATGTGTTAGACTATCACAGGCAGCTGGCGCTCATAAAAGAGATGGTTCAGCTGCGGAAGGATGATGAAAAATGGGAGGCCTATTATCACCATCCTTCGACCAACGAGATGTGGAAAAGTTTTTTCCCGCAGGCCAACGGCGAAAAACGGGGACCGAAAGTCATGCGCATAGAACCGGTTCCTGAAAAGCTGGAGGAGCGCCTGGATGTGTGCCTTAAAAGCGATAACAAAGATGACGCAAGGGGGCTGGGCGTGGAACTTTCAGTGGATCCGCACAAGTGGGATCATGTTCTTGGCATTATTGAAAAACAGTACCGGGAGTATGAGCGGTCGCAGCTCCAGATTTTTTTGAGCGAGATAGGCATCAGGGAGTATGAAAAAACGTTTAAAAATTTGGGTTACGAGTTTCAGGATTTTGGATTCGACGAGAAACAGTTAAAGAGCATGCTGTGGCGAATCCGCAAAGTGCTGTTCAAAAAGCGTATCATTTTTTGGTAAGAAATCCCCGGCCCGGTAATCTATTCTATTCCTGTTAGTTGGCAACTGATCTCCCACAGTTTTTCCGTCAGTTCATCATTATAAGCGATATCCGCCGGCTGGGTCTCTTTTTTGTTTTTGAAATATTTTCCACTTGTATTCTCGACCTCGGGAGAGGTGGCCAGATAGACCGTGGTCTCCGCCCCCTTTTGGGGAGATTTCATAAATGGCCGTCCGATTGCAAACAGCAGATACATAAACCAGCTGGCTTCGCTGGTGAGCCGGGACCGCACGACCCCGGGATGGAGAGCGTTGGTGGTCACGCGAGTGCCCGAAGTCCGTTTGGCCAGCTCATGGGTAAACATGATGTTGCAGAGCTTGGAAACACCATAGGCTTTCATCGGGCTGAATCCCTCTTTCAACTGAAGGTTATTGAGGTCAAAAGCGTGGGCAGCGGTCCGGTGTGCTTCTGAAGAAACATTGATGACCCGCGCGGAGGGTGCTGCTTTGAGGGCATCCATCAGCAAATGGGTAAGAAGAAAAGGAGCGAGATGGTTCACGGCAAGCGTTTTCTCAATACCGTCGACCGTTTCCTGTCGCCCGGATGCAATAATTCCGGCATTATTGACAAGCAGATCGAGCTGGTCAAACGTGTCGAGAAATGCCTGGGCAGCGTTCCTGATATCGTGCTGAACGGCAAGATCGGCCAGCAGAATTTCGATCCCCGTTTGCCCGGTTTTGTTAATAATCTCTTCCCGCGCCTGCTCCGCCTTTTTCTCGTTCCTGCACAGCATGACAATATAGGCTCCCCTTTCGGCCAGTTCTATGGCCGTGGCTTTTCCAATACCTGAATTGGCCCCCGTAATGAGGCATACTTTATTATCGAGGTTGGTGTTCTCCATAAAAAGAATCTATATTCGCATTCTGTTTCTAACCGGACAAGATCATGTATGCCAGGAACGGTACCCTGGGTTATATGAAACGGAAAATTACATATACAAGTTTAATCAAAATACGTTTTTAAGTAAGATCTAAAAGAGCAATCATCAATATGATTCAGGATTATCTCAATTCGGTAGATAAATTTATTGTAGTTGGCGACAGAGTCTTAATCAAGCCTCGTGAGATGGAAGCGCGGACCAAGAGCGGTCTCGTACTGCCGGCAACGGTACAGGAGAAAGAGGATATCCAGAGCGGGTACGTGATAAAAACGGGACCGGGATATCCCATCCCTTCACAGGAACTGGACGAACCCTGGAAAGAGGATAACAGCGAAACCCGCTATATCGGCATGCAGGCGGCGGAGGGAGACCTGGCGATCTATTTAAAGGGGCAGTCTCATGAAATTGAGTTCGAAAATGAGAAATATATTATTGTGCCCCACGGGGCGATCCTGCTGTTGATCAGGGAGGATATGGAGATCCGGTGATCCAGGGGTATTGTTTTTGATGAAGAAGTTGTTAAGTTGCTGCTTATATTAAACCTGGCTGTGTTTTTGTTGTCCCTTTTGGGGAGCAAAGCATTACGCGGACAGGCTTACAGATTTGGAATTGGTGGAAGCAGGTTGTGGCGGTAGTACCACTGCACAATGTTGGGCCTGAATTTTGAATAAGAAATGGAAGTGGAAAACGTTGAATAGGCCAGAGCAACCAAACAGAAAACAGCGAGTGGGCACAAACAACTGTAGACCTGCAGGGCATGGAAGATGTACATATTGTGGATCTGAGGCACCGTTGATCTGGGTGCACGGCCACGGACAGTGTGCGAACTGCGGTATTAATGTAGAAGAATGCTGCAGGGGAGAGCAGGTAAAACGAGATGATTCGTAACGGATTTGACGCGCTTATTCTACGGAAAAAATTTGATCTGCAAGGTCCAGCTCGGAGGGATTATTTGACGCCAGTAACACGATTTTTTGTTCGTCCCGGAAGTTGTCCAGGATCTGCCGGATGGTTGCCCGGCCCTGCTTGTCAAGATTAGCCCCGGGTTCATCCAGGAAAAGGATGGAGGGGTGATAGCTGAGAGTAGATGCCAGCCGTGCCCGTTGCTGCTGGCCGGTTGAAAGATCTCCGAACGGCTTGTCAGTCAAACCCGCAAGTTGCAACCGTTCCCAGAGCTCTTTTTGCTGTGCCGGGGAATAGTTTTTTTTCCGAAGCTTTAAAATGAGCTCCATATTTTCCCGGACGCTCAGCTCGTGGTAGAGATTGATATACGGCGCAACGTAACCGAGATGAGATCGGAAGACGTCATTGGCAAGTGGAGTCGTTCCATTTTTCCAGGTAATGGTTCCGGTAGTGGGATTCAGCAGCCCGGCCAGGCACTTCAGCAACGTGGATTTGCCGGACCCGTTGGAGCCCCCAATGCCTGTTATACCTGGTTCGAATGAGAACGAAAGATTCTCGAGCACTCTCGTGGCCCCGTAACGCTTGGACAGGTTATGTACTTCTACTGAAAACATGCATCAAAGGTAACAAGGCAGAGATAAATCCCAAATCACAAATATTGAAAATCCGGCGGTGTATGTGCTCGTTTTCAACAGCTGAATATCCTGGTAGATGAGAGGTAAATATGGTTGTGTTACCTCTGTTGAGACTATATATTTCAAACTTGGTTTTATGGATCAAACGATAAAACATATTACCCAACGGCTTGTCAACCTGCTCCCTGAAGAGGCGGATTCCTACAGCCTGAGTGATCTGCGCGAGAGCGGCTGGCCCCGGTTCGTCGTAAAGCGGGTGGAGGTGGAGCTGCAGCGCAACCTTGCTGAATCTATTGTTCTGCCCGAAACGGAGTGGGCCGAGATGGAGTCCGATACCGTACAGCACGCATGGAAACAGTTTGTTGAGGTCATCAGGACACAGGCGCGGTTGCCCGCCAGCTACGCCAGCCCGGTGCTGGAAACGGCGATAAGCGATATCCTGGAGATCCTGGTCCAGCCCCGAAGAAACTTGCCGGATGTGATTTTTGGAGCTGCTGAAATGCTTGATTACGAAGAAGTGGCAGAGAGAATGGACAGTATCGTGGTTTACCGCCATTTCGCATCGCTTATTCCCCGGTATATGGAGCGGAAGGGATATATTGAGCTCTCCAAAGAACAGTGCCGGAAACTGATAATCCAGGCCGATGAAAAGCTGACCGCCCGGTACACGTCGCTGAATTGGGCCCAGATGCTGGAGCCGCTCTTTTTACTGATGGGAGAGGAGATCGATTCCAGCCTGTTGCGGATGTTTTTCGAGGATAAACGCATGCCGCGCATTGCACGTCAATTTGATAATATGAACCGATCCCTGAACCGTTCGGAGCTTATCGAACAGCTTTCCACGCCAGATCTCCCGGGAGAGGATGAGCAAAATGAATTTTTCCTTCAGATTTCCGGGAAATCGAATATATCAACCGGGTGGGAGGGACTGGTGAAACCGGTGGAGAAAGACAATCAAGAGGCCGGCGAACAAGAGGATTATCGCCCGGCTGAATCAGGTATAGAGCAGGAGGAGACAGGCGAGGATGATAATGCTGCTGCATCCATCAATACACTGTATCGTGAAGAGGAGACCGATGTAGAGTTTGAGGAGATGGAGGAAGAGGAGGATGAAGAAGCGGAGAACGCCCTGAACCAGCTGTTTGCTGATGCGGGAGACCCGGATGAAGATGCCGGGAGCGAACCTGTGAAGCTTGTATGGAGCGAGCCTCCCGCAGAAGAAGAGAATGAGCCGGCACCCCGGGTATTTCAACCGGAAGAGCGCGAGAAAAAAGAGCAGCAGGACGAACCGACCGGTACGGCAGAAAAACCGGAAGAACCAGAAGTTCCGAAAGAACCCGCGGAGTCCGGCAAACCGGCAGAAGAAAGGGAGGAGCACCTTGATGAGGAAGAGGAGGAACAACCGATGTGGCTCCGTTTCCTGGATCCTGAAGAGGAGCAGTCCGAGGTGTATTTGGAACGCGGAAAAGAGAATTCTGAAGATGATACGGGCCGGGTTCAGAGTGAACCCCTCGTCGATTTTACCACCGATAATGAGATGGACACCGAGGAGCTTAAACAGCTGAAAAGGATGCTCCGCCCCGACCGCTCACGGTTTGTAGAGGAGATTTTCAGGGGATCGGAAAAAGCGTATGAAGAGGCGTTGAAAGAGTTGTCGAGAAAGGACAACTGGCGAAACGCCAGCCAGTTTATTGAAAAAGAGATTTTTAATCGGAACCTGGTGGATATGTACTCCGAGGTGGCGGTTGACTTCACCGACAGCCTGCACAACTATTTTATTGAAATCTTGAATCAGAATTAGCAGACGGATGTAATGGGCAAACACGAAAAAGTCGAAGAGCTGAATCAACGACGCAAAGAGGCAAAAAAGGGGGGCGGCGAAAAGCGGATACAAAAACAGCACGACAAGGGAAAGTTGACCGCCCGAGAACGGATCGACTTGCTGCTCGACGAGGACTCGTTTGACGAGATCGACGCCTTTGTCACGCACCGCAGTACCGAGTTCGGCCTGGACAAAAAGAAGATACCGGGCGATGGAGTTGTGACCGGCCAGGGAAAAATCAAGGGGCGGCCTGTCTACGTGTTTAGCCAGGATTTCACGGTTTTTGGAGGCTCACTTTCTGAGACACATGCCGAGAAGATCTGCAAAGTGATGGACCTGGCGATGAAGAACGGGATTCCGGTCATCGGGCTCAATGACTCGGGAGGAGCGCGTATCCAGGAGGGCGTGTCTTCACTCGGGGGATATGCGGAAGTGTTTTGGCGCAACAGCATGGCTTCCGGGGTCATTCCACAGATTTCGGCCGTTATGGGACCCTGCGCCGGTGGAGCGGTCTACAGCCCTGCGCTCACCGACTTTGTGTTTATGGTGAAAAACACCAGTTACATGTTCGTCACCGGTCCGAATGTGGTGAAGACCGTAACGCACGAAGAGGTTAGCTCCGAAGAGCTGGGGGGAGCCAGTGCCCACAGCACAAAATCGGGTGTCGCCCATTTTTCAGAGGAAAACGATGCCGTGTGCCTGAAGAATATCCGCCGCATCATGGATTATGTACCGCTGAATTGCGAGGAGAAACCACCCCGCCAAAAGTCCAGGGAACCGGACCCGGCAAAAGAAAAGAAGCTGGATACAATCGTCCCCGACAACCCGAACAAACCGTACGATATAAAAGAGGTGATCGAGGGGATTGTGGATCGCGACTCATTCATGGAGGTCCATCAACACTACGCCGACAACATTGTCGTAGGTTTTGCCCACCTAGACGGGCGCAGTATCGGGGTGGTAGCCAACCAGCCGCTGTCACTGGCCGGCGTGCTCGATATCGATGCTTCCCTGAAAGGTGCTCGCTTTGTCCGTTTTTGCGACGCATTCAATATCCCGTTGCTGGTGTTTGAAGATGTCCCGGGATTTCTTCCGGGAACCGACCAGGAGTGGGGAGGCATTATCAAACACGGGGCCAAGCTGTTATATGCTTTTTGTGAGGCGACGGTCCCCAAGATGACGGTTATCACGCGTAAAGGCTATGGGGGAGCGTACGATGTGATGAATTCAAAACATATCCGGGCCGACTTTAATGTAGCCTGGCCAACGGCCGAGATTGCAGTTATGGGACCCAAGGGAGCAGTGGAAATAATTTTTCGCAGAGAGATAAAGAATGCCGATGATCCGGAGGCCAAAGAAAAGGAACTGGTTGACTATTACAAGGAGCAGTTTGCCCATCCCTATAAAGCTGCCGAACGGGGCTACCTGGATGATGTGATACTTCCCCGCGAGACACGTAAACGATTGATCAGGGCGATGGAATTTTCGGAAAACAAGGTCGATTCCATTCCCCAGAAAAAACATGACAACCTGCCGTTATAGTATCTGCCTGTAATTTAACGAGATTTTTCAGAGGGCTTTTCAAAACACTCAATTCCTCTTCTGAGGGAGTTGTACTCCCGATTAAAGGTCAATACGGTCGGTGGTACCCCCCCTAACAAGAGAGCAGGTTCTGCAAAGGTCCCTTTTTAAAAGTACATCTATGCTGAAGGAAGGGGCTACCAGGACATTTTGGCCGTGTGACGACCCACCTCATAATCACCGCTCCGGAAAGTGCCGGGCGTTTCACCAGTACATCCAGCCCGAATTGCCTATCCCTGCCCCGGGATACGCTGAATCTCTTACTTGCTCAGTCATAAACACTGTTGAACCACTGATCCTAGCGCCTGCAACTAAATTACCGAGATAAGCCCCGAAAAAAGAAAAAACGCACATACAGAATTTGATTTTAATTTAGACTGTGTTTAAATAGATGGCGATCATGTAATTTAGACTTGTTCTAAATAGAAGGGTTGTGGCTGCCTTCTGCTTCGGCGTGAGGCGGAATCAGAGGGTCTTGACTAGTTAACAATAAGGAAAAGTCTATAACTGTTTGTGCGTCAATGAATAACAAGTACGTAAACCGTTCAAAAATTTCAGAAGCCAAATTCAGAGAAATAGTCCGCCTTTTTTCAATGGATTTAACGGCAATACAGATTGCGGAATTGACGGACCTGAACCGGAATACCGTAAACCGATATTTGAAAGGGATCCGGCAGCGAATCGCGGAGTATTGTTCCGTTACGGAGCCCCTTGTATTTTCATCCCGGAGCGATCTGAACAGTGCACCCCCCAAGTTTAAACTGGTCGGACTCAGAGAACATGAGCGGCAGGTGTTTGCGGATATATTGAAGCCGGAGGAAGTGCAAAAGATCCGGTCCGGGGTTGATCATACTTCCCTCAAGTGGTATTTATCCGGCGTTTCGATCCAGGAATTTAAAATGGTGATTGACCCAATCCAAAAACGCAGAATATACCTTTGCAGTGAAACCCGCCATCAACAGCAGGCGCGAAAATTCCGGCGCATGGAGGGATTCTGGGGATTTGCCCAGTCGCGTCTGGAAAAGTTTAAGGGGCTTCACCTTTCCACCTACCGCCTGCATCTCAAGGAGTGCGAATTTCGATACAACAATCACAAGGAGCAGCTCTACAAACTGATCCTGAAAATTATACGGAATAAACCCCTGTTTTAGTCATCCCCCCGGTGGAAAAAAATGAAAAACATACCTATTTAACGGTTGCTTGGGAACAGAATAAGCGATTGCTGCATTAATATATTTTGAGATTCATAGCACTGACTAGCGCACAGAAAATTACCTATGGCAAGTACAAATCAATATTACATCAAAAACATGGTGTGCCCCCGTTGCGTGATGGCGGTGCAGAATGCATTTGAAAACCTGGGCATTGAGGTACGGAATGTCGAACTGGGGAAAGCAGTGGTTGAGCAGAATGAGGACATTGACGAGCAAGAGGTGGAAAAGGCACTCAATAAGTTGGGGTTTGAACTCCTCAAGGGACGGGAACAGCAGAAGGTGGAACAGATCAAAACTCACCTGATCAACTACGTAAAAGAGCTGGAAGCCGAGCAGGAGGTCCCCAAAATTTCGGAGTACCTGTCGGAAAAGATACACCGGAATTACGCATCCCTGAGCAAGCTGTTTTCCGGGGAGGAGGATACTACCATTGAAAAGTACCTGATCCACCTGAAGATTGAGCGCGTCAAGGAACTGCTCTCGTATGATGAACACACCCTCAGCGAGATCGCCTGGCGGCTTAACTACAGCAGCGTGCAGTACCTCTCCAACCAGTTCCGGCAAGTCACCGGAATGTCAGTCACCGACTACAAAAAAGCCAGTAATAGTTTCCGAAAATCTCTGGATTCTATTGAATGAAATCCTGGGTGGCAATGCTGCCTGGTAAATATATCGGACCAGCGGTACAAATTAGCAATTGAAGATAGGAGCCGGATTTCTGCTGCGCTTCCAAGCATGAAAAGAACATTGAAGAAAGTTGTTCCCCGGATTTTTAGTATGATTAATAAATTGTATTACCCCGCTGTTCTGCAATGGTACTGCTTACCAGTAAAAATTCTGTAACCATCCCCAACAAAATTATAACGGATCAACTCCGTCTCTTTTTTATACTGGAACAGATTTTGAAAAATGCTCAACTGAAAGAGATTACGATATGACAACGACCAAAGAGACCCTTCAAATTGAAGGCATGCACTGTGCCAGCTGCGTGAACAATGTGGAAACCAATCTTAACAAGCTGGATGGCGTAGAAGGTGCCACCGTTAACCTGGCCAGTGAATCGGCTGCGGTGGAATATGACGCCGAAAGGGTGAGCCGTGATGATCTGAAAAAGGCGGTCGCCGATGCGGGTTATGAGGTGGTAGAGCCGGACCTGGTCACCCAGACCCTGAAAATCGACGGCATGCACTGCGCCAGCTGTGTAAATTCGGTGGGGACGCAGCTGGCGGCGCTGGAGGGAGTGGAAGAGGCGAATGTAAACCTGGCTACCGAAAGCGCCAAGGTGACATATCGAAAGGCCTCAGTAACGTTGGACGATTTCGCAGAGGCCGTTGAGCGGGCCGGCTATACGTTGCTCAGGGAAGAGGCAGAGTCTCCTCAGGATAAAGCCGATTCAAAGCTGGAGCGCGAGCAGAAGAAGGTGGACGAGGCCCAGTCCCGTATGTGGTGGTCGTGGGCGGCGACGATCCCGATCATCCTGTGGATGCTGCCCGAGATGATCTGGGGATACGCCTTCCTGGGACACCTGGGCATGGAGATCGGCATGCTGGGGCTTTCGGCATTTGTGATGTTTGGACCCGGCCGGGAAACGATGAAAAGCGCGTGGAAGTCGGCCAGCAACCGGACGCCCAACATGGACGTGCTCATTGCGATGGGTACGCTGGCCGCGCTCTCAACGGGAGTGGTAACCTTGCTGCATCAATTTGGGCTGGCGCCCCGGTTCCACAGCTTTGCCGGAATTGCCGGCATGATCATGGCGTTTCACCTGACCGGTCGCTATGTGGAGACCAAAGCCAAGGGACGCGCTTCTGAGGCGATACAGAAGCTGTTGACGCTCGAAGCCAAAGAGGCAACCATAGAGCGCGATGGTGAAGAAGTTAAGGTACCGGTCAATGAACTTCAGATCGGCGACCTGATGGTGATTCGTCCTGGAGAAAAAATCCCGACCGATGGAGAAGTTGTGGAGGGTGAAAGCAGCGTGGATGAGTCGCTGGCCACCGGCGAATCGATGCCGGTCAACAAGAGTACGGGCGATGAAGTGATCGGCGCCACCATCAACAAGAACGGCGTGCTGAAAGTGAGAGCCACCAAGCTGGGGCAGGACACCTTCCTGAACCAGGTGATTCGCATGGTGGAAGAAGCCCAGGGTTCCAAGGTACCGATCCAGCAGTTTGCCGACCGCATTACCGGTGTGTTTGTGCCCGTGGTGATCGGGACGGCGCTGCTGACCCTTGCAGCCTGGCTGGTATTTCCCGGCTTTTTCGGGGAAATCGCCACGTGGGCGGCAGACTTTATCCCGTGGATTAATCCCGAAATGGGAGCGGTGGCACTGGCGTTCTACGCGGCTATCGCGGTGCTGGTGATTGCCTGTCCCTGCGCGCTGGGTCTGGCTACGCCCACGGCCCTGATGGTCGGTTCCGGCATGGGCGCTCAAAATGGCGTGCTCATCCGCAAAGGGGAGGCGATCCAGATGATGAAGGACGTTGATACCATTGTGCTGGATAAAACCGGCACCATCACTGAGGGCAAGCCCGGTGTTACGGATGTAATCTCACTGAATGGAATGGGGAAAGATGAGCTGATTCACATGGCCGGTTCGGCGGAAACCGGATCCGAGCACCCGCTGGGCCAGGCGATTGTGGAATACGCCAGGCAGCACAACGGCCAGCTGGAGCATGCGGAACGGTTCGAGGCTGTGACCGGTAAGGGCATTAAAGCGTTGGTTGACGGAAAGCAGGTGTGGATCGGAACTCCCGGATTGATGGAGGAATCCGGGATAACATTGAGTGAATCGGCACGCGAGGAAATGAGATCCCTTGAAGAGCAGGCCAAAACCGCGATGATGGTCGGCGTCGGTGATCAGCTGGCCGGCATTATAGCGGTGGCCGACCAAATAAAAGGGGACAGCAAGAAAGCGATTGCCACGTTCAAGAAGTACGGCCTGACGCCGGTGATGATTACGGGCGACAACGAGCGAACGGCCCGCGCAGTAGCTAAAGAAGTGGGCATTGACAAGGTGATTGCCGGGGTGCTGCCCGATCAGAAATCCGATAGAATAGCTGAGCTTGAACAACAGGGCAAGGTCGTGGCGATGGTCGGCGACGGCATTAACGATGCCCCGGCGCTGACACGCGCCCATGTAGGGATCGCCATAGGAACCGGAACGGATGTGGCGATTGAGGCGGGCGACATTGTGCTGGTGCAGGGCGACCTGAGCGCGGTGGTGAAGGCTATAAAACTGAGTCGCGCTACGTTTACCAAAATCAAACAGAACCTGTTCTGGGCGTTTTTCTACAACGTGGTGATGATTCCACTCGCCATCTTCGGCATGCTGCACCCGGTACTGGCGGAGATCGCGATGGCGTTTAGCTCCATCAACGTGGTTACCAACTCACGGCGCTTGAACAACGTGGATCTCCAGCCGGAGTATTAGCCCGGATTTCTCACGAGTATGTTGGATAAAATCATGTGACTTCATGGATGGCAGTAACTTACGCCATCTTTTACTGCCAAATTATCATTACAGCCTGTAATAGGCTGCGAAATTGGCCTTTCAGCTGCGTTGAAGGACAAATCATTGGCTCAACGTACCAACGTACGTCTGCGCGGCCCTTTGCCCTTCGCCTTGCTGAAAAACCAATTTTTTGGCGAGAAATCCGGGTTAGCCCGCACAATGACTAAAAAAATCTTGGTGAGGTAATTCGCCTCAGGTTTGTAGTTTCAGGACTGAAAAAAATCATTTCCCTGGATCTCCTCCAAACTTCACTTCAAGCTCTTCAAATAAACAACGCCACAAAGGGGGACGGTCCGCACTTCCCCCCGTCCTCTTGCTCCTTATTCTAAATTTATAATTCACTTTCTGCCCTATAAAAATTTGAAATTTAAGGACTCGAGTTCCCAGAACCGGGCGTAAAGAAATCCCAACATGAAACAGGAGACTATTCCAAATCCCCGGCAGCAGAAATAGGTAAATCCCCTACTTCAGTTTATACAAGAATAGCTATCATTACGTTAAGCATACAAGGAATAGGCAGGAGACGTAAAAGCCAGGCATTTGTAATGAAATAAACCTCAACCCGGCAGCAGGAGGCAGTTATGGTGACACTCAGTGCAACAGCAATATTTTGGTTCATAGCCATGGGACTGACAGTCGGATACATTTTCGCATACTTCATAAAGCGAGAAGGGCGTAGCCTCGTCGCGAACCTGACATGGGGAACCGTGGGGGCAGTGGCAGTCGGATCCATCGCCATCGGACTGGGATTCGGGGACGGGCTGCTGTTTTCCTTTGTGGGCAGCCTGTGCGTGCTTTTCATCGCCAACGCGTTTCACCAGCACCACCAGGAAGACCTGCACGGTCACGTGGACCTGGGTATCAGGATCAAAAGGTAGTCCCCGTGTACCGGTTTATGGTTAATCCAAGGATCAATTCACCTAAAGCCCTCTTTAAAGAAAACGGAGATCAACGATGGCAGTAAAAAAAATCGACAAAAAAGAATGGATGGTCTACTTCGATACCTTTTCCAAAAAATTCCTCAAAGACAAGCAACCTGAATATGCTGAAATTCGGGTCATGTCCAATGATATCGGGGTGCAGCAGGAGACCCGCTGGTCGCCGCTAAAGGGGATCAGCTACGATCCCAAGGATGATATTCTGGATATCAATGTAGAGCGGCTGAACCGGATGATCCTGCATCCCAAAGAGATCTACGTGGACCAGGAAGAAGACGGATGGGTAACTTCCATAGAAGTTATCGAGGCCGACGGAACGAAAGATATCATTGAGATACGGTAGCTCCGGCCGGCGCATCGAATAACAGACGGGAAACAGGAGAAGCGCAACGAGAACGCAAATGCGATTAAAGCAAACGAAAGAGACAAGCTATGCCCGAAGAAACACAGGTGCATTACAATAAGCTGCACCTGGAGCACGAAATTGAAAATATCGCCCGGGGACAGCGCGTAACGCTCAAGGCACGACCGCTCCAGCCGATCGCTCCCCTGCTCAAATCATCCAGGGAGACGCTTACCAAAACCTACCGGGCGCTGGCGCGGGCCGCCCGCAAAAATCGTGATCTGTCGGTAGCCGGGGAATGGCTGATTGATAATTTTTATATCATCCAGGAACAGATTGTCCAGTTAAAGGAAGATCTGCCGGTCTCCTACTACAAGAAATTGCCGCGTCTGCAGAGCGGGGAGTACGCTGGATTTGCCAGGATCTATGAGCCGGTATTCAAGCTGGCGGTCCTCAGTGACAATACGATAGACCAGGAAAATGCGAAGACCGTGGTCCAGGCATTTCAGAGGGTGGAAACCCTGAAGCTGGGAGAGCTGTGGGCGGTTCCGATCATGATACGGCTGGCGCTCATTTTGCGCCTCTCCGACCGGGCCGAAGAGCTGCTCCGAATGAGGGCGATAAAGAATCGGGCCGACCAGGAAATAGAGGCGATTCGCGGGGAGGAGACCGAGGAACCCGGCTACCTGCTGCGGAAGCTGGCCTCCCTCTTTGTGGACGGCAGGGATGGCAAGCCCCTGTTGATCGCCCTGGCCCGCCGTCTGCAAAACAGCGGCATGCTTACCGACATGGAACGGGGCTGGTTCGACTATAAGCTTGGCAGGTGGAATACCACTCTTGAAGAGGAGCTTCGCACCGAGGCGCAGGAGACCTCGCGCATGCACCTCAGCATCCAGAATGCGATAAGCTCGTTGCGGGACGTCGCCGAGGCCGACTGGTCTGACTTTGTGGAGGAGAACGCCGTCGTGGAGCGTATCCTGCGGCTGGATCCCTCCGGCTTTTACGGGCAGATGGATTTTCAGACGCGCGACACCTACCGCAAGAAGATCGAAAAGCTGAGCACCCACACTTCACTCTCGGAACAGCAGGTGGCGGAGAAGGTGCTGGAGATGGCCGAAGAACGAAATCGGGAGAACGGGCAAGAGGAGGAAGACCCGGTAGAAAACCATATCGGCTACTACCTGATGGATGAGGGGTACGGTGAGCTCGCCCGGCGCATCGGCTACCGGGCGCCGTTCGATGAGTGGGCGCGGGACTGGGCGAGGCGGCACGCCTCAGCCTATTTTATGATGATCGGTGGTCATTTTTTGGTGCTGCTTGGAATCGCCACCTGGGTGACCGGCTTCCTGCAGGCCCCGCTCTGGCTGCTGCTGCTTACGCTTGCCGCGGCTCTACTGCCCGCCCTGGATATGTCGATCGTCTCAACCCACCGGATTCTCACGCTGCTGCTGCCGCCGCGCATCCTGCCCAAACTGGATATCAAGGGTACCGTGCCGGACGAGTACCGGACCATCGTGGTGGTCCCGACCCTCTTCAGCTCCCCCGAGGATGTGTGCGAGCAGTTTGAATTGCTCGAAATTCGGGCGCTGGCCAATCCCAACAAGGGACTGCAGTACGCCATCCTTTCTGATTTTACCGATGCTCCCCAGGAGAAGATGCCGGGTGATGACGCAATTTTGGAGGCGGCACGCCGGGAGGTCCGTGAGCTTAACGAACGCCACACCGGCAGCCGGTACGGCGACCGTTTTTTCCTGCTGCACCGCCGCCGGTGCTGGAATGAAAAGGAGGATGCGTGGATGGGCTGGGAGCGGAAGCGGGGAAAGCTGGAGGAGTTTAACCGACTGCTGCTGAATCCCGGGGCGGAGTCGACCTATACCCATATCGGGGAAACGTTTGAAGAGTCGATTGCCGGAACGCCTGTGAGGTATGTCATCACCCTGGATGCCGACACGAAGCTGCCGCCCGGCAGTGCCGTCGATATGATTCGCACGGCGGCTCATCCGCTCAACCACGCCCGGCTGGACGAGTCGGGGGAACGGGTCGTCAAGGGATATGGAATCTTCCAGCCGCGGATATCGATCCCCCCGAAGTCGGCCAACAAGACCTGGTTCGCAAAGATCTATTCCGGCAACGTCGGACTCGATCCCTATACCACCGCCGTCTCCGATGTGTATCAGGACCTTTTTGGGGAAGGAGTTTTTACCGGCAAGGGGCTGTATGACGTGGAGGTGTTTGACGAGGTGCTCGGCGGCCGGTTTCCAGATAATAAAGTGCTGTCGCACGACCTGCTGGAGAGCACCTACCTGCGGGCGGCACTGTTGAGCGACATCGAGTTTTTTGACGACTACCCGACCACCTACCTGAGCTATTCGAAGCGGAACCACCGCTGGATAAGGGGCGACTGGCAGATTTTGCAGTGGCTGTTCCGGAAGGTCCCCTCTTCCGGCGAGAGCGGCAAAGACCACAATCCGATCAACGTCGTATCAAAGTGGAAGATTTTTGACAACCTGCGACGCTCTCTCAACCCGGCGGCGCTGCTCCTGTTCCTGCTGCTAGGGTGGACCATCCTGCCGGGAGCGGCCATGGCGTGGACGGCGGCCGTACTCGGGATCATGGCGTTCCCGATCTATTCGAGCTTCTCCACTGAAATCTTCAACCGCCCCCCGCGGGTGGCCTGGAAACTGTACCTTGAGAAGATTCGGGATGACCTGAAAATAAATACGGTGCAGGCGGTCACTACACTGCTGTTTATGCCGCACCAGGCCTACCTGTCGCTGGATGCCGTGCTGCGGACCCTGTGGAGAATGGCGGTCTCCCACAAAAACCTGCTGGAGTGGACCTCCGCCTCGCATGCCGAACAGCAGGCCGGCAGCGGACTGCGGGGCTACTACCTGACCATGATGCCAAACCTGGTGTGGGCCCTGCTGGTGATCGCCGCCGCCTGGTTTTTTAAGCCGACTATACTGCTGCTGGCGGCTCCTTTTGGAGTTGGGTGGCTGCTGGCGCCCCTGCTGGGATGGTATATAAGTAACGACTTTGAACCGGTAAAACGGCAGCTGAGTGCGGCTGACGAGCAGCAGTTGCGCGGCTATCTTCGTCGGACCTGGCACTTTTTTGAGCGGTACGTGACGGCAGAACACTCCTGGCTGCCGCCTGACAACGTGCAGGAGGATCCCTATATAGGAGCAGTGGGGCGGACGTCTCCCACAAATATGGGGCTGGGCCTGGCCGCAACGGTCTCGGCCCTAGGGTTTGGATACCTGAACGTCTCTTCTTTCCTGGACCGGGTCGGCAATACGCTGGGATCGATGAAGATGCTGGATACCTATAACGGTCATTTCTACAACTGGTACAGCACCAGGCTGGGAGAGGTGCTCAACCCACGCTATATCTCGACGGTGGATTCCGGGAACCTGGCTGGTTCGCTGCTGGTACTGAAACAGGCGCTCCTGGATCTGCCCGACAGGCGATGGCCGAATGAGACGTTCTGGCAGGGGCTGAAAGACACGATCGACACGCTCTCCGACCTCACGGAGGAGTGCTGCAGCCATAACAAGGCGGAGAGCGATACATACCAGAAAATAACGAGATTGCTCGGCACGGTTGAACAAGCGCTGGAGAGACCGGTTCCCAGCACCCCGGAGGCCTGGGAAAAGAAGCTGGTGGAGCTCTCCAGGCCCGCACAAAAGCTGCATGGAATGAACCTCGACAGCCTTTCCGACAGGGTAAAGGATATCGAGTTTGATGAGATCCGTGACTGGTTTGGCCGGCCCCTGGTCCAAATTGAAAGCCAGCTCCGGGAGGTCCGTACAGTACGGGCGGCCCTGCAGCAAGAAGGGGATCGCAACCCCGGCCTGTTTGACGACGGGGAACGACCCCTTTTACGGGACCTGGCAGGCGTGGAGCCTGTTGACCGCTGGCTTGAGAGGGCGAATGAGTTGGCCGGTTGGTGCGAGGCTATGGTACGGCAGATGGATTTTGGCATCCTCTACAACAAAAAACGGGGATTGTTCAGTATCGGTTACAACGCAGATCGTGCTGCCAACGACAAGGGGACCTACGACCTTCTTTCCAGCGAGGCGCGGCTGGCCTCCTATATTGCCATCGCCAAGGGGGAGGTGCCGCCCGAGCACTGGTTCCGGTTGAGCCGCCGCCTGACCAGTATCGACCGAAACGAGATTCTTCTCTCCTGGGGAGGCACGATGTTTGAATACCTGATGCCCCTCCTTTTTATGAGCCGGTATGATGACACGCTTCTCAGCCTTACCTATGATAATGTAGTGCGGTGGCAGAAGGAGTATGGAGAAAACCGCGATCGTGGCTACCCGTGGGGCGTCTCCGAAAGTGCCTACGGGCTGCTGAACCTGGAGATGCATTACCAGTACCGGGCATTCGGGGCCCCGGGACTGGGCCTGCGCAGGGGACTTGCAGAGGACTACGTGGTGGCTCCCTACGCCAGTATGCTGGCGCTGATGGTGCGGCCGCGGGAGGCGCTGGATAACCTTGAACTGCTCCGCCAAAAGGGGGCCTACGGGATGAATGGGTTCTATGAGGCAGTTGACTACACCCCCTCGCGCCTGGAGCAGGGAGAGGAGCGGCTGGTAATCAAAATGTATATGGCTCATCACCAGGGCATGGGGATTCTGGCCATCACCAACGCCCTGGACGGCAACGCCATACAGGAGCTTTTTCACCGCGATCCTCTTGTGCAGTCCTGTGAACTGCTGTTGCAGGAGCGCATTCCCAAAGGAGTGCCGATCAAGGAGCCCAGGCCGATCGACGTGGAACTGGAGCCGGGAGAGGAGCAGAAGCTGGAGGCGGCGGTGGACCATGCCGGCCGGGACGCGCTTGGCGACACCACCCCACGCACGCATATCCTCTCCAACGGCAGGCACAGCACGGTTATCACCCATGCCGGCACGGGGTATTCGACGCACCAGGATACCGCCCTGACCCGGTGGAGAGCAGACAGGGTACAGGATCCCTGCGGCTTTTTCTTTTATATCAAGGACCTGGAAACACACAACTTCTGGTCGATGGGACACCAGCCCGTAAGGCGCGAGGCCGACCGGTATGACAGCTGGTTCCACGAGGGAAAGGTCCAGACGGCCCGCGTTGACGAGTGGATCGAATCGTTTATGGAGGTCTGCGTTTCGCCGGATGACGATATTGAGCTCCGTAAAATTACGTTGACCAACTATTCGGACCGGTCCCGCCGGCTGGAGCTGACGAGCTATGCAGAGGTCGTGCTCAACACCCGGCAGGCGGATGAAGCACATCCCGCCTTTTCGAATCTTTTTGTCCAGACCGACCACGTACCTGAACATCACGCCCTCATTGCCAGGCGCCGACCCCGGAGTAAGGAGGAGAATGAGACCTGGCTTGTACACACCCTGGCCAGCGACGATCTCAACAACCTGCCGGAGCCGCTGCAGTATGAGACTGACCGCGGTAAATTTGTGGGGCGGGGACGAAATCTTGCTGAACCGGAGGTGATGGACCCTGGTGCCCGCCTGAGTGGGTCCACCGGGAACGTGCCCGATCCCATCGTGAGCATGCGGCGCGTTATTGAACTGGGTCCCGGGGAGAAAAAAAGCGTCACCTTCGGGCTCGGCAAAGTGGATAGTCACGAAGAAGCGGTATCGATGGCCGACCGTTACGACAACCCCTATGCCACCGATCGGGTGTTTGAGCTGGCTTCCATTTACGGCCGTGTGGAACTCGAACATATCGGGCTGGACGGGCAGCGGGCCCACTATTTTCAAAAGCTGGCCGGGGGACTCCTCTACGGCGAGCCGAGTCTGAGAGCACCGGAGCAGGTCCTCCGCAAAAATCGCAAAACCCAGTCCGGGCTCTGGACCTACGGCATTTCGGGCGATCTGCCGATCCTCGTCTACAGCATCACGGATACCGATTATCTCAAGTATATCGATCAACTCCTGAAGGCACACTCCCTGTGGCGTCTCAAGCAGTTCAAGGTAGACCTGGTTATTATCAACGACCACCCGCCCTCCTACGTGGATGAGCTGCAGCAGGCGATACAGCAGCGCATTCAGTCGTCCGCGGCAAACCAGTGGCAGCATGAACGGGGAGGCGTCTTCCTGCTCCGCGGCGATGACCTGCCGGACCAGGACCGGATACTGCTGGAGAGCGTAGCCGGGGCGGTATTGACCGGGAAACTGGCAAACCTTGATTTTTCGGCCAGCGATCCGGTTGCCGAAAAATCGGGGGTGGAGCAATACCGGCCGGTAGACCTTCAGGGAGAGGAACGTGCCGGGCAGTCTTTGGAACAGGAGCTGCAGTTTTATAACGGGTTCGGAGGGTTTGCAGAGGATGGGAAAACGTACGTTATCACACTGAACGCGGATGAGCAGACTGGCCGCTTGCAGTACCCGCCGGCTCCCTGGATCAACGTCATCGCCAACCCGGAATTTGGATTCATCACCTCCGAGAGAGGCTCCGACTATACTTGGAGCCAAAACAGCCGGGAAAACCGCCTTACCCCGTGGTCAAATGATGCGGTCACCGATCCGTCGGGGGAGGCGATCTATATCAGGGATGAGGAGCACAGGCTATTCTGGAGCCCGACCCCGGGACCGGTGCCGGGCAGCCGGCAGTACACCGTCCGCCACGGGTTCGGGTATACGGCGACGGGCAGCCAGGTGATGAACCTTTCCCAGCAGGTAACAAAGTGGGTTGCCCTGGACGACCCGGTAAAAATCGTGAAGGTGCGGCTGCACAATTCAGACCTGGCAAGGCGGCACCTTTCGATGTTCCGCTACCAGGACTGGGTGCTCGGGGTACAGCGGGAGCAGTCGGCAAAACATGTACTCACCAGAATTGACCGGGAGCTGCAGGCGGTGTTTGCTCAAAATCACTATAACAACGAGTTTGCCGGGCGCGTGGCGTTTGCTGCCCAGTACCTCGGGCAGAGTGCCGATGACAGCTATACCGCGGACCGGGAGGCGTTTATCGGGCGCAACGGCGACTTGTGCAAACCGCTGGCCGTAACGAACCGGGAGCGCCTGCGGGAGAGTGAGGGGATGGCCGGAGACCCCTGCGCAGCCCTGCAATCCACCTTCTTTCTGGAGTCCGGCAGCACTGTCGAGATCTGCTACCTGGTGGGAGAGGCGGAATCGGAAGAGCAGGCCAAAGCGCTGATTAACAAATACCGGGATAAAGCGGTGCTGGAGTCGAGTTTGCAGGAGATCCGCGGATACTGGCAGCAGAAGCTGGACCGAATCCAGGTTCAAACGCCGGTGCCGGAGCTGAATCTGCTGGCCAACGGCTGGCTGCAGTACCAGAATATC
The DNA here is from genome assembly GCF_043951955.1 of Halalkalibaculum sp. DA384. Classification (NCBI taxonomy): domain Bacteria; kingdom Pseudomonadati; phylum Balneolota; class Balneolia; order Balneolales; family Balneolaceae; genus Halalkalibaculum; species Halalkalibaculum sp. DA384. Next base: position 58,932 of record NZ_JBINJE010000014.1, on the reverse strand, counting down.
GCCTGCCGGATATGGGCGCGCTCCGGCTTCTATCAGTCGGGCGGCGCCTTTGGATTCCGGGATCAGCTGCAGGATTCCGGCGCGGCCCTCTACCTGGATCCGGAGTTGACGCGCAACCAAATTTTGCTGCATGCCGCCCACCAGTTTGTCGAGGGGGATGTGCTGCACTGGTGGCACCCGCCCACCGACCGCGGTATTCGGTCCCGTATCACCGATGACCTGCTGTGGCTGCCCTTTATCACAGCCCTCTATCTCCAAAGAACCGGTGATCGATCCATCCTTGAGGAGGAGGTACCGTTTCTTAAAGCGCGGGGGCTCGAAGAGGGTGAGGATGAAGCCTACCTGGTGCCGGAATCGTCGGGAAGCACCGGCAGTCTGTATGAGCACTGCTGCCGTGCAGTCGATCGGTCGCTGACAACCGGTAAAAACGGGCTTCCCCTGATCGGTACCGGTGACTGGAACGACGGGATGAACCGCGTTGGTGAAGAGGGCAGGGGAGAGAGCGTGTGGCTGGGATTTTTTCTCTATAAAATTTTGGGTGATTTTATACCCGTCACCAGGATGATGAAAGATCGCGATCGCACGGAACGGTACCGTTCCTACCGGCGAGAGTTGAAGACCAACCTCAACACCAACGGGTGGGACGGGGAGTGGTACCGGCGCGCTTTTTATGATGACGGGACACCATTGGGCTCCTCTGAAAATGAGGAGTGCAGGATCGATGCCATTGCCCAGGCGTGGTCGGTGATATCTGGAGCAGCGCCCGGAACGCAGGCTGAACAGGCGATCGATGCGGCAGATCGGCTGCTGGTCTCCCAACAGGAGGGAATCATCCGGCTGCTGACTCCGCCGTTCGACAAGACGAGCCGGGATCCGGGATATATCAAGGGCTATATCCCCGGAGTGAGGGAAAATGGCGGCCAATATACGCACGGGGCGCTCTGGCTGATCAGGGCGATGGCGGAGCTGGGCCGGGGAGAGCGGGCGGTGGAACTGCTGCGGATGCTGACGCCGGTGCGGCACGCCTCATCCAATGAGCTGGCCAGGCGTTATAAAGTGGAACCGTTTGCGGTTGCAGCGGATATCTACGGCGAGCCGCCACTTACGGGGATGGGCGGTTGGACCTGGTATACCGGGTCGGCGGGATGGATGTACCGGGTACTGGTGGAATCGATACTTGGAATCGATATCCGTGATGGCAACAGGGTGAGGATCGTTCCCCGAATTTCATCCGGGTGGAGGGAGTATTCGGTTCGAATTAGAGAGCTGGATGGAGAAACATGTTACCGGGTTCATGTCCTGAATAAAAAAGGCCTCGAAAAGGGTAACATTGTCGGCAGCGTGGACGGCGCTCCGGGGGAGCCGCCGTCAGACTCTTTCTCCTTCCGAATGCGGAAGGATGGAAAGAACCACGAAGTGAAGCTTAAAATTATTCCGGGTGATCGGGATTCCTGAGCCGACAGGTCCGCCGATGGAGGCAGGGGATAAAGTGAAAAAAGAAAGGGCGCAGCGTACTGCCATCTCCGCCCCATTGAAGACCGGAAAAGACTGATTTATATTTTTATCCCCTCCTTCGTCAAGCTGAAACTTTTCCGGTCTCGGAATGTTGCTGTAGCTCGTTAATATGACCTTCCCCTTCGATACGTTCGAAATTCCTTATGTTTCATTACTCATTCCCCCTGCCCCCCCTTCGAACCTCACTACTCGCTTTTCAATCATAACTGCCACAAGGGGGAAAAATCAGCGTTCTTCATCTCGGCACACCTTCGAAATTCTGTATTCTTCAATCTACATTCATAATTCCCTACTCCTCACCAACAGCTGTAGTGAAAAAACTTACATCCATGCACAATTTTTATACTACAGAAGATCTGTTCCGGATTACATAGATTTAAACGAAGTATTCGGGAGAAGTTAAATCTCCCTGCTGCAGGTGTCTGATGAATCGCCTCCCTGCAGCCATGAATTACCACAGGCAATTTAAAAAAAGGATTGAGTACGCCAACCACGTGGCAGGAGCTGTCTGAAGAAAATCGATCAGGGGAGAACAAAAATCTTAAAAGCAAAGAGGATACCAAAATGAAGACTCTTTTACTGATCGATAGCGACCTGATCGCCCGTCGTGCTATCGCCAAGATACTGCGCGAACAGTCCGAATACCGATTGATTATCAGTGGGGACCCCGGTAGTGCCGTTCAGGATATCTCCCACGCAGCCCCGGACCTGCTTCTGTTGGGTGTCAAGCCGACGGAGGTAGAGGAGATCGCCCTGCTAAGCACCATTAAGATACGCTTTCCGGATCTGCCGGTTGTTATTTTGAGCGAGCGCTCGGAACCGGGTGCAGCGCTCGCCATAGCTGCGCTTAGACTGGGGGCCATTGATGTGATAACCAAGCCGGCGGATTGTAATTCCATGCTTTTTGCCGATCGCCATCTGGCCAAGCGGCTGCTTCCTATTGTCAAAACATCGCTAAAGGCGAAAGGCAGAAAAAAACGGCCATTGCCGGCCCCGGCGGAGGAGCAAAGGCAGGGAGATCTTCAATCAGTCTGGCCGCTGAATCTAATTGTCGTGGGAGGGTGCACCGGGGGACCGCCCGCCCTTTTCAGGCTGATAGAAACATTGCCTGAAAATTTCGCTGTTCCCGTCGTCGTGGTACAGCATTTTCCAAGATACTATACGAAAGTGCTCGCACACCGGCTCGACGAGCTGTCTGCGCTCAAAATTCGAGAAGCTCAAAACGGGGTTCCGTTAAAAGCGGGAACGATATGGATCGCTCCGGGCGGGTACCATACCGAGGTGTTCCGCACCGGCAACGAGACCCAGCTAAAAGTGCATCGGGGTCCACGTGAAAATGGGGTCCGTCCCTCCATCGACCTGCTGTTTCGGTCCGCAGCCCGGTTGTACGGACCCGGGGCTTTGGGGGTTATCCTTAGCGGCTACGGCACTGATGGTATTGCGGGAGCGGGGGCTGTCAGGCAGGCCGGGGGACATGTGCTGGTCCAGGATCACCGTTCTGCCCTCGTGGGGGATCTTCCGCTGGCCGTCATAAAAAAGAGATATTGTGATGCCGTGATTCCGGTTGAACAGATGCTCCGGCAGTTTGTTTTGCGGGATGAGGGCGCCATCCGCACCCTGAATAGTTCCGATTCGGTTGAGGAAAAGGCGATGCCGGTAAAGTCAATACCTGCCCGAAATATCGACCGGCACCTGTTCAGTACGTTGAATTAGGGCCTGTGACACTACCTGTATGCACTGTGCAGGTAGTATTTGAGAATCTTCAATGATTCGTCGGGTAAAAGGTTTTGCCGTCCGACGGATGATGGGCTCCCTTTTCAATTATTTATTAAGACCTTTGCAACACCGGGCAGTCATACTGAACATGGGGAGGCCCCTTTCGATTAAAAGGTACATCGTGATTTACAGATTCTGTGACAAGCTCATAATAGGGGTAAATGATTTGGAAAGGCCTCAAGATTTGTGTATTCGCTGACTGTTGGTTAGAGTGAGTCTCACTTTCAGTTGGCGAGTACAGCTTGTCGAGTTGCGAATTTAGTATTAACCTCTTGTAATCATTCATCATCCCAGCGCATTGCATCCCAAAAATGTCATATCTCAGCGGCCGACCATGAAGGATTTCCCTTCCACCTCCCCGGGCGACATCCAAACGACGTGGGCAAAACCGGCGGACGAAGTGATTCGTGAATGTAACACCGATCCCGAAAAAGGGCTTTCCGCGAAGGAGGTGCATCAGCGAAGGCAGCAATACGGTCCCAACATGCTCAGGGAGCACAAGAAGAGATCGCTTTGGCTCATCCTGGCAGAACAGTTTCAAAGTCTCATCATCGGGCTCCTGGCGGCAGCCGCGGCGGTAGCATTCTGGTTTGGAGAATGGATTGAGGGATGGGCGATACTTGTGGTCATTATCATCAATACGCTGATCGGATTTTTTACCGAGCTTCGTGCGATACGCTCCATGGAAGCCCTTTTTAAGCTGGGCAAAATGCGAACACGGGTACGGCGCGAGGGCCGGGTGGAGGAGATCGATGCCACCGACCTGGTACCGGGAGATATTGTGCTTGTTGAGGCAGGGGATGTTATTACGGCCGACCTCCGTATTACCGAGGCCTCAAGACTGCAGGCGGATGAGTCCGCATTGACCGGGGAGAGCCTTCCGGTGGCAAAAGAGAAAGATCCCGTTGACGAGGATACGGTTCTTGCAGAACGCCGGAATATGCTTTACAAGGGGACCGCTGTCACGCGCGGTTCCGGGGAGGGTGTAGTCGTGGCGACCGGCACCAAGACCGAACTGGGAACCATATCGTCGCTGGTTGAGGAAGCGGAGGAGCAGCAGACACCGCTCGAGGAGCGACTCGACAAGCTGGGGCACCGTCTCATTATTGTGACGCTTATTATCGCCCTGTTTGTGGTGATCTCCGGTATTGTTGCCGGCAAAGAGCTTTTTCTGATGATAGAAACCGGTATCGCCCTGGCGGTTGCCGCCATACCGGAGGGCCTGCCGGTGGTAGCCACCATCGCCCTGGCCAAGGGACTCCGCATTATGGCCTCGCGGAATGCCCTTGTTAACCGGCTCTCATCCGTGGAAACACTCGGGGCCACCGGCATCATCTGCACCGACAAGACTGGTACGCTGACTGAAAACAGGATGACTGTAACGATGGCGGTGCTGCCCGGAGGTCCCATAGAGCTGGATGCGGACGGAGAAGGGAATGACCTGGCAGTAACCGAACAGAACGGATTGGGAACAGCCGGGGATATCGGCGAAAAACCGGTGTTGGAACCGGAACCGGGCCTGAAGAGGTTGCTTGAGATCGGGGCCTTGTGCAACAATGCGTCGTTGGACAACCGGGGCGCCCCCCGTGGGGATGCCGGGTCCGGAGGTGGCACGGGAGATCCTCTTGAAATTGCGTTGCTGACCGCAGGGAGAAAAGCTGGAATTGAGGCGTCCGATCTGGCCGAACGGTATCCTGAAGTGCGGGAAGAGGCATTTGATCCGGAGGTCAAGATGATGGCGACCTGGAACCGGGTTGAGGATGGGGAGAGTCAGTACCGGGTCCATGTAAAAGGAGCACCGGGAGCTGTGATGGAGGTGTGCGATCGCATCCTGGAACAGGGCAGCGTGAAACCCCTGACACCAGAAAAAAAAGAGGAGTTGAAAAAGGTAAACCGGGAGCTGGCGGCACAGGGACTGCGGATGCTTGCGCTTGCCTATAAGGGCTCGGATGAGACGGAAGCAGATCCCTACGAACATCTCATTTACACGGGACTGGTTGCCCTGCTGGATCCCCCCAGGAAGGATATTGCACCGGCTATTGAGCGCTGTCGTAAAGCCGGCATACGTGTCATCATGATCACCGGAGACCAGTCCGAAACGGCGCGGTATATCGCCGGGGCCGTCGGGTTGCTTGGTGGGGAGGAGGAGCTGCCAGAGGTTATCCACGGAAATGATCTGCCGTCGAATGAGGAGCTGGAATCCGTGCCGGAAGAGAAACGTGCGGTATTGGAAACATCTATATTCGCTCGGATAAGTCCGGGTCAGAAGCTAAACCTGATCGAGCTCTACCAGCAAGAGGGGCATATCGTGGCGATGACCGGAGACGGCGTCAACGACGCCCCGGCGTTGAAAAAAGCGGATATCGGCATTGCCATGGGACAGCGGGGCACCCAGGTGGCCCGCGAGGCGGCTGACATGGTGCTCACCGACGACTCCTTTTCTTCGATTGTGGCCGCTATTGAGCAGGGGCGTATTATCTTTGGAAATATTCGTCGCTTTATCTACTACCTGATGTCATGCAATGTCAGCGAGGTGCTCGTTGTGGGAATCGCTTCGCTGCTGGGGACTCCCCTGCCGATTCTTCCGCTCCAGATCTTGTTCCTGAATCTCGTTACCGATGTGTTTCCGGCCCTGGCTCTCGGCGTGGGAGAGGCCGAAGACGGTGTCATGGAGCGGCCGCCCCGACCGCCCGAGGAGCCGATACTGGACGACACGCACTGGAAAGGCATCTTCGTTTACGGGTTGATTATTACGGGATCGGTGTTGAGCGTCTTGTATATTGCCCTCTGGGTACTGGAACTGGATAATCGTGCTGCTGTCACGCTTTCATTCCTGACGCTGGCGCTGACACAGCTGTGGCATGTTTTCAACATGCGCAGCAGCTCCTCGGGCATCCTTGATAACACCATAATCCGAAACGGGTGGGTGTGGGGAGCGCTGCTCCTGTGCGTGTTACTCCTGCTGTTGGCGGTATACATTCCACCGATTGCAGCCGTCCTCCAGGTCCAGCCTCCGGGAATTGTTGGATGGGGAATCGTACTCGGATTTAGCCTCATCCCGTTGATCGCCGGCCAGAGTTGGATCTGGCTTAAATCCAAAAGAACCAGCCAGGCTGCCGGACTTGGGGCATTGTAGCGAGATCACTTGTTCCAGGTTTTGGAAGCATACCGTACATCGCTGCCGTTGATTTTATAGTTTATTCTTGGTGAAAAATGAAGAGGGAAAGGCTGATGAAGAAGTCTTAATGTGAAACAAGAGACGATTGTTCAGACGAGGTGTCTCTTTTTTTCATTTCCACGTTTGGGACCATTCCCGCCATTTTTGTTTCAGCTCCCGGGTTATTTCCGGATGTTCCCCCGCCAGGTTGGTTGTCTCCGTGCGATCGTTCTGCATATCGTACAGCTCCCATTCGGATCCCCAGCGCACCAGTTTCCACTCTTCGGTTTGGATGGCACTTCCCTCTCCCCAGTCGTAGTAAAGCGGGGACTCACGTTCTATGTTTCCACCTTCAAACAGGGGCCGCATGCTAACGCCCGCCAGGGGATACACCTCTTCCCCTTTATAGCGCTCCGGGTATTCAGCTCCCGTTATGTCGATAAGGGTAGGCATCAGGTCAATAAAATGGGTCAGGGTGTGATTCACCGCTCCTCCATCGGCAATCACTTCCGGCCAGTGCACGATGAAGGGGGTGGCCGTGCCGCCTTCGTGGGAGTAGTTTTTGTACTTTCGGAACGGCGTGTTGGCCACGTTCGCCCAGTCCTCCTTCAGGGAGGCCCAGCGCGTGAGGGATCCGATTGGTCCCTCACCTATCTGCACGACCTCGGCCGAGGCGCCGTTGTCGGAAGCAAACATAAACAGTGTGTTTTCCCATTCTCCCATCGCCTTAATGGTCTCGATCAGCCGCCCGATATTCTGGTCCATCCGGTCGATCATGCCGGCATACACCTGCATGCGGCGGACCTGGTCGGCCCGGGCCGAGTCGCTCAGCTCCTCCCACTGCGGGTATTCCGGCTCCGATCGGGGGTAGCGGTCGTCCAGCAGGCCCATTTCGATCTGGCGTTCATACCGGGCCTGGGCAATCGCCTCATATCCGTTCTCGTAGACACCTTCATATTTTCGGACCGACTCTTCGGGCGCCTGCAGCGGGTCGTGCGGGGCCTGGTAGGACAAGTACAGCAGGAATGGTTTTTCTTCTTCCTCGTATTGCCCGAGAAGCTCAATCGACCAGTCAGTCCAGCTGTCGGTGCCGTAATAATCTTCGGAAGGGGTAAAGGGAGCCACCAGCGAATCGTCAAAGGCGAATGTGCGCGGGTAGGCCCATTCTTTCTGGGCGGGGGGACCCGGATCGGAGGGGCGCTGTTCGCCGGGATTAAAGTAGTTGGCAGCGCCGTCGCGCAGGCCCCAATAGTGATCAAATCCCCATTCATGCGGATTGTCGGTACCGTGGTGCTTCCCCACGAACAGCGTGCGATAGCCCGCCCGCTTCAGTACCTCTCCGAACATCACGGAATGGTGAAAATCTTCCGGCTGCTCGTGCATCCCACTCTGCTGGGCATACAGGCCGGTCAACAGCACCGCCCGCGAGGGAAAGCACTTGCTGGTGTTGTGCATGCGGGTAAAACGGATCCCGTTTTCGGCCAGGCGGTCCAGGTTTGGAGTCGAGATTTCGGACCCGTACGCCCCGATATCTGAGTAGCCCAGGTCGTCGGCCAGCACGAGCACAATGTTCGGATTGGCATTATTTTTTTCCCGACTGTCCTCCCCGCTGCATCCCAAGCAGAAAGCCAACATCAATACCAGTATTCCTGTTAACGCCTGCCTTGTTACCGGTCTTAATTGTACCATCTTGTTCCTTATTTATATGTGACTGAATTTTAAAATTCCCGTTTTCTTTGCCCGAACTTCAAGCGGCTTCACGAATCGCTGCGTTCCTGGTATACGCGGACGTAATCCACCTCGTATTGTTTTGGGAAATCTGTTCCTGAGGGATCCCCGCCGTTGGCGCCGATTGCCAGGTTAAGCAGGATATAATGGGGCTGGTGAAAAGGATTAAACCCATCCGGATTCAGTGTTTCAGCGAGATCAATTTCGTTCAGCAACTGGTCATCCAGGAATAAACTGATTCGTTCCTCGTCCCATTTCATTTTCCAGGTGTGATACTTCTCCGGCCACTCCGGGTCGTTCTCAAGAAACTGTTCAAACGGAATCTTCTCGTCATCCCAAATTGGATTATGTTCCTCATCCGCCCAGGCGGCATTGGCCAGGATAGAGGGCTCCCCGTTTACCCGGTAGTACTCCATAATATCGATCTCCCCGTTGGCGGGCCAGCCGCGTTCGGGGTGGGTGCCCAGCATCCAGATGGCCGGCCACAGGCCCCTGGCGGTATCGATGCGCGCGCGAACTTCAACGATACCGTACTGAAATGACTGCTTGCCCCGCGTATTGATACTCGAGGAGGTATACTCGGCAAGGGGTCGATGTTTTCGCCAATCTAAGCTTGTGGAGTCGTGAAACTCATTTTTTACCCGTTCCCGGCGCCCTTCAATCACCAGTCTTCCATTCTCGATGCGGGTGTTGTCCGACTGATACCACTGCAATTCTTCATTCCGAACAAACCCGTGTTCATACGACCAGTCTGATGTATCGGGCTTTTTTCCCTCGTTGAATTCATCATGCCATACGAGCTCATAACCCTCGATACCAGGAAGTGTATTATCGGGCTGATAAGGAGACGGTTCCGCGGGACCGCAGCCGGCAACTGCCAACATCATCAATAAAACTGGTATTCGATTTAGCATCTTCCGGTATCGGTTATTCGTTATATCCCTGTAAAAAGTACTGGAATTCAGTTGCGGAACTGTTCGCCAGGTAATATTCTCAAAGAGCCCCGGATTTCCATAATTATTCTCTCTGTCCGTTCAAGCCTGCTCAATGTTGCCTGCTGCTTCAGAAATTCCTCCCCGGCTTCAAGTCTGTTAAAAATCCAATATATCAATACTCAGCAAATATTCGAATGCAGATATCGGATTGTCAGCAGGAGCCCCGGTACTGCCTCGTACACGGTTTTGCAAGGTGTTCTTGTAGGGACTTTTCTTACATATCAGTACTGCTCCACTCCACACGATATTGAGTAAAAGCGATTCCTTTATTCCCAAGTATAAGTTCTATTCTTCACATGAGCGGATATATTTACCCAAATCATTGAGGACATGTCGAATAGGAAGGAAAATGCAGGAACGACCGATGTTGCGCGAGGTACATAAATCGCACAGATTGCCCGGCCCGGCCGGTGATGTTAATAAGGAGCCGAGCCCATGATCGACTGGCTATTTAATCATCTTCGGCCCGGCATCCGGTTTGTAACCCGGCACCCCCTGAAGGTACTGGCAACAAGTATCCTGTTGGCCACGGCGGGGTTTATGCTGGCCCGTAACCTGCAGATTGACAATGACCTCTCCAAGCTGATTCCCGGGGACTATCCCAGCGTCCAGGCATTGAATACGTTGCGGGAACAAGTGGGAGGAGAACACGAGGCCGCGGTGGCTATCCAGAGCCCATCTTTTGAAGCCAACAAAAGATTTGCAGAAACGCTCGTTCCCCGGGCCCTTGAACTAATAAATCCCACAAGCGGGGAACCCTACTTTGTGCGGGCTGAATTCCGACGCAATATCGATTTTCTGGAAAATAATGCACTCTACTTTGCAACCGGGGAGGAACTTGACCAGCTTCAGGAGTACCTTGAAACTGCGATTGAGGAATCGCGCCGCCAAGCCAATCCCTTTTATTTTGAACTGGAGGAAGAGGAGATCGAATCAGACTCGGTCGGTTCGGAGCTGGCCCGGCGCTACAGTGAGCTCGTGGGATCGGAATACATCATGTCGGCCGACTCTGCGGTGCTGGCTGTCAAATTGTTTCCAAAAGGTACCCAGACCGATCTGTCATTCATCCGTAATGCATATGCCGAACTTGATGCGCTAATCGCAGATCTCAATCCAGCGTCCTTTCATCCTGAAATGGAGGTGGCGGCAGCGGGTCGGTTACTACGGACACTGATCGAGATTGAGACCATCACCAGCGATGTCATCGCCTCTTTTGGCACCGGGGTCTTCATGTTGTTATTGGCGGTTACATGCTATTTCTACTACAAGGGGTACCGGGTTCGATACGGCAAAAAGCTCAAAGCAAGATGGCTTATTGAACAGCTCTCCCACACCCCGGCACATGCACTTATTATGGGGTTGCCCCTGGTACTCAGCCTCTGCTGGACGTTTGGGATTGCGCAGCTCACGTTCAACAGCCTCAATATCATGACCTCAACCCTGGGACTTCTCTTATTTGGAATGGGGATCGATTTTGGCATCCATTTTTACGCTCGTTATGCCGAAGAGCGCGGTGGGGGAAATTCCGTTGAACAGGCCATTGTAACGACGTTTATGACCACCGGGCAAGCCATTTTTGTCGTGGGATTGACCACCGCTGCCGCCTTTTTTATTCTGACACTCGCAGATTTCAAAGGCTTTAGTGAGTTTGGATTTATTGCAGGAACGGGATTGCTTTTTGCGATCATTGCGTACCTCGTATTTTTGCCATCTCTCATCGTCCTGCTGGAAAAAAGTCCGTTTCTAACCCTCGACACCCTGGCGACACAAAAGAGTAATCCATCATCTGTAACTACAACGTCGTCCATACCCACCAATACCCGGCGTTGGAAGATTATCTCCGCAGGTATTGTCGCGATTGCCGTTGTGATGACAACCCTTTCTTTTGTAAAATTTGATCAATTTTCGTTTGAATACGACTTTGCAGAATTGGAACCCACTTATGAAGAGTTCAACCGGCGGAACTACCTGGTCTGGAGGGCGTACAGTGACCGCGGGACCCGCAATTCGGCATACATCATAGTAAATAATTCAGAAGATGCGCCACTAGTAGCCGATATCCTGCGCCATCGGGCCAGGACTGACACGACGAGCCCCACCATAAGGGAAGTCGAAACTTTTCAGGATCGCTACCCGCTCTCAAGCGAGGCAGCAAGAATCAAGCTTGAAAAAATATCCGATATCCGTGAGCTGCTGAATGATTCTTTTCTGGAGGGTTCCTCCGAATCTTCAAGTGACCTGGAGAGACTGAAAAGAGCCTCGCAAACCCGGGAACCCATTCCGCTGGACCGCGTACCTGAGTTTCTGCGCGCTCCATTTACTTCTGCTTCAGGAGCCGTCGGCAACCTGGTGATCATCCATCCGTCGATAGGATTGGCCGACGGGCGCAATTCAATTGCGTTTGCAGATGATGTCGGTGAAGTCACCCTGCCCGACGGGACGACATATTATGCAGGCTCCACCTCGATCGTTGCCTCCGACATGCTGCAGCTGATGATTTCCGAGACTCCCCTCATGGTCATGCTAACACTCATTTTCATCATCCTCTTCAAAATGCTCATCCTGCGTGGTGTTAAATGGATGCTCCTTGCCCTGGTGCCACTGGCTGCCAGCTTTATATGGCTCTTCGGCATTATGGAGATAATCGGTTGGAAATTGAACTTTTACAACCTGGTGGTTCTTCCCACCATACTGGGGATCGGCGACGACAGCGGAATCCATATTGTGCACCGATACCTTGAGGAGGGAAAAGGCTCAATCAGGCGTGTTCTCAGATCAACCGGGGAACACATAACGGTAAGCACCTTTACCACCATGCTCGGGTTTGGAGGGCTTTTATTTTCTATTCATCCCGGAATGCGCTCGATTGGTGAAGTAGCCATACTGGGAATAAGTCTTGCGCTGCTGGCAGCAATTCTCGTGTTGCCATCCATGCTTTACATGATGGAAAAACCGGGAGGCGGCTCTCCACGTTGACAAGCCAGCAAATCTGACACCCGGCACATCGGGCATTTCACTTTTTCATGGTGCAGTTTTTGATTCTCCCTGTTCGGCACGATCCAGAATCCAGAAATAGCCATCCGCATCTTTTTGAGCCCAATCCCCGGTTAGATACCAGCCGTCAACAAAGCTGTCGCTGTATTGCCGGGCCTGGCCCAGGTAGCCGCGAAACATCGAGGTCCACCCCGCTTTTAGTGCCAGTTGGCCCGTTTCTCCCGGTTCCTCAACAAATCGCAATCGTTTGCCGGACTTCCCCTTTTGCACTATGGCGGCACTGATCCCCGGCAGGGGGCGGCCCACAGAGCCGGGTTTGACTTTCATTCCCGGGAAATTGGCGATCATAATGCCACCGGTCTCCGCCTGCCACCAGTGCTCAAGAACGGGCATATCCAGCGTTTCCAGGCTCCACCGCGCCGCTTCGGGATGTAATGGCTCCCCACCGCTGTGGACAAGCCTGAGAGCGTTCAGGTTAAGCTCGCTATTTACATCGATATGGGACTGCATCAGGTGGCGGATGTCGGACGGGGCAGTGTACCAGACCGTCACCATCTCCTCTTCCAGCGTCTGATACCACAACGGGGCGTCGCACTCGGCTTCCACGACCAGGTTCGTGATCCCGTGCAGCAGAGGAGACAACAACCCATAGATGATTCCCGTCGCCCGCCCCGGGTCCGCAGTACACCAGAAGATGTCATCCCGGTGGAAATCCAGCACAAATTTGCCGGTAATATAATGGGTCAGGGCAGCCTTGTGTACATGGATTACCCCCTTCGGCTTCCCGGTGGCACCCCTGGTAAAATGAAACAGGGCGGCATCGTCAGGGTCGGTGGGACAGATGTTAAGTTGTTTATCCGCCTTACTCATCAGTACCTTTAATGAGTATGTGGAGCGATCCTGCGTTTTGTCAACATCAGTCAACAGTATATATTCAAGGTGGGGCAACTGGTCCACCCCCTTCTCCAGTGTATGCCGGTAGTGTGCTTCCGTCGTTACCAATACCCGCGCTTTCGCTTCGTTCAGCTGCCGGAAAATCGATTCCTGCCCAGAAGCTGGCGACAGCGGGCAGAACACGCTACCCTGTTTGAACGCTCCAAGCGCAGCAATGTAAAGGTCCGGGATACGGCCCGCCAGGGTAGAGACGACGGCGCCTTTTCCGATCCCAAGCTCCTGTAACACATTCGCAAACCGATCGGTCACCTCTTTTAGTCGGCGATACGAAAACTCTTCCGTTGACCCGTCCCTTCCGAGCCAGCGTATTGCTATCCTGTTCCTGAGACTACTCCTGGCGTGCCGGTCTACCGCCTCATACGCTATATTCAATCCCCCGTCGGGCAGACCGGATAACTCGGTAACATATTTATTCCACCGGAAGGAATCGTATACCTTCCCGTAATCGATCAGGTTGGGAAGCACGTAACGGTTTGTCTGTTCAAAAAATCCTGCTTTAGCCATCACATAGTCTTTCTAATTTTGAGAGGTCCGGGAAAAGCTCCTGGTTTATCACTGGCCCTAACCTGCATTTCTCACGAGTAAAATTTTATGTTTCTTGTAACGCTTTGATATTTAGTGAGTTACATTTATTTCAATACCAAAAATACTATTACAGTGTGTAGCCAGCTGTAAAATTGGTTCGTATGCTGCGTTGATGGTGGAAATCGCTCACTCAATGTATAACGATACGTTTCGATCCCGATTTCCACCATTGCCTTGCATTCAAACCGATTTCTTGGTCAAAAATGCAGGTTAAATATTATCATTAAAAATGACAAGTCATTGACATGTTACTTGATTAAGTCAGATTAATTGCAGATCTATCAGTTACAATAATACATATTCAATTAAATAGTAAACGAGGATATTTTATGGCTCACATCGAACTACAAAACCAGCTTCCCGGTATTGTCGGACTGTTGACTCAATTCAAGGAAACCGCCAAACCGCTCTCGGAGTTGGCCCAGGTGCTTCTGCGGGGAGACTCCACGTTGACGGAAGGAGAACGCGAGCTTATCGCAAGCCTGGTTTCCGCACGCAACGAGTGCAAGTTTTGCATGAACTCGCACGGCGCCACCGCTAGTCACCTGCTGGACGGTAATAAAAAACTGGTCAAACAGGTCCAGGACGACTACCGGTCTGCCCCGGTGAGTGCAAAGATGAAAGCGCTTTTGCATATCGCGGCGCAGGTACAACAAGGCGGCAAACATGTAACAGAACGGGATATTGTGGATGCCCGGGAGCAGGGTGCAACCGACCAGGAAATTCATGACACCGTACTTATTGCGGCTGCATTCTGCATGTACAACCGGTATGTAGACGGACTCGGCACATTTGCCCCCGATAACCAGGAAGTGTATGACCAGCACGGCAAAGAACTGGCCACGGAAGGGTACCTGAGATTCAGCTGATTGCGGTTAAAAGGCTGGTTGGGATTGTTACGTGGTGCGGATCCAGGGCAGGGAAGCCTTGCAAGGCGGTGAATTCCATCTTTGTCCCTGGTCTGCCAGCAGCTGTTCCAGGGACGGCGTCTGCAACAACAGCTGCCGTTCCTGGCCGGTACCGGCAGCCTGGCGTAAGTTCTGGCACTACATCTTTTTGGTCTTTTCTACTATAGTCTACGGTGCCAATAATTATTAGTAATACATGAGGCTTTGCAAAAATGACGGTATTGACCAAAAAAACGGTTTGCAAAGTCCTCTACAAGACAGTATTCAACTAAACAATGGAAGGGGCCGACATGATGAATTCCAACAAGAACAAGGAGTATTTCAGCCGAAAAGAACTACGTCATTTCAAAAAGCTTTTACTGGAGAAACGCAAAGAAGCCCTGCAAACACTTGGCGTTCTGGATGACAGCATATCCAATCTTAAAGAGGTCGATGATGCGGATTATTCCTCGATTGCCCACCATATGGGGGATGTTGGATCGGATGTGGAAGAGGAGGAGTTGAATTATCAACTGAAAGAGCGCACGCAAAAATTTATAGAAGAGATCAACGACGCCCTGGAACGGATAAAGAAAGGCACGTACGGCATGTGCCGGGCAACCGGCAAGCCGATTTCAAAAGAACGATTGGAAGCGGTTCCCCATACCCGCTACAGTATTCAGGCCAAGCAGGAGGGGCTTGCAGAGGATGGTTAGAAAGCTTCCCAATACGTGCCCGGCACCTTTTCTGGAGACTACCAGCAGCAGGGGCGGGATCTCGCTTCGCCCACTCCAACAGCGGCAGTACCCGGTTTTACCATAACCACAATCACTTACCACAAAAAACAGCGGTGACAGGTATGAGTTCACAAGATCGAGAGCAGGAAAACCTGTTTCATGAACGTATATCGATCCTTCAAAAACAGGGATACCGGGGATTCAGTGTTCACAAAGTAAGGAAAAAGTGGGATGGCGTGCAGGTAACCGCCCGCAATGACAGCGGGCGCACGGTCAGCGGGTTCGGGGAAACCAACGAGGAGGCCCACATAAAGGTGATCGAAAAGATTGATGAGGCCCTGGAAATTCAGTAGTAGCTCCAGTGCCATGTCAACCATGAATATCCTGGTTTGCTGGAATGCAGATAACACTGATGCTGTAGATTACCGCAGAATAGTAGTTCTAACAGTATCTTTCACAGCTGCCTGCGTAGTTCGGCATGATCGGGGGTATCCGCGTTCGGGCAGGAACAGACCGAACTCCGGGATTTGACGTGACACCAGTATTATATCAGTGGTCTGCATGTTCTGACAGATCTTCCAGGTATTTAGGAAAGCATCGATCCATTACTACTAAGAGGGCTTTGAACAACCAGGGGTTTTGGTCAAGGTCATAGGTTGAGCGAATTTGAAACCGGAGCTTATTAGCTATAAGTAAGGATTCCAAATTCGCGAAAATACAATGATTGGTCAAAACAACGGTTTTCAAAAACCTCTATAACGACACTAGGTGTTCAGGGGAACTTCCGCTCGATCGGTGATGCCGGGGTAGGACTTGAAGACGATAAACTCATTTATATTATTCTGATCTATCGCTCCCACCAGCTGCTGACGGTCCACAACAGGGAAAAACCCCTTTTGGCTTGACCGGATTTTGATATATGCTTCGCTCAGTGGTTCATCGGGATGCAGCGGTTCAACATCGGTATTCATGATCTCTCTTACCCGGGCATCTCCCCGGCCATTCCGGTACGCCGCCACCAGGTCCGTTTGATACAGAACGCCTTCCACGCGACGGTCCGCAGCTACCACAAAATCGCGCTCTGTGCCTGAAAGCACCAGATCGACCACCTCGGAAAGAGGATCATCCGGTTCCAGGACCGTAATGTCGGTCATCATCGCCTCAGCAACTGAACGATTTTTGAGCAACGTCATCTGTTGGACCATAATGTTTTCGCCCTGCGCTCCAAAGAACACAAAGACCCCGATCAGTACCAGGATGGGATTAAACAGCAGGCCAAACAGGAAAAAGAACAGGGCCACCATCTGTCCCAGCCAGGCGGCGATCTGGGTAGCCTGCATCCGGTTCATTTTCATTGAAAGAAGAGCTCGCAGAATTCGTCCCCCGTCCATCGGGAAGGCCGGAATGATGTTAAAAAGTACCAGCATCAGGTTGGCTGAAAACAGGTAAAACAGGAAATTACCCGCGTTGATTGCGCTCAGCGTCTCTTCCAGCTGAGCCGGATCCTGGCTTATGAAGTCACCAACCGGGACCACAAGGTATAAAAGGAGGGCGATAACCAGGTTCACCGCGGGACCCGCGACGGCTACCAGCAGTTCCTCTTTCGGATTCTCCGGCATCGACTCGAGGCTGGCCACTCCGCCTATCGGCAACAGTGTTATCTGCCGGGTGCCTATGCCGTATCGAGCGGCCGTCAGGGCATGTCCGAGTTCATGGGCAATGACACAACCGAACAACACCATTACAAAACCGATGCTCCAGAAAATGGCGGCCAGATCGTTGCCCCTGCTCAACTCCAGGAATACCACCCATCCAATCAGCAGTAAAAACGTCCAGTGCACCTGGATGCGAATACCTTTTACACGCCCAAGTGACAGTGACCCTTTCATTTTTTTCATCGTTCTCCTGTTTTTAGTGTATTAGTTCGCAGGTTTACCGGTAGAACAAAAAACGTATTGGTTATATCTCTTTTTTAGGATTACTTGCTACCCGGCACTCCTCCTGCGAATATTCCAACCGAGATTATTCGCCAACTATGGATGTCGCCGCCCGCCGGATATAGTAATCGGTGCCCCACTCGTCATCATGTATCCCGGGCAGGTCCTGTATCATTTGCTCCATGCGGCCGGGGAGCGCCTCTATTTCCAACGCTTCAATTGTGTTGAGCGCCCGCAGTTTTACAAAAGGATGGTCGGCTTGAAGCGATTCCTCCAGCAATTCCAGACCGGCGGTGCGGAATCCATGCCGGTACAGCGCTTCCGCCACGGCTACGCGCACTGCAGGCGAAGGATCATCGATGTGACGCTTCAGGACTTCTTCCACCTGTGGCGCCTGGCGCTCGGCTACAGAAAACCCGGTGGCAGCCCAAAAACGGACGGCCCCGTTGGAATGATCCATCTGTTCGGCCAAAAACTCCAGGTTGTCTGAGGCATTGCGGGTAGCCTGTTCCGCGGTCTCAATAATTTCATCGATCGGCATCGACTGTTCGCGGGCCGCATCATACAACGGTCGGTTGCCGCGCAGCGAGTCGATCGTCTCTTCCGGGATAAATCCCAGGTCCTGCTGCTCCCGAATCCATTGGGCATTGGCTTCGCGCATTCGCTGCAGGACCTCCTGATACCCGGGATCTCCCGCAAGATTGTTAACGTTGTGCGGATCGGCATCTATCCTGTACAACTCCTCGGCCGGCTTGGTCTCAAAAAAACGTTGCTGGGTGTCATCCAGGGTTCCCCCGAGAAACTGCTGGTGCCAGCTCAGCATCGAGGGCGCCCGCCAGAGATATGCCAAATGTTGCCCGTAGATTCGGTGCGGCATATAGTTGCGCACGTAGAGATACTCTTTGTCCCGCACCGCCCGGACCAGGTCAAAACGCTCGTCCATCCGCCCGCGGTAGGTATGCACGTAGGTTCGCGGGGTATCCTCATACTCACCTAGGAACGCTTTGCCATGCATATACTCCGGCGGCTCTATTCCGGCCAGGCTCAATACGGTTTTCGGGAAATCCACGAACGAGACCAGCCGGTCGGTCCGGTCCCGCTCCGGGCCCAGGTGCTCATATTTCGGCGGGAAATAGACAATCAGCGGCACGCGCAGCCCCGATTCAAACATAAATCGTTTTGAACGGGGGAGCACGCCACCGTGATCGCTGTAATAGAAAATGATCGTATTTTCCGCCTCCCCCGAAGCCTCCAGCTCGTCGAGCACCTGTCCCACTTGCGTATCCATTTTTGTAATCTGGTCATAATAATGGGCCCAGTCTCTCTTTATCTCCGCGGTTGCCGGATGATATGGGGGGAGCTCCATCTCTTCGGGGTCATGAATCAGTGTATCAATGGGATCATGCAGCCGGCTCTCGTGGGTAGTGGTAAAGTTACGCACGTGGAAGAAGGGCTGGCCCGGCTCCCGTGTTTTATAGGTGGCGCTGTCGCTGGATTCCACCCACGCTTCGGGTTGATCAATCGTGTTATAATCCTTCTTTACATTGTTGGTGGTATGATACCCTGCATCCCGAAGGTACTTGGGAAAAAACCGGATCTGTTCGGGAATGGGAAACGTGCTGCGCATATTTTCGGTACCCATTGCGTTGGCGTACAGCCCGGTGATAAGAGTGAACCGCGAGGGCGCGCAGACCGGGGTAGTGGCAAATGCGTTTTCATACACGGTCCCGCGCTCGGCCAGTCGATCGAGGTTCGGGGTATCTGCCAGTGAATCTCCATAGGCGCCCAGGTAGGGGCTGTTGTCTTCACTGGTGATCCATAAAATGTTGGGTCGTTCCACTGAAGGTTCTTCTTCCGGGCTGCATCCCCAGCCCAATATTGCGATTAAGACGATAACCCCGATACGTGTTTTAATCATCATGTTGTCCTCATCCCTGTTTTTTATTTCTAAAGATCTTGGCAAAACCGTTTATTAAAAACCCTCTTAATAATAAATCCGGTGACCGGTAAATGCCTTATAAATTCCACATTTTCCTTACTCAGGGTATATAGCATCTATTTTTCGATTGAGCAAACCGTGGTCGGCTCTCTGTAAAGTTATCTGCCGAAGGGACGAGGGACCAGGGACCAGTAGTATTATGTATCTTTCTCTTTTTCGAGGTGGCGCTTTACCAGCTTTCGGTAGAGCTCTTCGCGGGTATCCAGGAACGGTTGTTCCGTACTGACAGAGAGGAGGTGTGAGGCCGCTATCTCCGCCGGCGGAGTGTAATTTTGATCCAGCGCTTCAAAATCTTCCAGCCGGGCGTCCGATACCACCTGGCCACCCTCCCGCTTTTTCAGCCGTTCCTTGATGGTTTCGTCCGAGGCGTTCGCCTCGATGAACAGGTAATCCATATTATGGCGGGCCAGCAGCTCCACCAGATTTTTCCGGCTTTGCCGATCGCTGTACGTCGCATCCAGTATGACTGTTGTCCCTTGCTTCAGTTGTTCGATCGCCCGCTGTTGAAGTTCATTATAGGTCTTGTCAGACATCGCCTGAGAGTAGAGGGCCGGGCGGGTTTCATCCGGCGTTCGCTCGTGCAGCGGCAGGCCCGCCATCGACTTACGTATGCGGTCGGATGAAAAGATCGGAAGTGAAAGCGTCTCGGCCATCATTTCGGCCAATGTACTCTTGCCGCTGCCGATCCGCCCCATGACGATACAGGCCGTCGGTTCCGAGCCCAGCAGGGCATAGCGCAGCGAAAGATCAAAATATCGGCGGGCGATCCCGGCAGCCTCCCGGCGTTCCGCCCGGGGTACCTCCTCTTCTCCGCTCTGCAGGCTCTTGACCTTTCCCTTGACGTAGGCGCGGTAACATTTGTAGAACGTTAGTATTCCGGGGAGATCGGGATCGTCAAGCTTGTCGGCCATCCGGTTCACAAAATAGCGCTCCTCTCTCCAGCGATCCCTGAAATCGAGGTCCATTGCCAGGAATGCCAGGTCGGCGGCCAGGTCACCATAACGAAATCGTTCATTAAATTCGATGCAGTCATAGATCCGAACCTTTTCGGGGGTGATATGGATATGGTCGAGGTGGAGGTCGCCGTGCCCGTCAACGATCCGGTTTTCTTCAATTCTGCGCTGAAACAGGCTCTTCCGCCGTTTAAAATAGCTGTCGGTGTATGCCTGAATGGCGTCAAAAGAGAGCTGATCGATTGTCTCACCAATATACGGGCGGGTCTGCCTGAAATTTTCGTCGGTGTTGAATTTAACCTTTTCAATGGTACCGTACTGAAGGATCTGATCGTCCCGCTGCTGAGCGGAATAAAACGATGCCAGCTTGTCGGCAACGCGCTCCAGGTGATCGTTGGTCAGGTTGTCGCGTTCAATCAATGTGTGCAGGAAATACTCACTGTCCAGTTTTTTCATCTTTACCGCGTATTCCACGATATCGGCTTCCTGTGTTTCCAGCGCGAATGTGCCGCCTGTCCTGCCGATCGGTACTACACCAAGGTAGACATCCTCGCAAAGACGTCGGTTTAGTGTTACCTCCTGCTCGCAAAAATGTTTGCGCTTTGCAAGTGTACTGTAGTCGAGAAACTCAAAATCGACCGGTTTCTTTATCTTGTACACGTAGTCCCCCGCCATAAAGACATGGGAGATGTGGGTTTGAATATGCTTCACCTCTTCCGGCTGGTGGGGATATGAATCTGTCTGCTCAAGGAACTGGAGGAGCCGGGAATATTGATCAGAAGTAAGCGCCATGTGGCATAACGGATTTTATCGTGGGAATACTGTTGTGAATTAGTCAATATATAAATTTATTCATCCCTTTTGATGTCTGCTTTTCCGATTCGGAATTGGAGATCCTGTTGCTATATGGTACTCAGCCAGAAGCACTTCCGTCCCGGGGAGTCACATTCTCCTGGATGAAGGGCTCTTTTTCTTATTAAAGCTTCCTTACCGACTTTCCCTGTTCGTTTTTTGAATGATCAAAAAGTGAACCGCAACATATACCGCCGGAGATTAGTTATTGGTTGTCAGGAATTAATTGTCTTTAACAAGTAACCTCTTCACAAATAACCAAACCGCGCCTGTGCTAAACCATTGAACTCGGTCCGCTGGGAAACCAACGCTGGTAAAGATGCAATTATAAATCCGCGAAACTACCGGTGTTGACCAAAACAACGGTTTTGCAAAGTCCTCTTCAATGCACATCCAATAACATGAGGCAGCAGAGGAAGGAATTACTTTTGAGTACGCTCTAACCTGTATTTCTCACAAAAATGAATATAAATTTCTCATAATGCTTTGATATACAGTGAGTTGCATTGATTTTAAAACTGAACATGCTATAACAGTTTGTAGCGGGCTAGGAAATTGTCCTGTCTGCTACGTTAAAGATGGTAATCGCGCACTCAACGTATCAATATACGTTTCGCTTGCGATTACCACTTCGCCTTGCATACGAACCAATTTCTTGGTGAGAAATGCAGGCTAAATAAAGCGGTAGTTATCCCGTTTTGGTAAAGTGTATAAACAGTACAACCAATATCACAGGTTGGGTAACCCGAAAGCCGCACCGACGTAAATCAAACAGCACAAGACTCCCAACGGGAATGCGTATCAATCAATTTTTGGCCACATTTTTTGCCTGCTTTGTTGTTATAGGTTGTAATGCCTTCAACACAGCAGAACCACAACCGAACCAGTTCGAGCGTCGGGACCTCCCACGCGCGCTGACGCAGCAGGAGACTGAATTGGTAAGCGGGGGAGGAAGATTCGGTTTCGATTTGGTGAGGCGCTTGGTGGACAAGGATCCGAATGGCAATCACCTCGTTTCTCCCCTGAGTATCCTGATGGCCTACGGAATGACCATGAACGGAGCCGGATCCAAAACCTATACGCAGATGCGGGAGACATTCGGGATGGGCGGGATGAGCCGGGAAGAGGTCAACCAGTCGGCCCGGGAGCTGATGGACCTGCTGGTACAGTTCGATGACAACGTGCGTTTTGAGATCGCCAATGCAATATGGTACCGGGATACGTTTTCCGTGGAAGATGAGTTCCTGGAGACCAACCAGCTCTACTACGATGCAACCATTGAAGCGGCTGATTTCGCGGATCCTGAAACAGTAAGTCGAATCAACAGTTGGGTGGATGACAAAACCGGGGGACTGATCAACAACATTGTACAGGGTCCAATCGACCCGCTCACCGTGATGTACCTGGCTAATGCTATATATTTTAAGGGCAACTGGACTTATCCTTTTGACCCGGAAAACACCCGTCAACAGCCTTTCTACCGCTCCGGTGAATCCAGCGTGGAGTCGGAGATGATGCAAATGGAGCAGCAGGACGGCATGCTCTACAAAAAGGGCGATAACTACGAGGCGGTTAATTTGTACTACGGCGATGCCGGATTTGCGATGACCCTGGTACTGCCGGATGAATCGATGAAACTGGAAGATTGGATCGGCAATCTGGACTGGAACAGGTGGCAGGAGGTAACCGAAGGTTTCAGTGAAACCACGCTCAACCTCGAACTGCCCAAATTTGAGATGGAATACGAGATCGACGCATTCAGGGACGTGCTCCGGGATATGGGCATTACCGATGCCTTTGATCCGCTGGAATCCGATTTTAGCGGAATAAATCCCGAAAGTGATGATCTCCATATCAGCGAAACGCGCCACAAGACATTTATTCGTGTCGACGAGGAGGGAACCGAAGCGGCTGCTGCCACATCCGTGGGCATTGGGATTACCAGCGTGCCCCAAACGACGACCGTTCGGTTTAACCGCCCCTTTTTCTACGTGATTCGTGAAGTTGAATCGCAGACGATCCTGTTTGCCGGTACCATGAGCGATCCCACTTCCGGATAAGTGAGGCGGATTATGCTCTTTTTGCCGTGCGGTTCCTTGTAACTCCAGGTTCGCCGTCACCCGACTGAAAATACCATACCGGAGTAAGCCGATCTGATTGAATGAATTCATAACGCCTTCGTTAAGCCTTCCATTACATGCTACGCGGGTGAGGAATGCCCCATCCTGATCTGGATGCTGGATTTTGAAGGCAGATGAGTGGATCAATCCGGGCTAATTATATGCATCCAGTTTATCCTCAAACTGTCGGTAGCGTTCAGTTATAGAACGACTTCGATTGGTAGTTAAGAGTGAATGGATTTCAGACGAAAAGAGTGCACAGCGGCCGGTTTCGTCAAACATCGGGTCTTCTCCGGAATTGGTCGTCCCTTCCCCGACGTTGGCAAATTTTTCGCTGCCTTCGGCTATTGACAGGCTTTGATCAAGATGACGTTGTGCATCCGCGGTATTTCCCGCTTTCCAGGCAAGGTAGCCCCGCAGGAAAAATCCTTCAAGGCTCCGGAAATTGCTTTGAGTCACTTCTTGCAGCCGTTGTTCCGCTTCGGCATACCTCTGGTTTAAAATATTAATTTTAGCCAGCTGCAGCAGGGGACCGGTAATCTCGCGATTCAGGCTGGACGCTTTTTCAAAATGACGGGCCGCTTTTGTCAGGTCAAAAAGTGAATTGTCCGGCCGGCGGCAGCTGTAGATTGTTCCCAGCTGCACGTGACCGCGTGCACTTGCGGGATTTTGATCAATCAGCGAATGCCACCGTTTTTCCGCCTTCTCAAAATGGTCCAGGGCCAGTTCCATGCTTCCTAGGTAATAGATGGTATTTAGATGTTCCCGATCTTTTTGCAGGGCGCCGCGGTAGTATTTGGCCGCTTTTTGATAATTCCCGGCAATACGTAGGTCCGTAGCCTTGTTGTACAGCTCCCAGAATTCAACCACCTGCTCATTATTCCTATTGCTCTCCTGGCTGGCCGCTTCTTCCCGGAACGTCGGTTTGGATTCCGGGACGTGCTTAAAGAGGGTAATTACCAAAAAGGCGATGCCCAATGTCGAAAAGATGATGGACCAGGTTTTTTTCATAGGGGAATTCATTTTAGAGATACGGCAGAAATTTCCGGATGACCTTCAGTGATGTTGAGGAATTGGTTGGGTTCAAGGTTATGGAAAGTATCGGTTTTGCCGCTGGGCCACCGGATGGAGAGGGTATCCACCCGTTGACGGGTGCCAAGCCCGAAATATTGTTTCAGGCTGTTAAAGGAGAGATAGGAGCTTTGTGATCCTACCTGCCGTACCTGCACCATGGTTCCACTGACCAGCCGCAGGTGTGCTCCGATGGCCGATCGATTGCTATATGTGCCTTCCAGTGTTACGGCCAGCCAGTTTCGATCGCGCGCTGCACTGTTCTGCAACAGAATCCCCTGATCGTTGTGATTCAGGATAAAAAGGTCCGGGTCTCCATCGCGGTCGTAATCCGATACGGCGCCCCCGCGGCCCACAAATTTTTTGGAGAAGTAGGGACCACTCTGCGACGACACATCATAAAAGCCCCGGTTTCGCCCTGCATTCCAGAAGAGCTGATCCGGCATCGGCTTCAGTCGCTCGGGATTGCCCGGGTACTGGGTGGTGCTGCCGTTTACCACGTAAAGATCCAGGCGGCCGTCCAGGTCAAAATCGAGAAACGAGGTGGCCCAGCCCACGAAGTCCAGGGACGAATGTCCCAGCCCGTGATTGGCCGAATCGTCCGTAAACCGAAGGGTGCGCCCGGCTCCGCTGCCGGCTTGCAGCGTATCTCTCCAGCGGTTGGTATAAAGGGCGTTTTCCTGGGCCAGCCAGTGCGTGATAAACAGGTCGGCGTCCCCGTCGTTATCCCAGTCGCCGCTGGCCAGCCCCATGGCGCCCCGGTAATCTGCCACGTGCGCACGGTGACTTACATTGGTAAAGGTTCCGTCGGCATTGTTAAGATAGAGCACATTGTCCGAAACGTCGTTGGCTACATACAGGTCGGGCCACAGGTCTTGGTTCAGGTCCACCCACGAGGCAGAAAGGCTCCGGCCGGCCTCGTTAGTCACCCCCGCCTGGAGCGACACGTCGGAAAAAGTGCCGTCTCCGTTATTTCGGTACAGCCGGTTGCCCACCGGCTCAAACGTGGACGGATTGATACTGGGCGGTTCCTCGGCTGCCAGCTTGTCGGCGGGCAGGTTCAGGTATTCATAATCAACATAGCCGGTGACATAAAGATCCAGGTGCCCGTCGCGGTTGTAGTCACCCCATGATGCACCGGCCCAGAATTGTTCGGAGTCACTGAGCCCGGCCCGGCCGGTGATATCGGAAAAGGTTCCGTCGCCGTTATTTTTCATCAACCGGTTTTGCCCGTAGGCCGTTACGAACAGGTCGGTCCAGCCGTCATTGTCAAAGTCGGCGGGAGCCGCACCCATACCGCGGATCGCCAGGTCCAGCCCGGACTGCCGACTGACGTCCGAAAAAGTGCCGTCTCCATTATTTTTGTACAGTTTGCAGCGATTGCCGGGGGCAAGATCCGAGACCGGTTCCCCGGTAAATGGTTCTGCATAGTTTACGAGAAACAGGTCTTCCCACCCGTCGTTATTATAATCAAACCAGGCCACGCCCGATCCCATATCCTCCGCCAGCTGCGAGGTGCGTTCATGGTTAAAATGGGAAAAATCGATCCCCGACTCCCGGGTGGCATCCCGGAACGTAACCGGCCGGTAGTCGTCGGGCACCCTGCGATCCAGGCGGGTGGTTACGCCTTCCACCTGCTCGCCCGGGATGTATCGCTGCGGGGTGGGGTCATTCTCCCAGAGAAACCACGCAGAGAGCAGGAAAACGGCCGTAATGAACAGCGAGGCCATTACAATATTTCTTTGGCGTCTGGACATGGCGTTGAAGGGTTAACGGGTTGAAAGGGGTGCTGTGACATGCACGGTCGTGCTGTCAGCCGACAAGGTGGTAATGGGGGCGGTGGGCTGCTTCTCGTGGTCTTCGAAAATCAGGTTCATCAGGTACTGGTTTATCTTGCGGTACTGCAGGCGTGCCGTGATATGGAGAGAAGTCACCCCGGCAACCCGGTCTGAGTTCACCTTCAGGGCTACAGAACGCCGCGCCCCCGCGGAATCCGGTAGCGATATGGTGTACTGTGCATTATCCGAGTGGCCCGGGTAGATTGCGCGGCTGTAGCGGACGCCCACCATCTCCCACAGGTTGTGCTGGTCGATAACGTTGCCGTACTGGTCCACCGGCTCCGCTTTAAAAATAAAGGCACCGGGTTCTATAAAGTGGTTTTCATCCAGCATGCCGGACGTGTAGACTGGGTTCCTTTCCTCGTCGGTCACAACTACCTGGAGCCAGGCCTGGATCATGTCAAGCGGCCCAGTGGGAAAGTTGTGGCCCGCCTTGTTGTTGGTGATCGTAACGTTGAATTCCAGGTCGGCGTCGGGAGCAATACGGGAGGGGGCCATAACCTCGATGGGAACCGAGGGACCGGAAACCCACTTGTCGTCGATTTCGGGGATTTCGAACTCCCCGCGCAGCCACTGCTCCGTCAGCTCCTGGTGCTCTTTGGCTCCGGGCAGGTCCAGCATGCCGGGCACCATCTGGTTGGCCCCCAGGAAGCGATGGCTGCGATGTGTGCCGTCATCTTCTGAGCGATTATAATCCAGGGGATCCCCGCTGGCCGGATCGCTGGAAGCAACGAGCGGCATGTGGCATTCGCGGCATTCCACCGTTTTCATCGGCTGTTTGGGATGATTCCAGCGACTCTTTCGCCAGTTGTCATACTGGTTCTGCAGCTGCACCCATCCCACGTTGTTTATTTCTTCGTCGATATATTGCTTGTGACAACTTCCGCAGAATTCCGGCGTTTTCAGGAGGGGACGCTGGTAGGACTCTACATGTTTCTTGGGATAGGCCCGTATCAAAAAGTCACTGATCGCCTTGGCTGCCTTGCCGTCGTTCAGTTCAAACATGTAGCGTTCGGGCGGTGCGATGGTATAGTCGGCATTGCCCGACACGTCCACTTCTTTTACGGCATGGCATGATACGCAGGAAATCCCTTCTTGTAGACCAACGTTATTTGTGAGGCTGTCGCTGAACAGGTTTTTGGTACCCGAAAACAGGGAGATCGGGTCGTGGCATCCCCCGCAATAGCGTGTTGAAATCGGCCCTTTCTGTTCCCCCATCGTTTTTTGGATCGCCCGGAAGATGGGATCTTCCGCCGCGTAGCGATGTGCGCTGGCTTCCCACTCTTTCCCAATCTCGCTGTGGCAGCCGGAAGTGGTGCACGATTCGGATCCGCCCAGCAGCCGATCGTCGATACCTTCACCGGTAGTAGTGGCCAGGCTGGGAGCAAACGGCCGATTTTTGCTTTCGTTCAGGTGGTGATAATCTTCCGGCAGTTCGTTGTTCAGCTGTACGGGTTCAAAAGCGTAGGTAAAAAGGAACACGAGACCAAACTGGGCTGTCACTGCCAGCAGGCTGTTGATGCCGAACGCTTTTTCGGATCGAATCCTGGATTTCATTTGCGGGTTTTTCCGCGCCCTGTAGTCCCGGATCAAAATTAATCCCACGTGTGGCAATACCGAGGCCAGCAGCATAAACGTGGCCAGGATATGGATTTTGTCCCAGGCCGTGCTTACGGCGGTTGAAAACAGCGCCTGCCAGGTTATCACCAACCCCGAAATGATAGCTGCCAGGGCCGATGCCATTGAAATATAGCCAGTCAACTTAATTTCATTCATCGGCCGGTGCCGGTAGGCCCGCCAGTGCTGCACCTGGTAGACCAGGTAGGGAACTGAAAAGGCAATACCGATCGCGGTATGAATAATGATAGACACCTGTGCGGGGATGCCGAACGGCAAAAAATAGATTATAAGGCCGGTTATCATTTCAAATAAAAGAAACCCGGCAACCGTAATGAGCAATGGACGGGTCCATTTTTGGCCGTTGGCAGAGGTATCCCCAGTTGTCATTCCCGCTGAACTTAATTAGTATTAAGACTATTTTGTCTTTTATAGATAATCAGATTTACCCATATTTTCAACTGTATTTTGGGCTGGCGACAAGCTTAGTTATATCAGCGAAAAAGGGGAGTGGGATGGTATCAATAAGATTTAATCCCTGAATATCGAAATTTTTATCGGACAGGGGTCAGGTGTGCTTGTTTTTTATACAGAGTCCAAATTGCAAAACAGCGTTTCATAATCCCGAGTTTTTCATAATATTGTCAAAGGAGGATTGAGATGCTATATATTCAGAAGGGATATCATAACGTACGCCTTTCACTTCCAAAAGTTTTCAAGCCCACCTGTCATACTGTGCGGAGGTAATGATTTCCTGGTCAGAGTCCTGGGAAACAGTTTTCACGAAACTGGAGGTTGGGATACCGGTGACAGACAGGATGTTACAAGGCATTTTATTAAACCATAAATAAAACGGGGATGGTCATGCTTCACAGAACAATATTGCAGAGTTGTTGCCTACTAATAGTAGCCGGATTAGTTATCGGTTGCTCTTCAGATAACGATTTTGATCCGGAAACAGCGGAGATTGTCGGTGAAGAAGTCGCCGAGCTGACACTGCCGCCCGATGTTCCCCCTCCGATTGAGCGTGATCATGCCACAAAATTGATTGTCAATATGGAGGTGACCGAAGAGGAGATGCGTCTTGCCGATGGCGTCACCTATACCATGTGGACCTTCGGAGGGTCGGTACCGGGCAAGTTTATCCGGGCCCGTGAGGGGGATATGATTGAATTCCACCTCCAAAACCACCCCGATAACAAGCTCCCCCATAATATTGACCTGCATTCGGTTAACGGTCCGGGTGGGGGCGCCGAGTCAACGTTTACAGCCCCGGGGCGGGAAACCGTATTTACATTCAGGGCGCTGAATCCCGGCCTCTATGTGTATCACTGCGCAACGGCGCCGGTGGGCATGCATATCGCCAACGGCATGTACGGGCTCATCCTGATTGAACCGGCCGAGGGACTGTCGGAAGTGGATAAAGAGTACTACGTGATGCAGAGTGAGTTCTATACCGAAGGGGATTATGGAGAACGCGGCCTGCAGCCGTTTGATATGGACCGGGCGATCAGTGAGGATCCGGAATATGTGGTCTTTAACGGTGCTGTAGGGGCGATGACCGGTTCAAATGCAATCACCTCGGAGCGCGGTGACAAGGTGCGGCTATTTGTCGGAAACGGCGGACCAAACCTGACCTCTTCGTTCCATGTTATCGGGGAGATCCTGGACAAGGTCCATTACGAAGGCGGTGACCGAATCCAGGAAAATGTGCAAACGACCTCTATCCCGGCCGGGGGATCGGCGATTGTTGAATTTGAGACGGAAGTGCCCGGAGATTATATCCTGGTAGATCACGCCATTTTCCGTGCGTTTAACAAGGGAGCGCTCGCAACGCTGGCGGTCTCGGGCGAAGAAGATGAAAACGTATTTACCGGTCAACAGCTGGAACAGGTGTACCAGCCGGAGGGGGGAGCTACCCAGGAAATTCCGGTAGAAGAGCGGACGATTCCCGTAGCTGAAACAATTGAGCAGCAGATTGAATACGGCCGGGAGGTGTATGCCTCTGTTTGTCAATCGTGCCATATGCAGGATGGTTCAGGTATTGAAGGCGCTTTTCCCCCGGTAGCCGACTCGGACTACCTGAATGAGAATCCGGATCGCGGGATCAGCGCGGTGGTGCACGGGCTTTCCGGTGAAATTACGGTTAACGGGGAGACTTATAACGGAATCATGCCCCGGCAAAACCTGACGAATGAGGAGGTTGCCAACGTCATCACCTATATACTCAACAGCTTTGACAACGATGGAGGCCGGGTCACCCCGCAGGATGTGGAACGCGTTCGCACCGAGGGTCCGGTGGAATAATTTTTAAGGAACACGTTGCATGCGCAAGGGTGGCTTTTTTAAATGTTCGGCAAATGAGCGGAAGCTCTGTTGAATCCGTTTGGTTGCTAACGAGGTATAGTTTCCAAAATCCTTAAATAGCTAGATGATGAAAATTTACTCCTTGTTTATATTGGCAGTTTTCCTGTGGGGACTACTGTATCAGTCGGCCCCCGCACAGCCGGAGGGGATGGTTGCTGTTGAACAGGATACCTTTATGCCGTTTTACAGCTCTACCGGCGACAGTGTAACCGTTGACCCTTTTTATATCGATATCCACCCGGTAACCAACGCCGAATTCCTGGAATTTGTGAAAGAGAATGAGAAATGGCGGCGTTCACGGGTAAAAAGTGTGTTTGCCGGCGATAACTATCTCCGCCACTGGGCGACGGATCTTGAACTCGGGCGAAACGTGCACGCTGATAGCCCGGTGACGAATGTTTCCTGGTTCGCGGCACGTGCGTACGCGCGATGGAAAGGGACGCGGCTTCCCACCCTGGACGAGTGGGAGTATGTGGCTTCAGCCAGTGCTGTAAAACCGCTGGCAAGTCGGGATAAAGCCTTTGTAAGTAAAATCCTGGACTGGTACAGTCGCCCCAACCCTGATCAAATGCCTGCTGTAGGGGAGAGACAGTCCAATTACCACGGTGTGCATGATATGCACGGGCTGATTTGGGAATGGGTGCAGGATTTTAATACGGTGTTTATTACCGGAGAATCCCGCGCTGATGAAGGAGAGCTGAAACAGTTTTACTGCGCTGCGGGAAGTTCTGCGGCTGCCGATTCCGACAAGGCAAATTACGCCGCTTTTTTGCGCTACGCCTTTCGGGGTAGCCTGGAAGCCGACTTCGCGGTAGGCAACCTGGGATTTCGATGCGCCCGGGACAAAGAATAAATTAATTTAACTATGAAGTACCATATCATAACTGTCATTCTGTTGAGTATCGCTGTTATCTTTGGGAGTTGCACGGGGGGAGAGGACACCGCCCCCCGGCACTCTCCACCGGATGAGATGAATAGGTCAAACGGGGAACATGCAGCCCATACAAATATGGAGATGGATTCGGGGGAGCCCACGGACGAATCGATTTATAACGTGAGCAGCCTGTGGCAGAACCGCCACGGTGATTCCGTGGAATTGAGAACTCTCCGTGGCAGGGTGCAGGTTGTTGCTATGGTGTATACCCATTGCGAGCATGCCTGCCCCCGTATACTGGCGGATATGAAACGAATCCGGGATCAATTGCCGGCAGAAGCCCGGTCCGCAACCAATTTCACTATTATCTCCATCGATCCCGAACGGGATACGCCAGGCCGACTCACTGAATTTGCGATTGAAAATGATCTTTCTGACGATGAGTGGACCCTGCTGAACGGGAATCAGGGGGATGTATTGGAAATAGCGGCACTGCTGGGGGTAAAATACAAACGTATCAGCGAAACGGATTTTACCCATTCCAATATGATTACGGTTTTAAACAGAGAAGGGGAGATCGTCCACCAGCGAGAAAAGCTACAGGATCAGCCTGGCAAAATTGTTAAGATTATCGGGCAACATGTTTCCGGTTAATATGGAGAAGCAGATTTTTACGAAAAACAGATATGACAAGGTGGTAAATGCAGAAAATAATGGCAGGCTAATAACGACTATACCAATTAACCGATAACTACACTAGCCCCTCGTCAGGCGAATGGCGTAATAGAGGATTACCAGCCCCAATACAAAATTTATCCTGCCGATCCAGGAAGTTATCTTTCTGAACAAGTGGGTTTTTGAGGCAGATTCATCTTTATCCATCAACCGGGCGGCCTTCGGACCGGCGTAGAAATCGTGAATTCCGCTTAAAACCAGTACCGCGGCAAAAAGATGCAGCTTAATAAACAACCTGGAACCAAATGGTCCTTGCCAGAAGGCAGAGTCGAGCAGGCTGTTCACGGGAATGCCCCGGCTGGTCAGGTTGGTGATGCCGGTGATTATCAGGACAAGGAATAAAATCCAGGAAATCCGGCTGAATTTTTCTCCAATCAGCTTAAAAAAAGCTCCTCTCTTTTCTACCAGCAATCGGTCTCTCGATGCCGGTACCAGAACGGCAATGGTGAATAACATTCCACCGATCCAAAATACAGCAGACAGGATGTGAAGATAAACCGACAGGTAGTACATATGGTGAATTGTAAGAATGTTATTGCTTTTCAGGACGTTGCCCGGATGAAGGTTCGCAATGCAATTTGAACTCGGTATATGAGCCAGGCGGTTTCCCAAAGCTTGTTGGTCGAGCGAGCATACCCGAAGCAACAAAAAATCCTCAAATTCACCAAATGAAGAAGATAAGACTACAAGATTACCGTCAGCTGCATAAAAAATGGGCAATTTCGGTATACTGTTCCTGTACTGTGCAGCTCACACCAGTTTGTTTTTTAGTGCGTACCGCACCAGGCCGGCCGTATTGCGGACGCCTGTTTTTTGCAGCAGGTTTCTTCGATGGGCATCGACCGTTCGGACACTGATGGAAAGCTTTTCGGCGATCTCCGGATTTGTAAATTCATTTACGATCAGGTCGAGTACCTGCAGCTCGCGATCCGTCAGCGGGTGAGAGTTTGAGCTGCTGCCATCTGCTTGCGAATTACCGTCCAGTATCTGTATGGCAGTCAGCGTAATCTTGTCGCTGAAGTACATGGAGCCCTCCAGCAGGGTGTCGATCGCCTCAAGCAGCTCATCACGCCCGGAGTCTTTCAGCAGGTAGCCGGATACTCCTTCGCTGTGCAGCTTTTTGATGGTCTCCTTGTCTACCGTCGTAAAGAGAGTGAGGATCTCAATATCCGGGTAATTACCCTTGAGCTCTCTTGTCAGGTACAAGCTGTCAATATTGGAAATCTGCACGTCATAGATGACGATATCAATTTTCTGTTCTTGACAAACCTGGTGAATGCTGGATTTCCGCTGGGCCTCAAAAACGTTGAAGGTGTTGGTCGCTTCAAGCATGGATATAATACCATCCCTGACGAGTTTGTGGAAATTAACGACTAAAATATTACTCTTGTCCATATTGGAATATTCAACCAAGCTGTCCAAAAATTATGATTCTAAATCTGACGCCAGTACAACTTTTCACAACGATGAGTAGCATATCACGCCCTCCAGGAGTAAACCCTGGTGAAGTCGGTCGTCAAGTAACGCGCAACGGGGTGCAGGTCAACCCTTTTTCATCTTGATAAGAATGATGCGTTGTACCACAACTGAGGTGAAAAGATGACAACGAAAGCCTTTCTACCGTAGCTGACAAAAAGTTTAACAATAAATTAAATGCACCGCTATATTCTTCAAATAGCAACACAATTGAAACACGTAAAACACCTATTTTTTCGGCGTAGGTAGAAAAGCCTATTTTCTTTTCTGGTTAATGGGATTTCAGAAAAGGGTTTTTAATTCTTTCGGGATTAACCTACTTTTTGTGATGGGAAATTTAATCGTTAACTGATTGTATTTAGTATTTTTAGCTGACGTTTGCAAAATCTGCTGTCACTACGATGGAATGACGATCTCTCCAGCCGCAAGACCCTGATTGGAGATTCTTTACATGCTCGCAATGAAAACGGTACAGAAACAGGGGACGTTGCAAAACGTCCTCTTTAAACTTAATAAAATTTTATGTAAGACCATTAATTAAGCCTGTTTGCAGTAGATTACCAGGATTTGTAGTCGGATTTTGTGAATAATCCGGGCCCGGATACGGCAGCCACCTATCTCATCGGTATTAAACAAACTCCGCCGGGATAGAAAAGATGGTACATTTGCAGTGGCTGTTGAAATATGCCACGGGCAACTGGTTTTTTCATAAGCCCATCATGTCCCCGTTTGATGAAGTGTGCAGCCAAATTTCACAGCCGTTCGCAACAGTACTGAAATTTGAGCTACAGGTAATGTTGATATGAAATAATATCAACAGTTTAAGCTTGAATTCGAGGGCTTTGAAAAACCAGGAGTGTTGTCCGGGGACAAATAATCCGGTTAATTCATCAAATGAACAGCCCTGTTTGCAATTCCTTAACCCAAGCCGGTGCAATTTGGCAACCTATTAACCCCAGCAGACGTTAAGCATGAAAACAAGGAATTATCACAGTTCTTGCCGAAATATCGGTTTTGCAATACTGACCGTCCTGTTCGTGGGAATCTGGTGTACGGGGTCTGCGTCAGCCCAATCGGCTCTTGGAGACCAGTTCACGCCGTTGCACCAGGTCAAAGCTGACCGCGATGGAGATGGAACGCCTGATATGCTGGGAGATACGGTCACGGTATCCGGTCTAGCCAGTATCGAAACCGGTCTGCTGCATGAGGTGTATTTGCAGATCTTTATTCAGGACGATTCAACGGGACTCTCTCTGTTTGCCCGGTCGTTTGACCAGCCGATCGCCCGGGGAGACAGCCTGGTCGTAACAGGGGTGGTGCAACAGTATTTCGGGATGACTGAAGTAAAGGTGCTGGAATATGAGGTCTTTGAGCCTCAATCCCCGTTACCGGGGCCTGTTCCAATGAGCAGGGCCCTGAGAAATTTGGAGACCTACGAGGGAATGCTGGTGGGAGGTACCGCTACGGTTACGGGAAAGGGATCACAATACAACGGGAAATACCTGGTGGTAACCCCGTCCGACAGTGTAGCACGTTCCGTACAGCTCTACGTATCCAATTTTCACAGCCTCTATTCTCAATTTGATACCGAATCGCTGGCCAGTGGCGACCGGGTGCGGGTGGCGGGAATCGTGAGCCTGTATAATCCCGGCAAGGTGGAAGGGGAGGGCTACAACATCTTCTTGCGGGACCCCGGGGATTTGGAGACCGTAGGCCTTACACAATACACGCTTTTTACATTGGGTATTATCGGACTGGTTGTTACAGTACTGGGAGTGGGGTGGATTGTGTCATTGAGGTCGCGCGTCAAAAGCAAGACGCGCGAAATTCAGCAGTCGCTGGAGGAGAAGGAACTGCTGCTCAAGGAGATTCACCACCGGGTGAAGAACAACCTGGCAATTATCTCCGGGCTGATAGAGTTGCAAATGGACAGTTCAAAGAATGAGGAGACTCAACAAGTGTTGCGCGACAGCCAGTCGAGGATCCAGTCGATGGCGCTGGTGCACGACAAGCTGTACCGCACCAGCACGGTAACAGATATCGGGATGCAAACGTATATCGAGGAACTGGTCGAAAGCCTGAGATCCATGTTTGTCGGACCTAATTCTGACGTTGAGCTCCGGTTCGACATTGACGAGGTTCACCTGGATATCGACCGGGCGATTCCCTGCGGACTGCTTGTCAATGAGCTTGTGGTAAATTCATTTAAACATGCATTTACCGGAGAGCAGGGCGTGCTGGAAGTGAAGCTTAAGAAAGGGGAGGACGTCTACCGGCTGTCGATTGCTGATAATGGCGACGGACTGCCCGCGGATTTTCGCGAGAAAATGGAATCTTCACTCGGTCTGATGCTGGTGGAAACCTTCAAGAGTCAGCTGCGCGCCCGCATGCAGATCGAGAACCGCAACGGCGCCCACTTTTTGTTTGAGATTCCCATCAATGGCCAGGCATAGCCCAAGTGTCCCGCATATGGCAGAATTTTTCAAAAAAATGGCAGCTTTTTCCCGTGGACGAGGTGTTCGTTTTGTATAAACAACAACGACCAAAATCACTGTCAAAAAGCAGTTATCGGTTATTAGGAATTGGTTATTGGCTAAATTATGTCAGTCAACAGAAAATGAATGTCCCCATCCCGTTAAACCACTTAAATAAAAACGGGGTTTTCAACGGCGGCAACCGTTCCCGGTGAGTAAGAATAGACTAATAGAGACCTTTGCAAAACCGTTGTTTTGGCTAATCTCGGTAGTTTCGCGAAT
Organism: Halalkalibaculum sp. DA384; assembly: GCF_043951955.1. Lineage (NCBI taxonomy): Bacteria > Pseudomonadati > Balneolota > Balneolia > Balneolales > Balneolaceae > Halalkalibaculum > Halalkalibaculum sp. DA384. The sequence continues at coordinate 23,009 of NZ_JBINJE010000014.1, read as the reverse complement.
TTGAAATCATCGCTTATAGCTTGTAAGCTCCGGGTTCAAATTCACTCAAGCGTTGACCTTGACCAAAACCCCTGATTTTTCAAAGCCCGCTAATACAAAATTTCCGCCCCCTTGCCCTGTGCTATAAGCGATTGATAGCTCTCCAGCTCCTCCTGTATTTTGGAATCCGTCAAATCAAGTGTCTCGCCGCGTTCGGCCGCCAGGTAAGCCGCCTGGACAAGGCGAGTGACCTCGAGCCCGTAATGCCAGTCCAGCGTTGCATCGCGTCCCTGGTTGAAGCGATCCCTCATATCAATCAGTTCATCCACATAGCCATACAGGTCGGCTTCATTGGGCTGTACCGTGAGCAGTCCGCGGGAGGCGGTCGACTTTTCCAGGGCCAGCTCGGCATCCGCAATTGCATCCGCCGCCTCGTCCCCGATGAAGATTTCGGAAGGGGAGTCCAGCGAATTCATCTCCAGGGCATAACCTGGTCCGAGCGCATCCAAATTAAGGCGGAGTCCCTGTTTGTCGTACATCCAGGAGACCGTAAACTGGGCTTTGACGCGCTGCTTGGTCTCCGGGTTTTGGAACGTGATGATGCCGGTGGCAAAATCTTCGGCCGGGGTCTCCTCGTAGTCCACTCCAAAACGCTCCCTGAGCTGTGTTCGATATTTGGGCTGCCCCCATTTCAGCAGCGAGGTATCGGCCGATACCGCTACGGGTTCCAGGAAATCCAGCGGCTTGCCGATCGGGGTGAGCACATACCAGGCCACGGCGATACTGTGGCAGCCCATGTCTGAGAGTACGCCGCCTCCCTGCTTGCGGGGATCCCAGAACCAGCTGCTGTGCGGTCCCGCGTGTTCTTCGCCGGCACGGGCCAGGGTGAGAGGACCCATCGCCTTTTGTTGAGGCTCGAGCTGGGCCATGGCTTTTGTAATGGCGGGCATAAAGACCTGGTTTTCAAAATAAGCGGTAAGCAGGTTACACTCATCGGCCAGCTCAACCTGTCGGCGCGATTCCTCCACCGTGCGGCCCAGCGGTTTTTCGGCGATCACGCCCGTCAGGTCGATCCCGCTTTTGACAGCATCGGCGATCTCCTCCACGATGCCAACCCGTGCAAAGTTGGGAGCAAAGATAGCGATGACGTCACTGGTCCTGCAGAGTTCTTTGACAGAATCGCAGACTGTGCAGGCCCCAAGTTGCTGTTCCCGGGCAAACGAGGCCAGTTCTCCGGCGCCGCTGCGGTTGAGAACACCCGCAAGTTCAACACCCCGAACATACCGCATCGATTCTGCTAAAAAATGTGCAATAAATCCTGATCCCGCGAATCCGATCTTCAACATGTAAGTCTCCTGTACTTTACTTTTCACAGGCTTTGCAAAACCGTAGTTTTGCTCAATTCCGCTCAGGCTTTGGTCGTGAACAAAACTCCGGGTTTTTCAAAGCCCCTTTTCCTTAATATTGTAGTGCATGGCAACATCATATCATCTGCTTTCGATGGTAACAAACTCAGCAACAAGCGGCAAGTGGCAGACGAGTTCATCCCGAATGGATTCCACGAGGGGATCGCGGTGAGTGAAAGCAAAGAGACCGTTCGTTGCCGGTGTATTACTTTTTAATTTGGGTTCCGATCAGTACACCTGCCCCCACACTGGCGCCGATTACACCCCATTTGGGGAATCCCAGTTCAACCGAAGGGGGCCGTTCAAGCAGGTCAATATATTTTTCGTTGAGGTCCTCATACTTGACGTAGGCATCGTTGTATCCCGTCTCATAGGCCTGGGCTTTTTCGCGTTCCAGGGTGAACAGGCTGTCCTTGAGCACACTCACCTGCTGGTGGAGGGAGTCCACGGCAAACAGCTTGTCCCGCTGTTGCTTGTAGGATTCGGAATTTTGATGGTCAATAATAAACGTCTCACTAAACCAGAGTGGGACCAGGAGGTACTCCACGCCGACGCCCGCCTCTTCGTTATAGACCTCCGTAACGCCCCAGTCGGAGTTGGCCATCTCCGGGAACGTTTTCTCAAGGCGATCCTGCAGGTCCTCTTTTTTCCGGATTGAACGCACCGTAAGCTGGTCCTCCCTGCGCTGCTCCTCCAGCTCCTGTACTTCATTTCGCAGCCTGTTGGTCTCCGACTGCAGCTGCCTGACCTGGCTGCTCAGCAGTGACTGCAGGGAGTCCTTGAGCGACACGATCGCCTGGATTGAGTCGCGTGAGGCCCGCAGTTGCTGCATCTCCATCCGGGCGCGCTGAATCTCTTCCCGGTTGATTTCCCTGCCGAGGAAGTAGGACATCCCGATCGCCAGCAGACCGGCAATGACACTTACAATGATGAGTCCCGTCTTTAAGCTATCCATGGCGTACCTCCAGCGTGTCGTTTGTGATTTTTTTGAATCCAAGAGCCTTGCCTATTCGATGAACAAGGTCGTTGTCTCCCTCCAGGAAATCGTAGTGAATGGTGTGGCCTCCCGGTTCGGGATCCCGGAGTTTTATGTAGGTATCGCGCTCTCCCCGCTCCAGTTCCATGATCAGTCCTTTTACCATGCTGCCGGCCGACACGTCCATTTCGTTGAGTGCCCTTATATTGTGCTGGAACAGGTCTTCAATTTCCTGTTTGGACAGGGCCTCTTCTTCCGGGCGTTCGGAATCGGGTTCATCCGGATCCTGCTCCGATTCCGAACCGACCACCTCCAGGTTACAACCGTCGATAAGCCGCTCCCAGAGCTCGGGATCCGGGGCGGGATCAGATTTATCCCTGCGCACCATTGTGTGGCCGATGATTCCTTCAAAGTTTTTCAGCTGTTTCCCGTAATACCGGGTGGGTTCGGCCTGCACCCGGCGCGGGATATCATATTCATCGCACAGGTGATTAATCAGCTCAACGAGTGAGTCGACTTGCTCGGGCTCGTAACGGTCGAAATAGCGGTAGCCGCGGTAGTCGGATCCCGCGTCGAAGACCTCATCTTCCGGTTTTTCAGTTCGGGGAGAGATGCGGTCAAAACAGTAAAATTTTCCATCCTCCTCCAGTAGTCCGCCTTCGCTGGCGAGCTCAATACCGATGAACCGTTTTTCAAACGCGATCTTTTCTTCGTAATCCCACGGCAGGCCGAACTGCCACGCCCAGCACTCGGGATCAAACACGTTGTAGACCGCGCCATCCCGGTCGATAATGAAGGCGGTCCCCACCATGTGGGAATCCTGGTTCCACCAGTTGAAGGTAGAACGGGCGGTACCGCCCACCGTGTGGTGGACACAAATCCCGCTTTTTTCACTGACCGTTTTAAAATATTCCGCATCCGGCATTTGCCAGTCTCTTTTAATCTGCAGCGCCATAGTTTATTTCTGTTTGTGTGAAAATTACTGAAATCAGGCTTCGTTTATGTTTGGAAAAATCTGTTGACGATAATAAAAGAACAATCAATATGTCAGGCACAAAACTGAAAACCAACATGCGGTTCGGGCGAATAACTGCTGTCCTGGTAATCAATAATTATACGGGCAACGGTCTCAGGTTTGGGTTATCTGAAAAACAGGTAGTAAATCAAAAATATAATGATCGCCAGTACCGATATTATGATTATCGGTCGGATATAGGGGCTACCTGTGTTCGCGTCATCTTTGCCGGTGGCCAGGCTCTTGTATGAATCCCACAGTTCCCCCAAAAAGAATGCCCCGAAATTTGCCACCAGGTTGAACCGCTCGGCGGTGTCACGGGCGTCGATGGCATGCATTGAGCGAAGCAGGCTCACCAGTTCTCCCTTGCTGAGTTTCAGCACGCCGGCTCCGACGACGGGACCGGTTTTGTCGGTACCTTCGTGAAGGTATACGTTCAGGGTCGTGGTATCGGTCCACAGGTCGAATCCGGGATCGTCACGCACCTCTTTTTTTCCCGCCAGGTAGTAGGATGTGCCTTCATATTCGAACTCCATTTCATAAATCATCCATTTGGTGTTCGGCTTTTCAGCGGTATCGTCATTTTCCACGAACAGGTTAAACACACCTGTTTTGGCCGGGAGGTAATCGTCGAACGGGGCAAAACTGACATGTCCGGCCATGGTGGCGCTGTGGTTGGGTTCCTCCATGAAATGACGCAGGCCGTGGACATATATGGAGGCGCTCAGCGACAACCGGGTGTTCTGTTCTGCTCCTTTCCGGGCACCATCTTCAGGATCTCCGGTATGGAGACTGAATCCACCTTCCATGGTCTCCCGGAAGGCGATACCGGGCGCCGGATCTTTCATGCGGGTTGCGTTGGGAGAGAGTGGGACGCCCGCGGGGTCATAATTTGAGAGATAGCGGGAGGCGTCAGCATAGCCCATGCTAACAAGTGTAGAGGCATCGATGCGGTTAAAGAAAAAATCGGGATCCAGCGGCAGCGGGTACTCCGGCTTGATCACATGCAGTGTTACAGGCCGGGACTGCCCGTATGGAGAATCTCCGTTTTTAATCCGCTCGTTCAGCTCCTTAATACGGTCAAACTCCTCAAACAGCGCGCCGTTTGCGCTCATCTCAATCATATGCACGTACTGGTCAAACATGCCGTCCCTGTAGATGCCGTGATTGCCGATGCACCAGACCAGCCAGATCTCCTCCGTGCCCCGTTTAACCGCCTCCATCAGGTTGGCATCCTTAATCCATACCGAGTCGATATATTCCTCTCCCCGGTATTCCACGGCCGGCATGAAGATCGGGAGTGATATACCGGCAACCAGCAGCTCCTGGGCCACCCGGGTATGGGGAATCACCTCGTTGGTCTTGTGGGTGTAATTGCACACGTTGAACGTTCCCTCCATTCCTCCCGCTTTGCGGATATGCTCCGGATCGATACCGAGATGGGGAAAGACATGGTTTTTGATTCCATCCGCGTCGCCCATCGCCTCCGTCTTGTGGAGGCGCAGGTATTTATCAAACGGCAGCATAGAGACAAACTTTTTGACATCGAGCGTCCGCCAGCGATCTTCCATCTCCTCCGGTGACAGACCGGAGAACAGCATCGCAAGATTCATGGTCCCCCCGGAGGTGCCGTCCGCATGGTGGAAACAGAGCTCTTCTTCCAGCAAGGCCCGGATCACCCCCGCCTGGTAGGCGACCCGCATCCCTCCGCCGGCCAGCACAAGAGAGCGTTTGGGACCTTCATATCCTTCAGGAGGACTCCCGGAAACTATATGTTGATCTTGATTCATCATATCGGCCTTTGCATTCAGGTTAACGGTTCTTGATCGAATACCAGTGAATCATGATCAGCACGCCCGAGAGCAGGTCGAAACCCGCCACGCCCAGGGCCAACCATGAAAAAAGTCCACGCCCGACCCCCAGGCCCACGGCCACCGCCGCCCCAAACTTTTGGAATCCGCACCAGAGAATCGCCACGGGGAGGGGCCTGTTTACGCTGAGTGCGTGAAACAGGAGTCCGCCGAAAAAGACCATAAACATGCCGACGATTCCAAAGAAGTGGAGGGTGGAAGCGGTTATTTCACCGCCGATAATCCCCAGTACAAAATCGGGAATAAACATCTGTACGAGCCCGCTGGCAACAGTAACCAGGGCGATAATTTTGAGAATTAGTTTCAGGTAATTGCGATAGGCCATGGGTTTGAAGATTTGTTATCTATTGATTTTTCTGTGCGTGTGCTCTGCTGTTTCAGGTTTCTTTTTCTGGTTGAAATAAATATAGATAATCACCACGCCGAGAAATTCGAAGACCAGGAAGAACCAGAACAGGGTCGAGGGAGAGCCTTCATCCACCAGTGAAACGAGGCGGGCCAGTACGCCCGCCAGCATGATGACAAGATACAGCCGGTTAAATTTATTCACGGAAAAGATCTCCTTCCTGAACGTGATGGCGAACAGGCCGTATCCAAACTCCATTGCCCTTAAAAAACGGTACTGGCTGAGCATGTTGGTTCGCGAGTATTCCGAAAGAGTACCGGTATCCAGCTTGAACAGCATCTGGTGATCAAAGTCGGCTCCCAGGAACGCTCCCCAAAAACCGGCAGCCAGGACCAGCCCGATATAGCAATAGAAGAAAAAAAAGGCGGCAAATTTCATGATATCATCTGGCTTTCCGCATTATCACACCCTGGAATATCAGTGTTGGCGATAAGCAATTCGGGCTAACGATCTTCGTTGAAGTCGATCAGGAAATAAAGCAGCATGCACAACCATTCCACGGTCCATATGGAGACTCTGACCACATTCAGGCGCATCCACTTTCCAAGCACCTCCTGCAGTTCGGCCATCTGGGTAATGCCCTCCGCCATGCGTTCGTTATAGGGGAAGATGTAGAGCATGGTTAGCAGCGTGGCGACAACAACGCCGACCAAAACGCCAATTGGAAACCATTTTTTTACCGATTTCCAGTGCTCAATAATCATGATGACGGCCGAAACCATCATCACCATCGTCATAATGGTAAAAAAATCAGTGGCTCGCGTGACTTGCGGGACAAACTGTTCGTAGTAGGTGTCGGGCGTAAGTCCTTCTGCAGAGGGAAACTGGAAAAAGACGAGCGACCATCCCGTTCCGAAATACATGGATACACAGGCAAATAAAATGCCCTTGTTAATTTTGAGTAATAATTTTTTCATGGCTGCTCCTGTTTGCGTGATTAACGAAAGAGTTAGAAGACGGTAAAATCCTGTGGGCTTGCCGTTGCCGGGTTAGAAATCCGATATTTTTATTCACAGGCGTGAACCTGGAAGATTCGCTAACATGAATGACATATCAGATTTTGAACTGTTGGTAGTCAGTGATTGAGGGAGGCGCCAGCCACTCTTCGCTCAATCCCAGGTCGACTACGCTCTCCATTCCTTCCGGCATGGTTTCCGGGGCCTCATCATACGTTAAAAACCAGGTGTCAAAATGATCGTCCAGGATGCCGTTGGCTTCCGGGATAAACGCGGTTAAAATCGCATCCCCGTCGATTTCGAGCTCCCGGAGGGGGGCTGTCCGGGGATGGTCACCGATGTAAAGGCGCGCGTTCGCACTGTTGAACAGGTGAAATCCCGCTTTCCCCTTGAAGTAGATGTAGGAGGCGAACAGCATGTTTCGGAACTGGCAATAGTTGGTGGCCCCGATATTGAACGGGATCCATGCACGGGAAGGCCGGTCGATTTCGATCCGCATTGCAAACTGCCCGTCTTTCTCGTACTGGCTGCTTACGGTATCATCGGTTATCTCGTAATCCAGGTTGGCCTGGTGTTTGGGCATGCCCCAGATCCCTTTTCCTCCCTTGACCGAAATCTCGGAACTGACCGGCAGGTCGACGACATACTGACCGGTCCCGTAAAAACCCATCATCAGTCCGGGCAGCAGACGGGGGGCGGGCTTGCGGCCGTGAGTGCAGGCGATCGCAACGCTGAATTCGATATATTTGCCGATGCTGGTTTCCAGGTAGTTTATGACGGTAATCAGCAGGAGCCCTTTCCCATTCCACAACCGAAAGGGATGAAGTTCATTACCGGGCAGAAAAGCCCGGGCCTTGTCGGCATTAATTTGAAACCCGGCGAACAGGGCCGGTGAATCCACGCAATTGATCGGCATTACATAAGGGATGCCGTCGACAAGGGCGTGCTGGCCTTCATATCGTTTTATCCTTTTGGGTACTCCCATTTAATAAGTCCTCTTTTTTTCAGGTTATTTTTCAAGCTCTTCCACAATCAGCGGGAAAACATCCTCAGCTGCATTTTGCCCCATAAAAACATCAAGGTGGCTGTATTTCGGCAGTACGTGCAGGGCATGGCGCCCGGGCTCCCGTTGTTCAAAGTACTTGTGGGTGCGGACCTGGCTTTCGGGTAAAAAGCAGAGGTTTTCTTCGCCTGCAAAAAAGGCGAAGCGAGCTCCGGTGTCGGGCGGTCGGGCGGTGTAGTCGTCCGGCAGCTCCCCATCGTCCTGGAAGGCCACCAGGTGTCCCTGCCTGATACACTTTTTGATATGGTTAAAAAAACGGATCGGTACTTCGGCAAACTCCTGTTTGAGCCACTCATGGGTGGCGTCATTCAGGTTTTCATGCTTCCACAGTGCGGGAAAGCCGCTGCCGTAGGTAAAACTGACCTGCTTGCACACCCCGTTGTCACATTCGTGGTGCGTGGCTTCCACAAGAGTGCGAATGATCTTGGGAAAGACCCCGCTGGCCCTGTTGCCCCACTGGGGATTCAGATATTTGGTACCCAGCGCCACCAGGGGGAGCGCCACGCTGAGCTTGAACCTGGAAAAGTCGGGAACCACCGGGTGAAGAGAAACCGCATTGCTGACAACGGTGCTGACCTGTGGCACCAGACCCGCCACGGCCGACATCATAAAGCTGGTGGAGCCCTGGCAGTGTATTACCGCCTTGATCTCGTCGTACCCGGTCTCTTCCACCACTTTTTTTACCGCTTCGGGGTGGTCATGCTGAGCCGCCTGGTCCAGATCCCACTCGTTCGGACCGATATCGATACTGGCCCGCCAGTTTTCCAGCCACACGTCATATCCCTGTTGAACCAGGTAGTCCACAAAGTTGGTTTTTACCGGCGCCCTGAAGATATTGGCCCGAACGCCGGCCCCATGAACCACCAAGACCGGCCCCCTAGGAGGACGTTCTTCCCCTTTTACATTCACCAGATTACATTGCAAACCGTCGCCGGCCCGGAAAGGGATCGTACGTTCCATGTATTTCGATTCCATAGCAAACCCTCGCTGTTGGTCAGAGATATACGTCGACAATATGTTCAGAGAAAAATTTCAGGAATTTACCCTGGTACTTCAGTTTTTCGATGTTGCGTGATACTCCGGTGACCTGGACTGTTCCGATCTGTTTGCGAAAGTCGTCGGGCTTGATCCTGAGCATGCCTTTGCCCCAGACCGGCGCCTCGGCATCAGGGCCGTCATACACGGTGATAAAAAGGGTAGTGGTATCTTTCCAGATATCGAATCCCGGATCGTCGTGAATCGTTTTATGGCCCTCAAAATAGTAGGTTTCGCCCTCCTCCGACCGAAGCTTCATCCGGTACCGCATATACCGGGTGTCTTCATCTTCCGGATCTTCTACAAACAGGTTGAAGGTTCCCTCCGAAACCGAGAGATCATCCTCGGAAAGTGCGGGGGCCTGTACCGATCCGAACATATTGGCCGGGTGATCGGGGTTCTCCAACATCTGTTCAATGTCGTTTGAACGGATGGTCAGTATAAAGGCGAAGGGAGATTGACCGGCTTTACCCTTTTCATAACCCGCCTCGTAGCTTTCCGCCCCTTTTGCTATGTAACCGCTCATCCGCTCCGTAAACTGGATACCGGCCTCCTGGTGTTCCTGTTGCTGCTGGTAGGCGCCATCCAGGTGGTAGTCGATCTCCCAGCCGCGATCGCGGGCCATGTATACGCAGTTTCGTTCAGCCAGCGCCGAGATGGTCAGCAGGGGGTTGACTCCCAGGGTGCGCGGGATGATGGAGCCGTCACTGACATACAGGTTTTCATAGACCTCGGTGCCGTCAGCTCCCCTGAACAGCTGTCCCTTGTGATTGACGACCCCGCTGCCGGCATCTTCACCCATGATGCAGCCCCCCAACGGGTGGACGGTGGTCAGCCGGTGCCTGAAGAGCTTATTCCAGGTTGGATTCTTGATATAGGTCCCTCCCAGCAGATCGGTGACCTTGCGCAGGTTATCACTGACTTTTTGGAAGATACTTTGATGGCCTACTTCGTCCCAGTCAATCCGAATGCGCCCATCTTTCATGAAGAGCTTCCCCTGCCCGTCGTCATGCGTCATTACGAGATAGGTCATGGTGTGCTCGGCGGCCCCGCGATAGGCGCCCCCGAGAAGTGAGCCCAGCCGGCGCCACAGTTCCCTCAGGAAATCGCGAAATCCGCTGTCGGTGTCGTCCCCGGTAAATTTTGATGCAAATGAGAGCAGCCACGGCACAAAGGCAGACAGTGCCCCCGGTATGACGCCTTCCTCAATGACCATTCCGTCGGTCGGTTTGCCGTTGGTGTACTGTTCATCCCGCAGGTCGATAATACCGGTAATGCAGGGACCGACCGGATCTTGGGGATCGGGCTCTTTGTGCCCCATCCCGATGGCGTTGGCCCGGACGTCATTGTTATACCCGAATCCCAGGAAATCCCCGTTGCCGGTAAACCGCCTGCCCAGCAGGTCGGAGAGGGGGAGTCCCTCCTCTTTTGAGCGCAGCAGGATCTCGGTCGTCCCCAGTGTTCCGGCCGCCAAAATAACGATATCTGCCGTCACAAAGCTGGTGGGGCCACCGAACTTTTCCTGCCCCGTATCCATGGACCGGTACCGCACAATCCAGTTTTCTTCGCTGCGCTCCAGCCGATCGACGGCGGTCTGGGTGAAAATTTCCGCCCCGTGCCGCCTGGCGTCGGGCAGGTAGTTCATCAGTGTGGTGTTTTTGGCGGAGTAATTACAACCCGTAACGCAGTCGCCGCACCCGGTGCAGGCGTTTTGGTGGACACCCGCGGCGTTCTTTCCATCCTCGAACCTGACGTTAATGGGGGGGCGGTAAAATGGGTCGCCCTCCCACTCTGTCGAAGAGATCTCCATCGCCTTGAGCTTGGCGGGCGTAGGCCAATCGTCAGGGTAGGGCACGGGCTGCAGCATCTGGCGGGCCAGCTCCTGGCACTCCACAAGGGTCTGGCGGTCATTTCGAAGCGCTTCCGGCCACTCCTCGCGGTCCAACACCCAATCTTCGGGAGGGAGGGAAACATTTGCGTTTACCAGGGAGGTGCCCCCGAGGCCACATCCCTGGAATACGTTGATATCCTCGTTAAAACGAAAGTCGTACAATCCCGTCTCCGCTCCGATATGATCACCTTCGATATCCATCTGCATCTCCTTGTGAGCCTCGGTTTCATGGTCGGGATAGTCGCCGGGATGGATTTCACGCCCTTTCTCCAGCAGGCACACCGAACGCCCCGCCCGTGCTACCCGTGAGGCGCTGATGCTGCCGCCATAGCCCGAACCAATTACAACGACTTCGTAATGTTCTTTTATATTTTCGATGGGTAAGGACAAACGCTGCATGGCAACCTCCGTATTCATGTTATTTGATGACAATCGGATCTTCAATAAGCCCGTATTCCAAATGGTCTCCAGCCCTGGGCACATACCGCGGGGCGCCTTTTCTGAGGTCTCCCTCTGCTTTTACCCAGTGTTTGTATGCCCGGGGAATTTTTATTGGGTAGAGGGTAAGGCCCTCGTCACTCAGATGGAGACGTACAAAATTCTTGTGATTTTCTCCCCGGAATGAGGAAAAAGCCTCCGTTTCGTGGGTCTTCAGCAGCAGGGTGGTGCTCATAAGGTAGAATCCCATCGCAAATCCGCTGAAAAGCCATCCGAAAACCAGGAGCGCCAGGGCGCTTAATCCAATGCCAGAAACGGTATCGGGTAAAAACCCGCCCACCCCAAAAACAAGGTAGTAAGTGAGCCATACTGCTGAAATAAGCAGCACAACCTGCAGTGCCCCGTGCATGAGGCCCGCAATCCAGGAGGCAGCCGGCTTTTTGCGTTTGGTATCTGCGAAAGCAAGGATTCCGGAAAAAAGCAGCAATAACAGCAGGGACAGACCGGGGCTTCCCGCCAGGAGGGTGGCTGTTGAACTGCAAACCCGGGCCCATTCAGCCAGTCCTGTTGCGGCCCACGTATGCATAACAGAGGCCGATCCGGTGCCGGAGGTCCCGATAATCCAACCGAAGAGCATATAAACAAATCCAAACAGCGCTCCGAACCTCAGGTTTATAAAGGGAAATTTGAGATTATTCAGCGCCATTCGCCGCGATTCACTTTCATCCGGGAAGGCTGCACTCTTTTCATATGTTCCTTCCTCCAGGTTTAGCTGGTCGGGCACCTGGTGGGTGGGATGGGCAAACGCCCCTCCTCCGCCGGCCGTTATTTTCCAGTCTGGCGGATCCTTTTCAGTATTTTTAAAACTGGTGTAGTGATGCATGTCGCCGGTGAGCATCAGCCGAAAATTCAGCTTTTTCTCTTTCTTTTTAGTGTAGCGGCTGGTAAAAAAACGGAGGTTGCGGTACGGTTTGTCATCCGGCTGGTATTCCTGGTATACCCAGACCGGCTCTGAGGTACATAAAATAATTCGGTCGCCTGTGGAAGCCTGCTTGTGCATCTCGTCAAAATAGTCGATCTGGGGTTTGTCAATATCGGCGCTAAGCTGGATGTCGATGCCCCAAAGCCACCAGTTGTGAGGGAGCTTTGCTGCGAAATAGCTCCGTGTCTGTCGCGTCTGCCAGCCGCCGATCCAGCGCTGCTGGCAAAACAGTTTAAGAAAGCTGGAAAGCCCGTCGTACCAGTCGTGATTGCCCGGGATTGCAAAAAGGGTGGGAGGGTCATCGGTTTTATCGACATAAGACAGGGACGAGGTGTAGGGCCCCACCAGCCGGTTTTTATATTCCAGGGGAGTGGCCGTGGGATACACTTCGTCGCCCCCCATTACCAGTATATTTCCTCGTTTGAGATGATGCTTGTTTCCTTGCCGGTCTGCCGCTGACAGCGACTCGCGCCCCAGCAGGTAAGCCACACTGTAGGTTGAATCCCAGCCCGACCCCAGATCAGAAACGTAGTCCATCCAAAGCTCGCTTCGTTCGGAGAAATCAAACGGTTTCATCGCCTTTTGGTTCCGTTCCAGGGCGGCCTGGATTTCCCGTTTGTCGGCATAGTCTCCAAATACGGCGGATACAACCGCCCTCATTCCCGTTGAGGCAAGCTGGGCGGGGCTGTACCAGTCGACCATGTCCATCCGTTCAAAGGAATCCAAGCTGTTTGGGGACCCGGATTCTGTATTTTTGTTGTCCATAAAATTCTCGCAAATTTCGATTTTTGTTAGCTGGTAACAGGTAAAAGAAATGGTTTGAAGCATGCAGGGAGGGGATCAGGGCGATCAAAAATGGGACGCGTTCCAACGGGGAGTTCGATTCGGCTTTGATCTTGATCCCTGGCACCGGAAACAGGCATGTGCAGACACCTCGCACTCCACTCATGTGAATCCGCTGAAATGCGGGGCATCAATGTTAATCCTGGTATGTTGTATTTCATCCCTGTCGATCCCTTCATTGAATGATGCTTGATGCCTGCAAAGCTCTCCTGTTAACTATATTGCATATCCCAAAAGTTGAGTGTTTCCAAACGCGAATGAGACAAATCCACCCGAATATTCACGAAGGGCAGTGCTGTTTACTCGCGGAGACTCGTATAATTTTTGTCCCTCGATACCCACCCATATTAATATGGGCCCGTCACCTCTGTCGATAATGTATCAAGATGAAAATTTTAAAGAGGGCTTTGCAAAACCCTCAATTCCCTGGTCTGAGGGATTGTACTCCCGTTAAAAGATCAATAAGGTCGCGGTAGTACAACTACCTCCCAACAAAATAGCAGGTTCTGCAAAGGTTCCTCAAATACAGCGAATATCTCAACATGTCTCTCAACCGTTCCCGTATCACATTATCTCTGCAATTTACCACAGTTCAAGAGCTTATCGGGGTTGAAGTTGTTACAATTTAATAATTGCTTTTTAAAAAGCTATTAATTTTTGCGTAAGATGTTGTTTTATTTTGTTTTAGAAGAGGATACGGTCATCTGTGCAGCAAAAAGTTGTCAAATTCTCAGCTTTTTTTCAGGCGGAATTCCATTTTCAGTGTATACCAGACCTTATTAAAAAATAAAATAATTTTCTCGGATGCAGGATTCTGCCTTCAAAAGTATTTGACTCGGGCCAACGTTACATTTTCTGCTGTTCAACTGCGAGAAGGAGGATCGAGGGTTCACTCATTCATCAGGTCCAGCAGCCGGTCAATCTGTTTCTGCTCGGTGTTTTGGATGGTTTGTTCCGCGGCGCTTACCTCCATCTCTCTGAGATAGCTCTTTTGGGCACTCTCCTCATCTGAGGTCTCCCGGGCAACGAGGTCGGCCCAGAGACGGTGAAAGCGCGCTGCCTGCAGCGCCCCCTGATAGGGATCCGGATTGACACACTCACGGGTGGCCAGAAATGCCGGGGCGTTCGTAGACCCGTGCTGCAGCCCTACCGTGTTGGTGGCAACAGCCGTGCCCTCGGTCTTTTGGTAAAGGGTTTCGAGTTGCGGGGTGTCAGCCTTGCCGTAGACCGCCTTTTCTGCAAGGTCAAGCATTTTCGCCTGGATCGGTTTTAGCTCCCTGTTGGTTTGGTGGGCACACCATATGGCAAACTTGCGCAGTTTGGCAGTTTCTCCCTCCTCACTGAAATACCGGAGCAGGGAGGTGACGCGATCCTCTTTCTGGTCGATCTCTTCGCCGGTTTCCCCGTCAATTACGATAATTTTATGACTCTCCTCGTCATAAATGTAGATATAGTCTCGGGTGTTGGAGGTCATAAAGGTTCAGGTGTTTTGAAGTTTGTGTGGATGGTTCACAACAGTCGAATGATACCAACAGGTATTGTCCTTCAACTGCCGACTCGCAGTAAATATTGTTTCGTGTTCTGATTTTGCAAGGTCTGTTGTCACCCTGCTAAAATGTTGAACAAACTTAAAAAAGCATCGTTCAACTGTAAACAGAAAAGCCTCTCTTTCAGTTCTTCGGTCCCCAAAAAATTAGGAGAATTTGCAGCTGAATATTACCAGCACCGGTTCATGGAAAAAACCAGGGTTTGATCAAGAGGACCAACACCTGCTCGAAAGAGCAAAAAAGAGAGCTCGGTTCAAAGCAGTTCTTCGGCTACATTCACTGACAGTAAAGACACCTATTCTGAGCTTGTCACAGAATCTCCTATATTCGATACTGATTTTCCGGGTATACAGTGGATTGCACAGTCCGCTACCGATTATTTTCAACAACTTCATCCGGCGTTTTAACCAAACAGGTATTCTATGAAAGATATTCGGGATGGGAAGGTTTCACGATGGGCACTTTTCTCATGGGCTCTTTACGACTGGGCAAATAGCGCTTTTTTTGCCGTTATTCAGACGTTTGTATTTGCTACCTATTTTGTTTCTTCGGTGGCTGAAAGCGATGCTTCCGGCAGCGCCTGGTGGGGAAATACCATCGGAGCCGCCGGACTTGTGATCGCCGTTTTGGGACCGGTACTGGGATCGATTGCCGACCAGACGGGCCGTCGCAAACCGTGGATCCTGGGCTTCAGCCTGCTGTGCATCGGGGCCACCGCCCTGCTTTGGTTTGTGGAACCCGGCAACGATTACCTGGTCCTGGCACTGGCGCTTATCTTTCTCGGTACGGTCGGCTCCGAAGCTGCAATCATCTTTTATAACGCCATGTTGCCCACGCTCGTTGAAGACAGGCGGATGGGTCGCTGGTCGGGCTGGGCCTGGGGATTGGGGTATGCCGGGGGACTCGCGTGCCTGGTCGTGGCCCTTGTTGTTTTTATACAGGTGGAGGTACCCCCGTTTGGCCTTGAGACGGCCGGGGCCGAGCATGTACGGGCAACATTTCTACTGGTGGCGGCGTGGTATCTCGTATTCTCTATACCCCTGTTCACGTCTACGCCGGACCTGGAGCGAAAAACGATCAGGATCGGGGACGCCGTGCGCAGTGGCTGGAGACAGCTCAAAACCTCACTTCGGAATGTGCAAAAATATAAGCCGATTGTGCGCTTTTTGATTGCACGCATGATCTTTATTGATGCGCTCGCCACAGTCTTTGCCTTTGGGGGAATCTACGCGGCGGGAACGTTTGACATGAACGAGCAGGATGTGATGATCTTCGGCATTGGACTTAATTTGACGGCCGGGGTGGGAGCAGCGCTCTTTGCCTGGATCGATGACTGGGTGGGCAGCAAGAAAACGATCCTCCTTTCGCTTGCGGGACTGATTGTGACAACAACCACGGTACTGTTGGTAACGGCTGAGCTGTGGTTCTGGGTATTTGGACTGCTGCTGGGTGTCTTTGTCGGCCCGGTACAGGCTGCCAGCCGTACCTATATGGGACGTATTGCACCGGAACAGCTCCGCAACCAGATGTTTGGCCTGTTCGCTCTCTCCGGAAAAGTGACGGCATTTGTGGGACCGATCCTGGTCGGTTGGCTCTCCTACCTGGCCGGGAGTCAGCGAATCGGTATGAGCGTTATCGTATTGTTTTTTATGATCGGTATGGCTCTCATGTTCGGTGTTCCAGCTGTCACCTCCCCGAAAACATTAGAAAATGAAAACAGGTGATCGATTTATCCGGTAAAGTGATACATTAGCTGCTGTATAAATTTCAGCATTAGCTGATAACTAATCGGGGCGCAGTGATAACCGCGTCAATTAACAATAATCCAATAAGGAAAACTAAATGAGTCGATTTGATGAAATCAAAACATTGATCAGCAGCCTTGAAGGCGATATGGATAAATTTTATAAAAAAGGAAATAAAGCCGCTGGTACGCGTGCCAGGAAGGGCCTTCAGGAACTAAAAAAGCTGGCCCAGGATGTTCGCCTGGAAATTCAGGATGTTAAAAACCGGTCCTGATTTTTAAGTTCAGGATACAGGATATAAGATAAAAAGCCACGGCTCACTGTGGCTTTTTTTATATCCGGGCTGGCTTGCAGAGATGGTGTAATTTTATGGAGGACTTTCCGGAACATCCGTTAAAGAAAGTACGGCCACAATTGGGTTTGTGTCATTAGTATTTGAATGCTTACTATACGAGGGCTTTGCAAACACCTCTATTATATGAGGCTTTGGTAAAGTACGCAATAAATTTCATGTTCTGATCCCGTGCGGATAAGAAGATGTATTGAATTGACAAGTAACACGCACCGCTAACAGCAGTATAGTGAGATCTCAACCACAGCACCGATTACCGAAAACAGCGATCAAAGCCTGGCGTATCAGTGGAATGATCTGGGCGTTCATTCTCTGCCTGATTACTCTTTTCCTGGTTTTTTTGACTCTTCAGGGGGAGGGACCGCCCTGGTGGTTCAATATACTGGTGGGAATATGTGCGCTTGTTGTCACTATTGCGGCAGCTACTGTTTTGCCGAGCCTGCGCTGGAAGCGGTGGCGCTACCAGATCGACAGGCACGAGGTCGACCTGCGGCGCGGTATTTTCGTGATCAAGCGAACCCTGATTCCCGTAAAACGCGTTCAGCATGTAGATACCCGGCAGGGACCGATTTTACGGAAGTATGGACTCTCAAGTGTGGCGATAACTACGGCAGCGACGACCCATGAGATCCCGGCCCTCGACGATGAAACTGCGGATGAAGTTCGCAACCAAATTTCTAATTTTGCCCGGCTAGCCGAAGAAGATGTTTGAATCCCGCCGACAACATCCCGTAGCGGCCATTACCAAAGTGCTCGAAATTGTTCGGGGCAACTTTATTACGATTCTGGTGATCCTGTTTGTCGGGGGAAGCGGGGATGAGGAGACCCTGCTGAACCTGACGTGGATACTGGGCACCATCGTCGTGCTGCTGGTCTGGGGCATTTTGTCGTGGCTCCGTTTTTCCTACCGGATTGAAGAGGACCAGCTCGTCATTGAGTCGGGCGTGCTGATGCGGCAGAAGCTGTATATCTCCAAAGATCGTGTGCAGGTGATCGATATAACTTCCGGGATCCTGCAGCGCATGTTTGGGTTGGTGGAAGTACAGGTCAAGACGGCGGGAAGCAGCTCAAAAGAGGCGAAGATAAGTGCTGTCTCCAAAGAGGTTGCCCGCGAACTCCGGGAAAAGCTGCGGAAAGAACGGACGGATGCGGAGGAGGCCGATGATGAGGAGACAGCGGTGGAAACGCCCCGGAAAATATACCGCCTGGGTGCAAAAGATCTGGTTGTTGCCGCCTCGACCTCCGGGAGGCTGGGGGTGGCCCTTTCGATCGTGGGTACGGTATTTTCGCAGCTGGACCAGCTGGTTTCCGATGAGCAGATGGTTCGCTACCTGGAATCGATGGTCCCGACCACGGCGAGCACGTCACTGATTGTCAGTTCGGTCATTTTTATCCTGGTGGTCTCGTGGATACTCTCATTTCTCGGAACGGTCATTACCTACGGAAATTTTTCGGTTCAGCTTAAGGAGGATGAGCTGGTTATATCCCATGGGATTTTTGAACAGAAGCAGCTCACGATACCATACAACAGGATACAGGCAGTCCAGGTTAAAGAAGAGCTGCTGCGGCAGCCGTTTGGCTATGCGACGCTGAAGCTGGACAGCGCTGGCTACGGCGACCAGGGAGGCAAATCGGTGATGCTTTTTCCCCTCATCCCGAAAGCAAAGGTAGCGGCCTTTGTGGAACAGGTATTGCCGGAATATGCCGAGCAGACGCCCGCCGTTCGACCTCCCCGCCGATCGGTGCGCCGCTACATCGTACGAAGCGTGCTGACGGCACTGGCGATTGTCATTCCGCTTTGGCTGCTGCTTCCACTTAGCTACTATTCCCTGCTTTTGCTGCTTCCGGCCCTGTTCCTGGGATATCAACAGCACAAGGATGCAGCTATCGGCATCAATAACGACACGATGATCCTGCGCTACCGGTTGTTGAGCAGGAATACGGTGATTCTCAAGCGCTATAGGCTGCAAACCGTACAGGTCAACGCCAACCCGTTCCAGGAAAGGCAGGGTCTGGCTCATTTTACCGTTACGGTTGCTTCCGGCAGTGAGGGTCACCGGTTTACGGTGCGCGACCTGGATGTGGAGACAGCCCTCGGTTTTTGGGAATGGCCTTCGGTCCATGCCGAGCAACGCGAGTTGGCTGCCGAACAGTTGAAATTGAAGCTGCCGGGATTTTAGTTAGCCAGGGGTTCTACAGGAACAGGTTGTAGTAGATCCCCAGGGTCGAAACCCCGTAGATAATGTGAATCACAAACAGCTCCACCGTCACCCCGATTCCCCACTGGTGGCCGAACATGCCGGGATCACTCATCGCCTTCCCCTCACCAATATGGGGATGCTCGGAGGAGAGAATACCGATCATGGCCCCGATAAAAATGCTATGGGATACTCCATACATGATTCCCGCCGGCCAGTTGGGCGTAACGGCCATGGCGGAAAGAGTAAAAACGTAGAATATTCCCCAAAATGCTCCCAGCAGCAGGTGAAGCGTCATGCCCACGGTATACGCCCTGCTGCGATCTTCAATCGGAACAAAACGGGTACCCAGCAGCCACGGAATATCAAGGTTATATCCCACCGCTTTAAACAGATAGATAAACAATGCCATAACCGCCGCTCCGACGATACCGGCCACACCAGCAAGAAATAAGTTGACACCCATAATCGTTTCCTCCCAACATTGTATTTGGTTGTTCTGGTTTTAACCGCTCTCTTTTCAGAAACTCGTTACGGATCAGGCTTCCGATAGCCGACATAGCTGCCTCGTCGGTCGATGTGGTACTTCAGGAGGAAGCCTCGCAGAAAAATGGCACTATTTTATCAAACGTGATATCCCTTTGGTCTTTCAATACACAATATGGTTTGACAGAGAACTTTGCGCAACCCGCAATGCCTCGTTCTGAGGGAGTTGTACTCCCGTCAAAAGGTCAATAAGGTCAGTAGTACAACCACCTTCCAGCAAAATAACAGGTTCCGCAAAGGTTCCTGACAATAAATGTTCGGTCCAATGAGGTTGACCTCGCAACTGCACGTTTCAACGATGTAGTCGCTTACTTTTCCGAAATAAGGGATTCCAGCTGTCCTTATGAAAATATTTTACGTTTGCTACTCATAACAGGTAATCCTGCTGGATTCAAATTCCAGCTGCAGGCCTGTTTTCCCCTATTCGGACGAAATTATGACCGGCATTAATTATTGAAACCGTATAAACAAGATAGCTAAAACATTAATATGATGGCAGATGTTCAGCAGGGACCTGCTTGTACTGCCCGAAAATTTTGAGCGTGCGGTAGTGAGAGCGGATCGCCTTGTAAAACGATTCATTGTAGTTGTAGGGGACGTCATACTCGTCGGCGACTTCCCTGACAATTCGGCTGATCGCCGGATAGTGAACACTGCAAATTTTGGGAAACAGGTGATGCTCGATCTGGTAATTGAGTCCCCCGATATACCAGGAAAGCAGCTTGTTGTCGTGGGCGAAGTTGGCGGTGGTTTCCATCTGGTGAATCATCCATGCATTTTCGATATTGCCCTCCTCATTTTGTTCAGGATGTTCAGTCCCTTCAACCACGTGGGCCAGCTGGAAGATGATACCGAGGATGAGGCCGGCGGTCAGGTGTACCACTAAAAACCCGATCAGCAGCTGCCACCAGGCGATGGGAAGCAGCAGGTAGGGGATAACCAGCATATAACTGTAGTAGAGCAGCTTTGTCACGATCAGCGTGACCCACTCGGAAAACGGGTGGGTTTTATTTTCGTAGGGACCCAGGTTGGGTTTCAGGAAATACCAGTAGTCCTTGACAAATACCCAGAACAGGGTGGCAAAACTGTAGGCAAAAAACGCCAGGATGTGCTGTGCGCGGTGGATCGGTTTGTGTTCTGCATTGGGGGAGAGCCGGATGAATTCCGCAACTTCAAGATCTTCATCGTGTTCGTAAATATTCGTATAGGTGTGGTGTATCACATTATGGGTAATCTTCCAGATATACCCGTTGGCTCCCATCAGATCAAAGCTGAGTCCAAGAATATTATTGACCTTCTTGTTGGATGAATAGGCCCCGTGCAGGGCGTCATGCGAGATCGAAAACCCGATTCCGGCCATGCCGATCCCCATCACAAAACAGAAAAAGAGCATCTGAAGCGGAGAAAACCAGCCGGTAAGGATGAGTGTATAGGCCCCAAAATAGAGCGAAAGCAAAACGACGGTCTTGACGACCATTTCCGCATTTGCATGTTTTGAGAGCCCGTTTTCTTCAAAATATGCATTGACCCGCTGCTTTAGATCTCTGGCAAAGCCTTTGCCCTTGCCTCGTTCAAAGGAAACTCGTGTTACACCCATTAGATAAGTATTTAACCCACATTACTATTAAGCAGGTTAGTTACGGTTTTATCTGCCCAAAACAAAATAGCGTGGGCCGGTGAAATGACTGGTAGAAAAGTAAACTTATTTCCGCCTTTTCATTTGGAGAATGGCACTCCCTGTTATCTCCCCTTGAAGTGGAGGGCAGGGAGTTGTAATGAATGCGGAAAGATTCTTGATAGAGGCGATTACTGGGTTAAATGTTTATGGATTATGGCACTGGGTCATGTAAAAATAGGAATATTCAGGTTTGCTGGGACGCAGCTAACATTGATGCTGCAGATCACCACGGAATAGTAGTTTTGACAGAATTTTGTATGAACGATCTGTATAGATCAGGATGATCGGTGTTTATCCGCGTTCTGGAAGTAACGGCCGAAATCCAGGATTTGACATCATCCTAGTTGCCGGTAAAATAGTTGGATATCGCTTCTTTCAGGTCATCCATACGGACCGGTTTGATCATATATTTCAGGTATCCCAGCTGTTTAGCCCTTTTCTGATTGTAAAGATCCGAATTGCCCGTAATATAGATTACCGGAATATCCCTGTCTTTTTTGATCTCCCGCATTGCATCTATCCCATCCGTATCATCCTTAAGCTGGATATCCATCAAGATGAGATCAGGACTTGTAGTCAGTGCTGCTTTAATGGCACCCTTACCGGTCGTAATGGTGTCCACAATTTGGTGATTTAGTTTTTCGATCATCCGTTCCAGCACCATGGAGATGATCATGTCGTCTTCAACAATCAGGATTTTTTTTGCAGCGGTGGCACTCACGGCAACTGAATTTAATGGGCTTTGCAACGCCCTTGTTATGCTTTGTTTCAATGGAGGGCAAACATAATAAATTCAGAGGTTCCCGGGCTATAGTATTTGGAAATTCTAACCCAGATAAGATCTTTTTAACCCAGAGCGACGTCCAAAAGCATCATGATGCTGAACCCGATCATGGTTCCCATGGTCGCTATATCGGTGTTGCCAGAGAGCTGGGACTCCGGGATAAGTTCCTCCACGACTACGTAGATCATGGCACCCGCGGCAAACGCCAGGGCATACGGCAGGATCGGCTGAACAAGCAGCACCGCCGCCGCCCCGATTACGCAGGAGATCGGCTCCACGATTCCCGAAAGCTGACCGTACCAAAAACTTTTTCCAACCGATACGCCCTCGCGCCGAAGGGGGACGGAGACGGCGGTACCTTCGGGAAAATTCTGGATGCCGATGCCCAGAGCCAGGGCGATGGCGCCTCCCACGGTGGCTCCGCCCGCCGCTTCAATACCGGAGGCGGCCGCTCCAAACAGCACGCCGATAGCCAGACCCTCGGGAATATTGTGAATAGTGATGGCCAGCACCAGCAGCGTGGCCCGGCGCCAGGAGGTTTCCGGTCCCTCGGCCTCCTCCATCGGAAATCCAAGGTGGAGGTGGGGCATGTAGGCATCGCAAACACGCAGGAATACGCCACCGACTAAAAAGCCGATAACCGCCGGCAGCCATCCGGGTATTCCCTGCGCTGCCGCCATCTCTATACCCGGGGCGAGCAGTGACCAAAAACTGGCTGCTATCATCACCCCCGCGGCAAAACCCAGCATGGCATCCAGCACTTTTTGATTGATTGTTCGGAAGAAAAACACAAGAGCTGCTCCCAGTGCTGTCAGGGTCCACGTAAAAATTCCGCTTAGTAAGCTCTGGTTGATAGCCCCGAGCGAAAGAAACCATTCCTTAAGTTCAATAAAATCCGCCATATGAAAATACCTGTATTTCAAAATGATTAAAGCAAAGAATAAGAAAAGTTGATTAAAACAAAAAATAAATTAGCCAAGGCTAAAATGATTTTTTTAGGATGTCTCCGGACAGGAAATTGATATTTCCGGGTGCCGCAGCGACTTAATTATCTCGGGATGAGGGATTTTCATTTATTGGTGAGTCGACAACGAACTGGAAACACTTCAGGAAAACCCAAGATATTTACGTTTGCATGTACTTTGTTCGTTCTTGATCTTTCAAAAAGTGAACAGGGAAGGAGGATAACGAAGCCTTAATATGAAACAGGAGACTATTTTCCCCAACCGAGGTGTCCCTTTTGTCTTGATACAAAAGGAACCAAAAGATCAAGGCGGTGAATGGGGCACCCGCTGCAG
>NZ_JBINJE010000144.1:0-306 GCF_043951955.1 Halalkalibaculum sp. DA384 | reverse complement strand
CTCCTATGAGGAGTTGCTGGCCGATCCGGCCATCGACGGGGTCCACATCAACACCCCGATCCAGCTGCACGCCGAGCACACCCTGGCGGCCCTGCGGGCCGGCAAGCACGTGGCCTGCACGGTGCCGATGGCCACCTCGGTGGAAGACTGCAAGGAGATTGTGGAGACCGTCGAAAAGACCGGCCTGAAATATACCATGGCCGAGACAGTCGTCTACAGCCGGGAGTACCTGTTTGTGAAGGAGCTGTACGAGCAAGGCGAGCTGGGGCGGATCCAGTACCTGCAGGCCTCCCACCCGCAGGACAT
>NZ_JBINJE010000143.1:0-308 GCF_043951955.1 Halalkalibaculum sp. DA384 | reverse complement strand
TGTGTAATATTTTCTTAAACAAGATACTACACACCCAATCAGATCATTTATTTGCCTTACAAGTAAATTGCGACTCCATGAATCCTGAAATTAAAGCGGGCAGCATTGTGCTTGTAAATCAAAATGAAAATAGCCCCACAGGTGATGGTATTTTTGCAGTACGATTAGGCAATTTAGTGCAATTAAAAATTTTACAACCTTTACCTAATAGCTGGCTACATCTGACAACGATTAATAAAAAATACGATCCAATAGAAATTAATCCTGATGAAACACAGGAATTTGAAATCCTGGGTCGAGTTATTTGG
>NZ_JBINJE010000142.1:0-308 GCF_043951955.1 Halalkalibaculum sp. DA384 | reverse complement strand
TGTGTAATATTTTCTTAAACAAGATACTACACACCCAATCAGATCATTTATTTGCCTTACAAGTAAATTGCGACTCCATGAATCCTGAAATTAAACCGGGCAGCATTGTGCTTGTAAATCAAAATGAAAATAGCCCCACAGGTGATGGTATTTTTGCAGTACGATTAGGCAATTTAGTGCAATTAAACATTTTACAACCTTTACCTAATAACCGGCTACATCTGACAACGATTAATAAAAAATACGATCCAATAGAAATTAATCCTGATGAAACACAGGAATTTGAAATCCTGGGTCGAGTTATTTGG
>NZ_JBINJE010000141.1:0-321 GCF_043951955.1 Halalkalibaculum sp. DA384 | reverse complement strand
AACGTGAGTTCGAGATAAGAAAAGTACTTATTTCGAATAAAAAAGCGGAAGATTCAGTATATTTAAGTCGTTGCGCAACATAAACTTAACCAAATCTCCCGCCATGATTAACGTCCTTAAAATTACGGAAATATTTTGTTCTTTGGATGACTTTTGTACCGATTTTTTGCCCGTCTGGCATCGCCATCTGTTGGCGGCAGGCAAGTCTCGCATAAAACCCTGCCGACTGTCCCCTTCGGAAGTGATGACCATTCAGGTACTGTTCCATCTGTCCGGGGTCCGTACCTTTAAAAAGTTCTACCAAGGCTATGTTTGCAAGCA
>NZ_JBINJE010000140.1:0-326 GCF_043951955.1 Halalkalibaculum sp. DA384 | reverse complement strand
ACAGAAGAGGAAATAAAAAAAGCCGACGAGATTATTGAATTAACCTCGAAGTTCCCGGGCGCCCTGCTGTGCCTGGTCCACGAGCCGGCGGGCCGCCACGATGTCACCGCCCGGCGAAAGAACCTGGTGGCCAACCTCAACAGCGTGGCGCGCCGGGCCGCCGCCCGGGGGGTCGAATCCACGTTCCATCCCAACTCGCCCCCCTCCTCGATCACCCGCACCGAGCAGGATTACGATGCCATCCTGCCGGGGCTGGACCCGGAGGTGATCGGGTGGACCCCGGATGTGGGCCATATCATCAACGGGGGGATGGACCCGCTGGCCAA
>NZ_JBINJE010000013.1:0-116282 GCF_043951955.1 Halalkalibaculum sp. DA384 | reverse complement strand
GTAATTCTCCTTCAGATTTCAATTCTTTAGATTTCATTTTATAAAAAGGCAGATGGGTGAAATCTATTTGATCTGCTTTTTTACTGGCGTCTTTATTTTGGTCTCACTCTCCTGCAAAAAATTAGATTTAAGAACAAGCAAATATATTCCTGATAATTTCCCCTGTTTTTATGCATGAACTCATAATACTCAAACCTTTGGTATTCAGACGTTATAAAATTTACTTCCAACAATACCCTTCTGTTTCTTCAATTCGAAGCTGAGAGTAATACATATCTTATCATCGATGTGGGTTTTAATTTTTGCACTCAATTTCTTCAGAAAAGCGGAAATGATCTCCTGGTCTTTTATTTTTTACCCTGTGATGAACTTCTGAAAAAAGAATCTTTTTTTGCTCAGATACCAGTTTATTCTTATCCGCAAGCGTGTTGCCTATACGGTGTAGTTTATTGTGGTTTCGAACTACTATAATCGACAGGAAAACGATAAGGAAAAAGGAGCCAATACTCACCCAGAGGGTTCTCGTTATTTCAAGTGCAAAATCATCTTCCGGTAAAACCGATACAATATTGATACTTCTGGTTTCAGATATTTGATACGGTTTTAAAATCCCCCACCACTTTTCACCGTCAGCAGTAAAGTTGAATGCCTCATGATTTTCATCTTCTCTTAGAACTTTAATTAATGCCTGGCTATTTAACTGTTCCGGTGATACCTGCAATTTTGAACTTAATTGGGCCACGGAGAGGTCGGGGCTCAATTTATGTAGTGCTATGACCCTACTGTTATCGGAGGTTAATAAAAAAATGTTTTGATTCCTGGTTAGTTCAAGGTCATCAACAAAGACATTTAAATCACTTAACGTTAAATCAAATGCAATAATTTTAAATTTGGTATCTGGCGTATCGCTTTTAAATAATTGGGAAGCGGTAATCCCAATTTCTGGGCCGGTCGTGTATTCATAGGGGTTAGTCCAGAATATTTCTTCTCCAATTTTTTTTGCGCCTTTGAACCACGGTCGTTCTCTTGTATCAATTGCAAGACTATCTTCCCACTCCTCTATTGCAGTAAGTGAATCCCCTAATTCCCATCGTTTCCATTTTTCAATGAAACCCCATTGATCAACAAACACTTTTCTGGTCAGCCATTGATCGTCTACCGTATCCGGTATCACATTAAACTCATAGCCCCGGGAATCGGCAAGCCCCACTGATGAAATAGGCTCATAGTTTTCGATGAGAGAAATGTTGTGAAGTATTGCCTTATCCCTTGGCAAATCCTCCCAAAAACCTGAATCATACTGTTGATCTACAGCATTAATTAAGTTATAAATACGGTCAAAAAAGTTGTCAAGTTCACTTTCTGTCTGGTTGACCGACTTCGTAATAAGCTGGTCTGCAAATCTTTGTTTAGCTAGGGAAATTTCATAAATGACATACCCCATTAATAATACTGAAATTATAATAACGCCATATGCAAAGTATTTTGCGTGTGTAGTCAGTAATGCCTGCAACGTAAATAGCTTTAATATAAAAATCCGTGTAATGCCCTAGGCATAAAAACCTATTTTTATGTTAAAGGCAAGATCTTCAAAGGAGGGAAACTGTTTAAATATGTAAAGAGAACAACTCCACTGCGATGCTAAACTCAACTTTCATCAAGAAATTTATGTAAGCATAAATGTTCAACTACAATAGGAGAAGATAGCGTCAGATAGTAATGCTATCATGTTTTCAGATCTCATGAATCATCAATGATGCTGCCCCTATAACTCCGGAATCGCCGTGGAGCTGGGCGGGTACAATGGCCAGGGATTCGGTTGCTGCCTTCAGGGCTCGTTCATGTACTCTTTTTTCTACCATCGAAAGTAGGCCGGGAAGGTGCTCGGGCACGCCGCCACCCACGATTATACGCTCTGGATTCAAGATATTTGTCAGTCCCGCCAACCCCGCACCCAGGGCATCCGCCACCCGGTTGACAAGCTGACGAGCCCGTTCATCATTTTTATGATATGCCTCAATAACATGTTTGGCTTTGATGTTTTGGATCTCACCACCGGCCTGCTCCAGGATCAGGCTCCCCGATTCTGGATCCTTCTGGATCGCTTCGGCTGCATCCCGGGCCAGTGCCCAGCTGCCGGCCAGTGCTTCCAGGCAGCCCCTGTTTCCACAATGGCAGGCCAGTCCATGCATATCTACCGTCATATGCCCGATTTCGCCCGCCGTATTGCTGGCCCCTTCCAGCATCTTCCCATTACTGACAATCCCACCCCCGATACCGGTACCGATAAAAATGCAGACCAGGTGATCGCAATTTTTTCCCGCCCCATACAGCCATTCTCCCCAGGTAATGGCGCGGACATCATTAAGCACGATAACGGGAAGCTGTAACTTATTTTGAAGATCCGATTTGATGGGGGCATTCTCCCAATTTAAGTTGGGGGCATATTTAACGAGACCTTTCCCCTTGTCAATTTGGCCCGCAACTCCAATTCCCACTCCCACAGGTGGCGCCCCCTTGTGGTTGTTGATTAATGTTTCTACTAAAGAGATGATTTGCTTTTTAACGGCGGCATACCCGTGAGGGACATCGGTTTCAATGAGCATCCTTTCATGAATTTGTCCCTTCTCATCTACCAGGGCCGCTTCAATTTTTGTTCCTCCCACGTCAATCCCTATCGCACATTTCATTTTATTCAATTTGATCCTTGTTCTAATGCTTTCCGGAAATATTATCCATATATCTTACGATATAAAACAAATATAAACAGTTACTTAGCTATATTTTCACATCTTCCCTTTTAAACTATTTTATTCAATTTTTTTGCCAATTTAATAGGGGAAAGTATGTGAAAGTCATTACCGATGCATTATTCAAACAATGAGTGTAGGTGAAAATTCCACATCGACAGCAAGCTATTGCTTACATCAATGCTATAGTCGCTGGTTGTATTTTGGAAAACATGCAAAACGACAAACAAACCCATGAAGAAATCACTGCACATTCTCTATGATGAATACCGATCCAAAGAGATCATGCGGTTTTTGGATATTCTTCGCATTCGAAAGTGCAGCTACTATGCGAGCGATTTACTACAGGTAGAAGACGATAAGGCTAAAATAGTTGAAAATTCAGTGCAGCGTACCATCGAGATTTTCAAAACCCTGAACTTGCCGATTGGGGATCATTTCTACAGGATCTACCGCGGCAACCCCGACTATATCTATAAAGATTGGAAGCTGTCCGAATTAGCCTGTATCTATATGATGATGAATGGTGATCCCACAGATCTCAGCAACTTGGCCCGGCAGCAAACCAATCTTATCGATCAAATGCTGCAGTATATGCACCCCTACCAAATAGCTCATAAAGAGTAACTGTTACCATTGGATAAGAACCATATATTCTTCAGCTAGCTTTAAATAATTTTTTGCTCTTTCCCTCCATTTGGGATCTCCCTGGTACTGTTCTTCCCTGAGGTGGCGAACAGACAACAGCGCCCGGATAATTGCTCTATAGCTTTTATAAAAGCTGATTAGTTTTGCTGGAGATGCATCTTCAGCGTGTTTTGCATAATGCCTGATGAAATATTCCCCGACCCAGGGTGCTCCAAACCGGTCACATTCCAATCCCAGGAAGGCCAGGTCATCAAGCACATCCAGCGTTCGCAACTGCTTGCTGAACTCCAGGCAGTCGATGACAGCCGGGGGATCCAGGCAGATATGATCCGGTTTCAAATCGCCATGCCCTTCAATAATTCGTCCTTCAGCAATTCGTTTTTTGAACAGATCAACATGCTCATCAATAAATGCCATCTGTTTATCATACGCTCGATTTATCATCGGGTGATTTATATTAAATTCCGGAGACAGTAGCTCGGCCCGGGACTCTTCCAGCGTTGATTTCATCTGTTCCAGCTGTTCTTTTGGCAATACATGGAGCGGTTGGGCATCCAAATAAAAATTCGTGAGCAGTTCCGCCGCCGGTTGTAGTTGAACTTCGGATATCTTTGTACCGATTTTTATCCTCTGTTCCAGCATTGTTTTTTTTGGAAGCCGCTTCATTTTAACCAGCCAGTCAACGGCCCGTTCTCCTTCTCCCAGCACAAGATTTCCCTCCTTATCTACAGAAAGTGGAGTAACCCCCAAGTAGATATCCTCGGCCAGCCGTTTGTTAAGTCTGATCTCCTCCAGGCAATTGTGATGTCGAGCCGGCGGAGTCAGTAATTTCAAGTGATCGTAGCGAAACGGGATTTTTAGTTTATAGACGAACTGGTCGGTCAGGAACACCCAGGACATATGCGTTTTGACTGCTTTGACATCGGCGGTGGGATGAGGATAGTTTTTCTTCTCTTTCAGGAAGCGGACTTTTTCCTCCAGGGAAATATCATCTGATGCAATACCCGTTTCTCGGTCCGATACAGCCATAATTCAGGATTATTCATCAATGGGATCCATCAGCTCAATGAGCGATCCGCCGTTATATAACCGTAAAATTGCCTCTCCCAGCAGGGGAGCGATATCCAGCACTTTTACTTTTTGGTTGATTAATTGCTCGGGCAGCCTAAACGGGGGAATGGAGTTCGTAATGACGATTTCCAGTAGTGTTTTTTCCTGAAGTACTTCCGCAGCTTTTCCCAGGAAGGCGCCGTGAGTGGCCGCGGCATATACCTCCCGAGCATTCATCTCTACGCACGCTTTGGCAGCCCGGGCCAGCGTCGTCCCGCTGCTGATCAGATCATCAATAATAATCACGGTTTTCCCCTCGACCTGTCCTACCACCGTTTCTCCGCTCACAACCCCTTTGCTGCGTATTTTTTCGAGGAATACAAGCGGGATGGACTGGCCAGTGGCCCGCTCCATCCGCTGCCGAAACTGCTCGGCGCGCTTCACGCCACCTGCATCCGGGGACATTACGGCTAGTTCTTCCTGGCCAAGTGCCTTGGCAAAATATTCGGCAAATAGTTCCTGGGCTTCCAGGTGCTCCGTACGACAACGAAACCCATTCTGATAGGCCTGAAGGTTGTGTACATCCATGGTAAGGATTCTGTAAGTGTTTACCGCCTCAAACAGCGTCCCGATGTACCGGGTGGTGACCGGGTCCCGCGGCTTGGTTTTCCGATCCTTTCGCATATAACAAAGATAGGGGGTAATTGCCGTCACCTGTCGGGCGCCGGCATCCCACAGGGAACCGATAAAAAACAACAGTCGGCACAGCTTGTCATTGACGCTCTGCTGGTCATCGGCATATAACGACTGTACAACATACACATCACCGTTTCGCACGTTTTCAAGTGAGCGGATTTTGTGTTCCCCATCCTCGAAATCGCGCTCTTCGTGTTTGCTTAAGGGAATCTTCAGCGTTTTGGATATTCCTTCTCCCAGTTCCCGGGATGTATTAAGAGCGAATAACTTGAGGTCACTTTTGCCTGCTTTTGCCATATATTGAATGATAGCCGATTACTTATTGACCGATTCCGTTAAGAATTGACGGATCCTGTTCAGGCTCCTGAGCGTACTGTATTCTTCTTCCGGGATATCCACCTTTAGCTCTTCACTGAGCGCCACCATCATGTTGTAAAAATCCATCGAATCGATATCCAGGGCACGGCCTAAATCCTCATCGGGCTGCAGCGTCTCAAGGTCCGCTTCCGGGGCTACCCGGTGAAGGTGCTTTTTAATAATGGCAATGATATCGGGTGCACTCATAATGTATCCGGATGCTGAAGTTGATCGTTTAGTGTTTCCAGGAAACGGGAGCCGGTATGTCCGTCGGTGGCGCGGTGGTCGCCCGCCAGCACGGTGGAAAGCACGGGCCGAATGCCGATCGATCCGTCGACCGCACGGGGGCGTTCCGTGATCTTTCCAAACCCGACCAGGGCCACCTGCGGGGGATAAATAATGCCATACACTTTTTCGGCGCCCCGTTCGCCCAGGCTGGTGATGGTCATCGTGGAACTGCTCAGTTCCCGGCTGCGGAGATGACCTTCCCGGGCCCGCATCACCATGTCGACAAATTCTGCTCGAATTTCGTCCATTGATTTTATATCGGCATTCAAGATCGCCGGAATGACCAGTCCGCCCCGGCGCAGCGAGATCGCAAATCCCACGTGAATGCCCTCCTCGATATGCATCGCCTCGTCCGTCCAGAAGCCGTTCAGTTCCGGGACCTCCGACAGGCTATTGGCCACCGCTTTTATAAGCAGTACCGGGGGGAGCAGGCGTTCATTGACCGGGCGTTTTTTGTTCTGTTCCTCCAGCCATTCCAGTGACACTTTCATATCGATTTCTGTCTCCAGGTAGTAGTGCGGTATTTCCCGGTTGGACCGGCTCATAGCTGTGGCAATCGACTGGCGCATGTTTTTCTGTGTTTCCATAGTAGATATCTTTTCCGCCATCTCCACCTCTTTATCAAACGTTTCATCAGCCGTCGCTTGTTGAGCAAATGCTTCTACATCTTTCCGATGGATGGTGCCGCCAACTCCCGATCCCTCCACTTTGCTGATATCGACATCCAGATCCTCGGCCACGCGCCGCGCCAGTGGAGACGCCTTAATCCGGTGCAATGAGACTTCTTTTTCTTTCGATTTTGGTTTCCCGGCAGGGATTTTCTGCTCTCCATTTCCTGTCACTTTCTCCTTCTTCTCTTCTGGAGCTTCCGTCAATTCCACTTTCTCCTTCTTCGTTTCTCCCTTGCCATCGATAACTGCCATCACCGATCCCACCGGCACCACATCACCTTCTTTGGCCACCAGTTCTGTGATGACGCCGTCTTCGAAAACCTCGATGTCGATCAGTCCTTTTTCCGTATCTATCTCCCCGATGATGTCGCCTTTTTTAACGGTATCGCCGGGCGCTACCAGCCATTTGATCAGCTTGGCCTCTATCATCTGGGAACCCAGGCTCGGCATGATGAACTTACCCATGGAGACCTCCCATTTTTTTGACAGCATCTACAATGTTTTGAGGTTGGGGAAGGGCGGCCTGCTCCAAATGTTTGGCATACGGGGCGGGTACCTCCTCGCCACAAACCCGCTCCACCGGGCAGTCGAGGTCGTAGAAACAGTGCTCCATAATCCGCGCGCTCAGTTCCGCAGAAATACCGCCGCTCTTCCATCCTTCATCTACGATAACGACACGGTTTGTTTTTGCCACGGAGGAAAGAATCGTTTCATCATCAAGGGGCCGCAATACGCGCAGGTCCACCACTTCGGCCTCAATGCCCTCTTCGGCCAGCATCTCGGCAGCTTCCAGGGATTTATACAGCCCAATGCCATAGGTGAGTATCGAGACGTCACGGCCCTGGCGTCGAACTTTGGCTGACCTGATGTCAACGGTTGCTCCATTGCCCGACCATTCTTCCTGGTAATTATAGAGGGTGGAATTTTCGAATATCAGTACCGGGTCGGGATCTTCGAGCGCCGGCCACAGCATGCTGCGCGCATCCTCAATTGTAGCTGGGACCAGGATCTTTAGTCCCGGGATATGGGCATACCATCCCTCCATGCTTCGCGAGTGCTGGGCGGCCAGCTGCTTGCCCCCGCCCGTGGCCATTCGGATGACAATGGGTACATTAAATTGTCCGCCGGACATATACTGCAGGATGGCTGCCGTGTTAATAATCTGATCGGCGGCCAGGAGACTGAAATTGACGGTCATTATTTCCACGATTGGACGCATACCGGCCACCGCCGCCCCGATTCCACACCCGGTAAATCCCGACTCCGAAAGCGGGGTGTCGATAATGCGATCTTCTCCAAACTCTTTCAGCATTCCCTCGCTGACGTTGAAGCAGCCGCCGTAGCGACCCACATCTTCCCCCATCAGGAATACGCGGTCGTCTTTTTGCAGGGCCTCACGCATCGCCTCTCGTACTGCCTGGCGGTAGGTCATCGTTTGTTGTGTTGTAGTTTCCATGGTTCCTTCCTTGTTAATCACTGTAAACATACCGGGCCAGGTCTTCGACCGGTTCTTCCGTGCCATTTTCTGCAAATTGAACCGCGGCCTCCACTTCATCCGCAACCTTGTCCTGCAATTTTTTTAGCTCTTCTTCGGAAAGGATGCCTTCAGCTTTCAGTGTTTCCGTGAATGTGGTTATGGGATCCCGCTTTTTCCACTCCTTGACTTCTTCTTTGGTTCTATATCGTTCGGGGTCAAACATGGAGTGGGCCCGGTAGCGGTAGGTCTGGCACTCCAGGAAAAACGGCTTTTGCCGCTCCCTGACGTATGTGATGGCTTTCTCGCTGGCCTGCATCACGGAAAGTACGTCCATGCCGTCAACATGTTCGGCCTTCAGATCATAAGATTCCGCCTTTCTGACGAGGTTGGTCTCCGCCTCGGCAAGCTCGAAGGGCATTCCCATGGAATAGAGATTGTTTTCACAGACGAACAGGACCGGCAGCTCCCAAAGGGAGGCCAGGTTCAGCGATTCGTGGAACTCCCCTTCATCAACAGCACCTTCTCCAAAGAAGCAGCAGGCGATGGCGTTGTTTTTTTGCCTTTTATAGGCAAAAGCCACACCTACCGCCATCGGCAGCCCGTTGGCCACAATTGCGGATCCACCGAAAAAATTGGTCGCCTTGTCATACAGGTGCATCGATCCGCCCCGGCCGCCGCTGCACCCCTCGGCTTTGCCATACATCTCCGCCATAATGCTGTCCATGGATACTCCACGGATAAGGGCATGCCCATGCTCCCGGTATGTCGCAACAATACTGTCTTTGGGCTGCAGATTTTCGATGACGCCCACGGCCACCGCTTCCTCACCGTCGTACAGGTGCAGGAATCCCCGGATCTTTTCCTGTGTATAGAGCTCATACGCTTTCTCTTCCATCGCCCGGATACGCTTCATCTGGTGAAGAAGATGCACCTTCTTTTCATTTCCAATAGTTGTGGACGTGGCGCTTTTCGGGGCCGCCTTCTTTTTTGTTGGCATCTGTTTCTCCTGTTACCGTGATTATTTTTCAACCTTTTCTCTTTCCTGGTCCCTGAGCAACCGGCGCATGATTTTTCCGCTTCGGGTTTTTGGCAGTTCATCGGTGAACTCGATCTCTTTCGGGGCCACGGCCGGTCCCAGTCGTTCCCGCGCAAACCCTTTAATCTCCAGGTTGAGCTCTTCGGTCGCTTCAAAATTACTCTTCAGGGTGACGAACGCTTTCACCAGTTCACCCATCATCGGGTCCGGCTTTCCGATCACCGCCGCCTCTGCCACGGCCGGGTGCTCCATCAATATATTTTCCACCTCGAATGGGCCCACCATATGCCCGGCCGTCTTGATGATGTCGTCGGCGCGACCCACAAACCAGAAGTAGCCATCCTCGTCGCGGCTGGCCAGGTCACCGGTGAGATACCAACTGTTGGCAAAGCATTTCACATATCGCTCATGCTCATCCAGGTACCCCCGGAACATTGAGGGCCACCCCGCTTTCAGGGCCAGGTGACCGGAATCACCAGGCGTGTTTATCAGGGCAGGTTCAGCTTCTTTATTGTCGGGTGTGATGATGGCAGCTTTGATCCCCGGCAGCGGCTTGCCCATCGATCCCGGCCTAACCGGCATGGAAGGATAGTTGGCGATCATAATGCCCCCGGTTTCGGTCTGCCACCAGTTGTCGAGAATCGGCATGCCCAGTGTTTTCTGTGCCCAACGCACCGCTTCAGGATTCAGGGGCTCCCCCACGCTGAGAATCAGTCGCAGTGCACGCAAATCGTACTCTTTGCGCACATCAATATCCATCCGCATGAGCCGCCGGATGGCCGTGGGAGCGGTGTACCAGACAGTGACCTTCTGTTCTTCGAGAATGCTATACCAGAGCCTCGCATCAAATTCGGCCTCCACCACAATGTTGGTGATGCCGTGCATCAGGGGCGCCAGGATGCCGTACGAAGTGCCGGTCACCCAGCCGGGATCGGCGGTGCACCAAAACCGGTCGTCGGGGTGAAAATCCAGCACATACTTGCCGGTGATGTAGTGCGTCAGGGCGGCCTGGTGTACATGTACGACGCCTTTGGGCATGCCGGTGGTACCGCTCGTGAAGTGCAGCAACGCCCTGTCTTCGGGGGCTGTGGCAACAACTTTAAAGCTGCTTTTGGCCCGACCCATCAGTTTTGGCAGGGAGCGGATGTGGTCGTTCTGCTCTTTTTCCACATCGGTCAACAGCACATATTTGAGATGTTCAAGACGATCCATCAGCCCGGCTACTTTCTTCCGGTACAGCGTCTCCGTGGTAACCAAAACCTTGGCTTTTCCCTTGCTCAGTCGCTGGTAGATCGGTTCAGGACCGTAGATGGAAAATAAAGGGCAATATACGCTGCCATTTTTGAGGGTGCCCAGCGCCGTGATATACAGTTCCGGTATGCGACCCGTCAGCGTGCATACTACATCTCCCTTCTGAATGCCCAATTTTACCAGCACATTGGCAAAACGGTCGGTCTCCTGCTTCAGTTCATTATATGTAAACTCCCGGCTTGTCCCGTTTTCGGCGATCCAGCGCAACGCCACCTTTGCTCCCTTTTTCCCCACAGCATGCCGGTCCACCGCTTCATGGGCTATATTTAAGCCTTCCCGGCCGGGGAAACCTGATAACTCGTCAAGAACCTGTTCCCACCTAAAGGATTTATACTCCTGCTCGTAATTAGCCATATTGGGGGAAACAGGCTGAACTGGGGGTTCTATGATCTCTTTCTCGGGCATTGGATTCTCTCATTTTTTTCATTTGATAAAAGTATATCCAATCCGGGGGGACAGGCGACAGAGGGAATCCATGCTTTAGCT
Source organism: Halalkalibaculum sp. DA384 (assembly GCF_043951955.1). Classification (NCBI taxonomy): domain Bacteria; kingdom Pseudomonadati; phylum Balneolota; class Balneolia; order Balneolales; family Balneolaceae; genus Halalkalibaculum; species Halalkalibaculum sp. DA384. Next base: position 105,512 of record NZ_JBINJE010000013.1, on the reverse strand, counting down.
TGTAGATGGATTTCCTACATCAAAGTGATGGTAAAGTCAGATCAGTTTGCTAACCGTAATAGTCGACCCTACAAGCGTATCCGTCAATTTCCTATAGCAAGAGAGCCATAGAATGGCCAGTATTAAATATAGCTGGTAAAATAATTCATTCAACCGGATCATGAAAATAGAACTGGATATACCCGCTGATGACGTAATGCTGAAAGGTGATATCGTGGTGCCGGATAATTCAAAGGGCTTAGTAATCTTTTCTCATGGCAGTGGAAGTAGCCGGCTAAGTCCACGCAATCGTTTTGTAGCTTACACCCTTGAAACCCAAGGATTTGCCACGTTGCTTTTTGACCTGCTGACAGAGAAGGAAGATCTAAACTACCAAACACGGTTCGATATTGATCTTCTAACCCAGCGACTTGTCAAGGCAACAGAATGGCTCAAAAGTCAACAAGATTACAAGCAGCTGAATGCAGGATATTTTGGAGCCAGCACTGGGGCCGCTTCGGCACTGAGGGCTGCCGCAGTATTGGGGCCTGAGGTTGTGAAGGCCGTTGTTTCCCGCGGTGGACGCCCGGATTTGGCCGAACGGGTATTGGAATCAGTCAAAAGCCCCATATTGCTGTTGGCAGGTGAGTTGGACACCCCGGTGATCAAACTCAATCAGCAGGCGTTCAAAAAGATGCGTTGCATCAAGAAGCTTACAATTATTCCCGGCGCCTCGCATCTTTTTGAAGAACCGGGAACGCTTGAAGAGGTTACGCGTCATGCAAATGAGTGGTTTTTGAAATATCTCTATCGCTATCAAAAAGAAATCGAAAAAGATTTTATAAAGTAAGGAGAAAATCAGAATGGAACGCAAGAAAAAAGGACACATCTTTAAGCAGGATCGTGCCCGAATATTCAAAGATGAACGATCCGATGTGTATCGGGAGAAGAAAAAATACAAAGAACCTACAAAATGTCCGACCTGTGGAGCCTCATTCATTGAAGGACGATGGAGATGGGAAGAGGTTTCTGAACAGGCATATAAAGAGCTGTGTCCCGCATGCAGGCGAATTCGGGACCATTATCCCGCTGGAACTGTGGAAATAAGCGGATCCTTCTTTGAGGAGCATCGCAAGGAGATTATGCACATGATAAAAAACCTGGAACGGACAGAGAGCCAGGAACATCCGCTGGAACGTATTATGGAGATAGATACAGACAACGGCAGCACCCTTATTTCGACCACGGGCATACACCTGCCCCGGCGAATTGGTGATGCATTAAACCAGGCCTACCGGGGAGAACTGGAGATCTCCTACGATGCTGAAACCTATATCCGTGTAAGCTGGAACCGGTAAATGACCTGGACAGCCAAAAGCGAGCTATTGCCCACTGGAGCTGGAAATTCCAATACAAAAAGTTCTGAACTCATCATGGAGAAAGGAAATGAAAACTACAGCACTACTGCTTGTACTATTTGTCGGAGGGCTTCCGGATACCGTTTTAGCACAGATTAAAGGGGTACACGAAGGCGATCATATCAGGATCACCGCTCCAGCTGTTTCGGATAGCATCATTACAGGCCAGGTGGATAGCATTACGCAAGACAGGATTCTGGTTACAGGAGTATACTCACCAAATTCCTGGACGGAAATTCCCATCAATGCTATTGAACAGCTTGAAATACGCAAGGAAGTTCGGAAAACAGGTCGCGGTGCACTGGTCGGTGGGGGCATAGGTGCCTTTACCATCGGAATCATTACCCTGGCTTCTAATGAATCTTGTGATCCTGATGATCAATGGTGCACCATTGAATTTTCGGATGGTGAAGCATTTTTGATGGGTGCAGCCGCTGGTTCCCTGGCAGGGGTGGTAATCGGGGCAATTATTGGCTCTGCCTCTAAAGGTGAAAAATGGGAAAGAATACCGGTAGAAATAACCAGCACTCCCTTAAGCGTACGTATGTTTGATCGAAATAACAGGCATGCTCTGGGGATCAAACTTACATGGTCATTTTAGACCGGTTCAGAAATGTTCAAACGAAAGTTTCTATACGATTTTGGAGTTTCCCAGGACGATCCCCAAAGCGAGCTTCGAGCGCTGAAACCGGTTCCGGGTGATCGAATCTTGTGCATCGCCAGCGCGGGTGAAGTACCGCTTGAATTGCTGGTTAACACTCATGAGTCAATTAAAATCGATGCCGTGGATATTGCGGAATCACAGCTGTTTCTCTCCAATCTCAAGCTAAAGGCGGCCGCAATTTTAAAAACCGAAGAGGCAGCCCTTTTCCTGGGATACCTGCCTTCAGATACAGCGAACAGAACAGAGTTATTTAATTTGATCAAACCGGAGTTGCCTGCCTCGGAAGTGAAATACTGGAGGAATCAGAAACGGATATTCGAGCAAGGCCCTATTCATCTCGGCAGGTATGAAACCTACATCGCCCGTTTTTCCCCGTTGGGACGATGGCTGTTGGGGGGCTACCACAAAATGTTGGGATTATTTGAGACGAGAAGTATCGAGGAGCAGAAAGCGTATTTCGATCAGAAGCTACGGACCGGCCTGCTGAAAAATCTTTTCAAACTGATGTTTCATCGTCGTCTTTATCGCAAAGGGGGCATCGCCGAGCAAGGCTTAATTCATATGGGGGATCAGAACATCGGGCTGCGGTTTTATGCCAAGTTCAGAGGTTTCTGCACCAACACCCCGGTTCGCCAAAACTGGATGCTGCAACTTGTGCTATTCAACCGGGTACTGTTTGAAGAAGCCCTGCCCTCCTATCTCACGCCAGAAGGCCGGGAGCGTTTACAAAACGAGCGGGACCGCCTTCAGTTCATCAAAATCTCATATACAGATATTCTGGATACGGCGGACCGCGGCCGATACAACAAATTTGCACTTTCAAACGTCAGCGACTGGCTGACGGAGGAGGACTTCATGACGCTGATGGAGGTCATTTCCCAAAAAGCCGGTGAGGATGCCCGCGGATTGATCCGTTATATCCATTCGTCCGGCATCGTTCCTGCACAATTGCCTGGCAACATTCAGCTCAATTATGCATCGGGAGAGCGGCTGTTGGAACAGGATCGATTCCCCTTCTACAACCTGGTCCCATTTACAATTACCGGTGATGAAAATTAAACAAATTGACAATAAATCGATCGATTCTTCCCGCTATGAATTACGAGTACTGGGACAGGAATGGAACGAGAGACTGCTCCGTTTAACAAGCCAATCACCGGTAAAAGCCGGGAGATTTCAGATCCATTTTGACCGCTCTCCGGATATCTTCGCGATTCCCAGACTAACCTCCTATAACTACCGTTGCCTGGGACTTTTCAGGAATGATGAACTCTTGGGATATGTGTTCACATCGTACCAAAAACGGTATATCAACCAACGTGTTACCGATGTGATTTACCTGGGAAACATGCATGTGTTCCAACATGGGCTGGGTCGGGAGTTCCTGAAATTATTGTCAGATCGCCTGTCCGGGATAATCTCAAAAAACAGGCAGATCAAATTCATTTATGCATACATTATGGATCGAAATATTCCTGCAATGAAGTTGTCTGAGCACGGATTTTTTTCTCCAAGAGTTGTCGGTCAAATTTCGATGGTCAATATTTTACTGCTGTTCCCAAAACAGTTAAGCCGTACATACACCGTCAGGAGAGCTCAGCCAGCGGACATCAATGCCATTGTAGAGCTGCTCAAAGAAGAGCATACAAATAAATTCCTCGCTCCAGAAATGAACGGGGATCTCTTTCTGCAAAATCTTACTCAAAGGCCCCTATTCGGCATTGAAAATTATTTCCTTGCTCTATTGGGAAATGAAATAGTGGGAGTTTGTTCAGCATGGGATATGACTGCCCTCAAAAAGAACCGGATTCTGAAATATGGTCTCAGGATGGAACTCAGCCGCATGCTTTACAACCTGGCCGCATCGATTGCCGGAGCAGCCCGCTTGCCGAATACGGGAGAAGCCCTTCGCGATATTACTATTGCAGAGTACGCCGTAATGGATCGGGATCCCGCAATTATGGAAGCCCTATTGCGATACGTTTATAACACGTTCCGGCAGGACGGATATCACTCAATGATATTTGGAGGGGGTGCCAATGACCCGTTGTTGGGAGCAACAAAACCATTCATTGCAAGAGAGGTCCGATCGAACGTCGTACTAGGGACCCTGCACAAGACGCATCCGGAAATCAAAAACACAGGACTAATCTATGCGGATGCCATACAGATTTGAGAACCTGCATAATCACATATACTACTATAAATACCTTCTACAGCAAAAGCACCGAATTCGTCAATGCTTCCAGGTATTCACCGGGGTTCTGAGTCAGGTTGTCGCGCGAGATGATCAGCAGTTCATTGCGGTAGTATTTCAGCTCTTCGGGAGAAAGGTCGTGGTGGCGTTCACTGATCTTTTTCACGGTCTCAAATGAGACCGAAAGCGGGGTGTTGCTTTTCATATCGTCCAGGTTCAGATCGAGTTCGGCCGGCCAAAACAGGTAGGCCCTCCGGTTCATGATATCTGCCAGGGAGACTGTCCAGTCTATAACCGGGCTGCTGCGGTCAGGCGTGCTGCAGATCCCGATAAATGACTGCGGCCAGTTGCTGCCGGCATTCCAGACCAATACCGGCACGGGACTTTGTTCAGCCAGCTCTCTTGCCGAGCGGCTCAGTTTGTAGGGATGCCTCACCGGATGTTCAGCCCGCCGTACCACAACCAGGTCTACCCGGGCAGCGGCATCCAGTTGCTCTTTATTGACCACGCCCCGAACCTCGTGGTAGCTATAACGGATATTCATCAGCCGCCCGATGTCAGTGAGGGTGGTTTGCAGCAGCCGTTTCAACGCTTTTGACTGAATGGTAATATGCTGTTCGGAAAATGGAATAATCTCTCCGGTATAGCTGCTTATTTGCTGGGTAAAGCTGTGTTTGCTGGCTTCAAACCACTCAATATCCTCAACATAAAGGGCCAAAAGCTCAGCATCTGCTTTATGAGCCAGCTCAGCCGCTATTTTCATAAGTGTTGTGGTTCCAGTCGAGGAGTCCAGAGCGATCAATATTTTGGTCAGGTTCATGAGTTGCTCTCCTCTTTCTGTTTTAAGCCGTTACCCGGCATAGCATATTGCTGGCGGATGGCGGCATATCGGTCCAGTTTTTCCTCAACCAGTTGATTAATGCTTCCTTTGGGGAACCGGCCTTCAATATTTCTCCGGCCCATCTCCAGGTCGGTCAGCAGCTCCATTCCTGCATCGATGGTTTCGACGGGATAAATATGGAATCGACCCTTTTCAACTGCCTGCACTACGTCATGCTTCAGCATCAGGTTTTTGACATTGGCCCGGGGTATCAGGACCCCCTGCTCGCCGGTCAGGCCGCGCTCGTTGCAGAGATCGAAGAAACCCTCAATTTTTTCGTTTACGCCGCCGATAGGCTGAATCTCGCCATGCTGGTTGACCGATCCCGTGACGGCAATTGACTGTTTAAGCGGTATTTCGCCGATGGCCGAAAGCAGGGCATACAATTCGGTGGATGAAGCGCTGTCTCCCTCTACCCCGCCGTACGACTGCTCAAACACGAGGCTGGCATTGAGCGAAAGCGGCTTTTCGGAGGCGTACCGGGCGCCCAGGAATGATGAAAGAATGAGCACCCCCTTGGAGTGAATGGGACCGCTCATCTCGACCTCCCGCTCAATATTTATGACCTGCCCGCGGCCCAGCTGAACGCGGGCGGTTATCCTTGTGGGATGACCAAACATGCTGTTCCCCAGCATTACCACCGACAGGCCGTTGACCTGTCCCACCTTGCTGCCTTCGGTATCGATAAAAATATTCTTGCGGATCATCTCTTCACGGATACGGTCGCGCAATCGTCCAGATCGATAGATCTGTTGCTCAATGGCTTGTTGTACCGCATCGCGACCGATGACCTTTTTGCCATCCTGGCCGGCCCAGAAATCGGCCTCTCGCAACAGGTCAATCACTTTTTGGATGTGCGTGCTGACTTTCTCGTTGTCGCTCACCATCCGCGAGGTGTGCTCAATCATGCGCGATACAGCGCCGCGATCCATCGGACTCAGATTATATTTGCGGAGCAATCCCGCAATAAGCCGGGCATAGAGGTGCTGGTTATCGCTATTCCAGTCGATCTCGTCTTCAAAATCCACCTCCACCTTGAAGAGATTCATAAAGTCAGGATCATAGGCACAGAGCAGGTAATAGAGGAAACGACTGCCGATCAGCACCACCTTCACATCCAGGTCTATTGCGGCGGGTTGCAGGGTAACGGTACTGAATAGCCCATACATATCGCCCGGAGACTCCACTTTTAACTGGTTGCTTTGCAGTGCGCGCTTCAACCCCTCCCAGGCAAAGGGCTGGGTAAGCAGACGCAGCGCATCCACCAGCAGATATCCGCCATTTGCACGATGCAGGGCCCCGGGACGGATAAAGGTAAAGTCGGTTGTGAGAGTCCCCATCTCCGAAACATGCTCAATCCGGCCAATCAGGTTATTATACGTGGGATTATCCTCGTAAATGACAGGCGCACCCCTGGCCGTGGCATTGTCGATCATCACGTTCACGCCATACCGCCAGAGTACGGGATGCTCGCTGGAGGGGATGTTCGTCTCCTGCTTCCCGGTCATCGCCTGGATAAATGGATTTGTACCGCCGGGGTTGATGATCCCTTCCACATGTTCCACAATATCATCCTGAACATGCTTCAGGTATTCCAGGACTTTCGGTTGACCACTGAATTCGGCTTCTATCTCCTCGAGCAACCCACGCACCGAGAACTGTGTGAATTCCTTGTTCAATTTTTCGCGCATCGCCCGAAATTTACGCTGCCGTTCGGGGACCTGCCGCAGCACTTTTTGAAGTTCTTTCTGGAAGATCTGGATCTGTTCTTCAATCGCCTTGCGCTCCTCCCCGGTAAGCTGCTGCATCTCTTCCCGGGTCATCAGCCGGTTGTCTTTGGTGGGTGCGAACGAATATCCCACGGGCGTTGTGATGAGGGTCAGCCCCTGCGATACAGCTCGCTGCTGAAGCTCAGAAAAGGCGGTCTGCTCCTCCTCTTTGAGCTGCTCTTCAATAGTCTGCCGGCGATTCTGGTATTCCTCACTCTCAAATGCGCTGGTAAGTACATTCGGGAGATCATCCGCAAGACTTTCCATCATCGTGCGAAGCCGCGCTGCTTTACCCGCCGGCAGCTGCAGTGCAATGGGCTGGTGCTCATCCCCGAAGTTACAGACGTAGCTCCAGTCGGCCGGCACCTCCTGGTTTTCCGCTTCGCTCTTGATGAGTAGTTCCAGCAGATTGCGTTTGTCCGTCTCTTCCGCTCCCAGCGCGTAGATATTGTAGCCGTCCCGATGCATCCGAATCCCGAAGTTTGCCGATGCCAGCGCACGGTCCTGCCCGATCATCTGCTGTTCCAGCGGCTCGAGCTCATCGGTGGTCGAAAACGTAAAATCCTCCGGGTTGCAGTTTCGATACAGCTTGTCTATTGAAAGTTCATTACTGGTTAGCATAGATTTGTTATTCATAATGCGCCTCTTTGTTTATTTTCCAGTCGTTGTTGCTCAGCTGCTTTTGACACCGAGCGCTTCACGTTTAGCGGTCACGAATTTTTCTACCCCGTTCCACTCTCTCGTGTTTATGATGTGCTCTCTCTGGCACCAACCGCGGCGGGCTGTTGTCACCCCCTGGCTCATGTATTTGAAATTGGCCAAATCGTGGGCATCCGTTCCTATTACGAGCATTACTCCCTTTTCAATAGCCATTTTGGCCCATTCTCCGCTGATGTCCATCCGCTGGGGCTGGGCGTTGATCTCCAAAGCCGTGCCGGTTTCAACGGCCTTGGCAATCACTTTTTCGATATCCAGCGGGTAGGCCTTTCGCTTTCCAATCAGGCGGCCTGACGGGTGACCGATGGCGTTCACGAACGGGCTCTCGCAGGCGGCCAGGATACGATCGGTATTGTCGCGGTTAAAATGGCTGTGAATGGAAGCTGCCACCCAGTCCATCTGCTCAAGCAGACTGTCTTCCAAGTCAAGCTTTCCGTCCGGCAGGATGTCCACTTCCACTCCCTTTTTAATGAAGTGCCCGCCCATCTTTTGGTTGATCTGGTCAATCTCTTCGAACTGTTCCAGGAACCGCTGTTCATTGAGTCCCCCGGCTATGCGCGATGACTTGGAGTGATCGGTGAGCACCATGTAGCTGTAGCTCATTTCATCCCGCGCATATCGAGCCATCTCCTCTATGGTTTGGAGGCCATCAGACCACTTGGAATGGGTGTGGAATTCCCCCTTTATATCATCCACAGTTACTAACGTTGGCAGCTTATTTTGAGCCGATTGTTCAATTTCCCCGGTGTTTTCTCTCAGTTCCGGCGGTATCCAGGTCAGCCCCAGTTTTTTGTAGATACTTTCCTCTGTCTTGCCGGCGATCCTCGTTTTTTTACCGGTGGATTCATAGAGTCCGTACTCGTTTATTTTCAGATCCCGATCTTTGGCGATGGTCCGCAGGTGCACATTATGCTCCTTCGATCCGGTAAAATAGAGCAGCGCAGCGCCCCACTCCTCGTCATCAATAATACGCATGTCCACCTGCCGATGCGCCTGATCGATGACCATGCTGACTTTCGTATCTCCTTTGGCAATCACTTTGCGCACGCCCTCCATCTCCGCAAAAAAATCAATAATACGTTCTCTTTTCTGGGGCTCGGCGGATACCAGCAGGTCAATATCTCCAATCGTTTCCCGCCCTCGCCTGATGCTGCCTGCCACCTGTACCTTTATCACTCCGGGCTGAGCTGACAACTGTTCGACCAGCCAATCCGCAATCTCGATGGCATCCGCCAGCAATATTCGCTGGTCAGCCTTTTCCTGCTCGTTCAATCCTTCAAGAATATTCTGAACCGATTTTTCCCTGAATCCCTCCAGCGCTTCCACGCGGCCATCCTCCAGGGCCTTAACCAGTTCCGCCCGCGTTGTGATATTCAGCTCTTTCCAGATCGTTTTCAGGGTTTGCGGTCCGAGGCCCTTGACGTCCAATAGTTCGATAAAATCCGGGGGAATTTCTTTTTTTAGCTTCTCATATTTTTTGATCTTGCCGGTTTTTACATACTCCCGGATCTTCTCCGCGATGCTTTCCCCGATGCCCGTAATTTCCTCCAGCTGATCATCGGTCATATAGTTTCGGATATCCTCTTGCAAGTGCTCAAGTACCGTTGCGGCCTTCTGGTAGGCGGTTACACGAAAGCGGTGTTCCTCTCCCTTGAACCGGTATATAGCTGACAATTCGGAAAATATTTCTGCCAGTTCTTTATTGATCTTATACATGAGTTACAGCCTCCCTGCCTCCATTCCGGGAAAGTGATCTGAACACGATACATTCATGAACGTTATTCATGTCGATCGCTCCAACCAGTTGATTACAATCCCTTCATCAGCGTTTCAGTTAAAACTAAATATTCAGTCGTCACACATGAATGTTACTGAAATACTACAGAAAGAGTGTCTATTGATTGTCTGAATAATCACAGTTTTTCGTGTAGGAATAGTGCTATATGGGCGGTAAGAAAAACTCCTAACGGGGTATTTTAACGCGAACTTGATCTGTTTCTACCGATCTCCTGTTTGTTTCTTTCTCTCCCCTCCATCTGGCATAAACGGCATCCAAAAACAATTGCTCCTGTTGCCTGAACAGCTTAAGCATCTCTTTTCGGTCAGCCCCCTTGATCAAATTACTTATCGCAATAGCTGACGCCTCATCGGCTTCCGGGAACCATTCATACAGGAATCCCTCTGCGGCAAATATAAATTCCGGATGTTCCAGGCCGGCTGCCGGTGCCGGGAGCTGGGTACTGTTTATGTTATCATTCCATTGAGTGGCGGATGCGTTGATCGGCAGCCCAATTCCAATAACCAACAAGAGTACTGTTATGTAAGATATTATTCTCACGCTCCACCTCTTGTACTACGAATCTTTCGTTCAAAATTTAGCAGCACATTTTCATACTTGATGACTACACAGATCTTACCCTTTAAGAATACCATCTGTTAACATCTATGGATGTAATATTGTGTCAGCAGTAATTGTAGTGATTGAGATTATTGCATTGTAAGGGAAAACAGGATGGACATTCCATTTCGATTTAAGAAGGTTATGCAAGTCTAAGTTTATCCCCTTCACTATCCTTGTACTGTTTCCCCTTACCTAAAAGCATATGTTTTACTGTCATTCAATGACCAAGTAGAGAGGGATATTTAAATTGATCTAGTTCTTATTGCGATAAACAGCAGTAACATCAGGAGGATGATCTCATGAACAAACTAATATTATCAGGTTTGATGCTTGGATTGCTGGGAAGCTTCAGTTATGCCCAGTCGCCCTGGCTGAGTGATTCAGAAACGAATAAAATTTTGGTGGAATGGGACAAGATGATATTCAGTCATGAGAGGGAATTCAATTGGAGGGAAGTGATATCAGGAAGTACCGTATTCTTTATTACGGGGGGAATTGGGAATTACAGAAAATGCCAGTGTTATGGTAGAGCTTCCATTCTCATATTATGGTTATATGGAGGAATTTAATGTTCCGTTGTCTGAATATGAGCGTACAATTATCGGGAATATCTATATCGGTGGAAAATTGCACATCGAAAGGTCCCAAGACCCCGATCATCACATGTTTGTTGAGTTGGGAGTCAGGTTACCCACTACTCCTGAACCTGGAATGGGAGAAGGTTATGCCCATTCTAACGGCCTGCAATCTGAATTGAGTGATCGATTTGAAGCATTTGCTTATTATAATGACTGGTCCATACCGTTAATAGGCAATTATGTGCGTACTATCCGGGATCCTGTTGCTATTAAATTCAGGCTGGGAACGATTTGGGTTGAGCGCAAAAAATCGGAGAATATGCTTTTTCTTCTTTATGGTCTAACCGGACTGTATCGCACATCAGCTATTGAGGGGTACCTGGGCATTAATGGCAGAAGCCCCTATTATGGAAATAATCCAATTTTTTTTGACGACGGAATCTCTCAACTTCGAGCCGGTGTGGGGCGCCCATTCAATGAAGTTGTACCCAGCATTTACATACGAAAAACGCTGGGAGAAAATTACAATCAGATAGTTGACTGGGGATATGGGATAAATATTGAATACCGGTGGTAAGATGTACGGGCAGTAAAACCGTTTTCTTTGGATCAAAAAGCCTCTCCAAACTGCAGGTAAAATGGGTTCCAGGGCCGGCGTTTTCCAGTTTGAATTGCGGGACCACTACCCCGCCGAAAAGAAATCCGGTTTCTGGAGATAAGCCAATTGCCGGCAGAAGCAACACGCGATTTCGGTAAGTCGTGTCGTCAGCAGCGGTAGTGTCCTGGACAATCGCTGCAGCAGGATCGAACAACAAACTCCAAAAAACAGGGAGACCGAACGTTTCATTTTAATCGATCAATTTCTGATTTCCACTCTTACCCCATCCTCAATACGCTCATCGGGATGGGTCAGCACGATTTCGCCGGCCCTCAATCCGTTAACGATTTGCGTATTTAATCCACTTTGACGACCCGCTTCCACCGTGCGAAATCGGGCCGCTCCCCCCTCGACGGAAAACAGTCCCCATTCCTCACCGGTCCGGAACAGGGATGAGGAAGGGACCTGCAGCACGTCGTCGCCCTGCCAGATAATAAATTCCGCCACCACGCGGTAGCCGTCGCCCAGCGCCTGCCACTGCTGCCGGGGCGAAAGGATATCCAGGATTACCGGTACCCGCTGCTCTTCCACGCCCAGTGCCGATATACGGGTATACCCGGAGGGTTCCACTACGCGAACAATACCGTCCAAAATCATTTCATCGCCCCATCGCTTGATGCGCACCGGCATTCCCGTGCGCACCTGCACCGCATCGGTTGACAGCAAATCGACCTTTATTTCCAGGGAGGATGGATCGCCGACCTCCAGGATCGGAGTCCCGGCCTGTACCGTCCCCTCACTTTCCTGGTAAATTTTCAAGAGCCGGCCGTTGACAGGGGATTGAATGGCGACCTGCTCCCGCCCGCCTGAAGCCTGGAACGAACGCAGCGCCGACTCGGCCGCCTGCATCTCGTGCTCGGCGATATTCAGTGAAAACTCGGCCGAGGCTTTCTGCGCGGCTGCGCGCCGGGCGGCCAGCTTGGCATTATCGAGTCCCTGCCGGCTGCCTATGCCTTGATCAAAAACTTTTTGCAGCCGCTCCAGTTCAACGTCAGCCATTCGTTGCTCTTCGGTGGCAAGATTGAGATTCTCCTTCGCCAGCTTTAGTCGTGATTTGGCTGCTTCCAGCTGCGCCTGGGCCATTTCGTGCTGTCGGGCGCTGATCAAATCGGGGACGGGCTGGATCTGGAACAGCTCCTGGTTGGCGGTTACGGTATCTCCCACTTCGTACTGAATGCGCAGGAAATATCCCGTTACGGGGGCCGAAATAGTATAGCGGTCAGCTACCCGGGTTTTGCCTTCATCTTCAATGGTTACCTCAAGCGGAGCCACCCGGACCTGTTCCACATTAACCGGTACCGGAGAAGGTAGAAATCCCCATACCACAAACAGTACTATGACAATGGCTAAAATCGATATGAGTATTTGTTTTTTTGTGATTTTCATTGCTCTATTCTCTTGTTTTTAAGACGCCTATCAGATCCAGCTTGTGCAATTTTCGGCGGACCATCCAGCCCGATAACAGGGCTGAAATAATGACGACCAGTGCCGCCAGGGCGTAGGTTGCGCGTGTAATATTCATGGGAATACGGTACAGTTCTGTTTGCAGTGACCATACGATGAAATAGGTTAATCCCCAGCCGATGAGAAATCCGATCGGGATGGCCAGCAGTACCACAATGGTCAGTTCGCCGAGCAGGATGTATGAGATCTCCCCGCGGGTTAGCCCGAGCACGCGCAGGCTGGCCAGTTCCCGGCTGCGTTCGGAAAGCGATATCCGCGCGTTGTTATAGACCACGCTGAACGCGGTGGCCCCGGCAAACAGGGAGATAAACAGGGCAATTATCAGCCAGGTTTGGGCCGTGGCTTCATAAAAGCGCTCAATCATCCGCTGTTTGGATATAATCTCTCCCACAAGGGGGCTCTCTTTCAGCGTGGCGGTGATTTCATCCTCAAACCTGCGGTCGATGGACAGGTAGCTGCCGGAGACTACATTTTTTTCGGGCAGCAGGCTGTTCAGCTTTTCAATATTCATGTAGCAGGTCAATCCAAAAAACTGATTGACAAACCCGGTTACCGGTATCTGCGCGATACGCCCGCTGCCATCCATAAACTCAACGGTGGCCGTATCTCCGGCATCTATCTTCAAAATTTCTCCGAGCTTCCGGTTGATCAGCAGTCCTTCCTGCGGTATAGTAACAGGCTTCTGTTCGGTATCCAGTATTTGCCGCAATTTCATATTGGTGGAGTGCCCCTCAATGGCTGTGAGATATCTGCGGTGTTCCGATATCACCCGAACCGGAACCGCGCGGTACCCCTCGCTGTAATACACGCCGGGCGTTCGCTGTATCTCCATGACGGCGTGGTCGGATACCTCTTCAATGAATGACACCCCGAGATCAAACAGGTTGGCCTGGCGGAACTCGACCTCCACGGAGTATTTCACCGAATCGTTGCTCATGCGGCCCAACATCACCAGGGCAGCCGCAAACGCCACGCCTGCAATCCCAAAAGTCACTTTTACTCGCTGCCGACCCATTTGCCGCAAAATCATTTTAGTAGGTTGATCCAGCAGGGCCGAAGCGCCCATCTTTTCCAGCAGACTCCGGTGATATACTTTGGGCTGCTCCGGGCGCATCGCCTCGGCGGGCGGCAGCGTAACCGCTTCGCGTACGGAAAAGAACACCCCGCTATAGGCCGCCAGCATACTGATCAGGGAGGCCGCAATGATATCCCAGGCACTCATCTCAAAATCGAGATAGGGAAACCGGTAGTAATTGGCATAGAGGTTGGAGAGGCGGTGGCCGAGATCGTACCCCAGCAGTATGCCCCCCGCCAGCCCGATCGCCACGATCACCGATACCATCAGCGAATAGTGAAGGCCGATCTCCGTATTTCGGTACCCAAATGCTTTGAGGATACCGATCTGCTCTCGCTGGGTTCGTATCAGCCGGCCGATCACCACATTAAGCAGGAAGGCGGCCACCAGGATAAAGATGGTGGGGATGATAGTGGCAATCTGCCTGAGCTGGTTGAACTCCTCGGTAATAAAAAAGTGGGAGCTCTGGTCTTCCCGGCTGATGGCCCCGAGTCCGCCATACGGCTTCAGCATGAGATCGAGCTGGGTGATAACATCCTTCTCATTGGTACCACGGGTTACCGAGAGTACCGCATTGTTGAACGCGCCGTCCATGTCGTAGGCGGCCTCCAGCGGAGCGCGCCGCATCCAGATGATGGCAAACCGCTGCAGGTCGCCCGACGCATTGCCGGGCTGTCCCTGGAAGATAAACTCCGGCGACAACCCGATTCCGACAATCGTAAGCTCTTTCTTCTTCCCGTTTATGACGGCCGCAAGCTTGTCTCCCGCACTGAATTCGTGCTCTGTCGCAAACCCTTCGCCCAGCACAATCTCGTCTTCCACATAGGGATTCGGCAGCCGCCCCTCGCGCAGGTAGAGTCGATTCAACAGGGGCTCGCGCTCATCGGGCAGTGAGGTGATCATGCCGATGACGGCCTCGTTAAACCCGGGAACTGCCAGGTTTACGCCCGACTGGATCCGGGTCTCCACGCGGTTAACGCCCTCAATTTCCCGGATGCGGCTGGTCAGCGAGTTGGGGGCCCGTTTTAGTGAGGCAAACACATTCGAAAAGTAATAGTCCTGGTAATAGGACTCTTGGGATTGGCGAAGCGAATCCAGCGTACTCAGGAAGGTGATATAGGTGGCCGCCCCGCAGATAATCATCAGGGCGATAACAAACACCATGCCCCACATGTTTGAGATATCCCGCAGCAGTTTTCGACTCATTGCACGCATGGCGTTACCACTCCATCTCGTCCGGAGATACTTTTTGCTCATTTTCCCTGATGCCGGCAATTTTACCGTCATGCAGGCTGATGATCCGGTCGGCCATACCCCCGATTACGACATTGTGGGTGATCAGTATGGTAGCCGTTCCCAGGCTTTCGTACACTTTCTGCAGCGCCTTCAGCACTACGATGCCTGTCTTCGAGTCGAGCGCGCCGGTCGGCTCGTCGCAAAGCAACACATCCGGATTTTTGGCTACAGCCCGGGCAATGGCCACACGCTGCTGCTCGCCACCCGAAAGCTGGGCCGGGAAGTGATCCATCCGGTCCTGCAGGTCAACGAGCGCCAATGCTTCCTCAGGTTCCATGGGATGTTCGGCAATCTCGGTCACAATGGCTACGTTCTCGCGGGCGGTCAGGCTGGGGATGAGGTTATAAAACTGGAACACGAATCCCACATTCAAGCGCCTGTAGTTTGTAAGCTCACTTTCCGAGGCGTGGGTAAGATCCACATCACGATACTGCACGTGACCAGCCGTCGCCGTATCCAGCCCGCCCAGGATATTCACCAGCGTAGATTTCCCGCTGCCCGATGCCCCGAGCAGAACGACGACTTCGCCCGCATAAATTTCCATATCAATACCCCGCAAAGCCTGAACCTCCACAACGCCCATCTGATACACTTTAGTCAGTGCGCTGGTGGAGAAAATGATTGGGCTGGTTTCAATATCTGGCGCGGTTGTACTCATGAATATCATATTACCATCAATACCATCCAAAAAATGTAAAGGGATCCCTAAATCGACTACATGAGAATGGTACTCTCCTTGTAGGTGATTTTCTTACGTGCACCTGGCTGGAACCATAGAATAGAGCTTCCAAAATCAGCCCCGATTCCTGCGAAAAGTAAAGACCAACCGAGAGCCTGGAATCTTTTTTAATTCCTTAAAACCCGGGATAAGCAGCTAAAATATTCCACTCTCTTTTGATTTCTCCTATACCAGGATATTACGATCGCAATAGTCGCAATCCATTCAATACGACGATTAACGTGCTTCCCTCATGTCCCACGACCCCAAGGGGCAGCGGCAGGTTGAAAAAGAAAACGGAAAGTACAAGCATGACAATGACCGCTAAACTAAAAATTATATTCTGCCAAACGACCTTTTTGGCCCGTCTTGCCAAATCGATCATATAGGGCAGCTTTTCAAGGTCGTCTGCCATCAGTACTACGTCGGCTGTTTCCAGCGCCACATCGGTTCCCACCGCACCCATGGCAACTCCCAGGTGGCTGCTGGCCAGCGCAGGGGCGTCATTTACCCCATCACCCACCATGGCCACGGCCTCATCCCGGGCCATTTTCCGGATGATTTCCACTTTTTCTTCGGGCAGGAGCTGAGCGTAGTACTCATCAATATTTAATTCGTCGGCGACCCTCCGGGCCACACCTTCAAGATCGCCGGTAAGTATTACAAATTTTTTGATCCCCAATTCTCGCAGTTTGTTTAGGGCTCCCTGCGCTTGATCCCGAATCTGATCTGAAAAGACAAGAAGACCGTTCAGCTCTCCATTGCGACTTATATAAATGATAGTCTTTCCGCTCTGCTCCAGTTTTTTAATAGTGGCCTGCCGTTCGTTGTCCAGCCGGTACAGCAGTCCGTCAAACAGTTTACGATTGCCCACCTTGACTTCATCACTGCCAATACGGGCCAGCACGCCCTTGCCTATTTCAGCCCTCACATTTTCTGCTTTCGGGAATTCAATATTTCGCATATGAACTTCCCTTAATATGGCAGCGCCCAGATGATGCTCGGAGTGCTGCTCGGCGGATGCCGCCAGGGCTAAGAGTTTATTTTCGGAGTTTGTACTGGTACCATTGCCGCTATTGAAGGCGATGATATCGGTAACGGCCGATTGGCCGGTGGTGAGTGTCCCCGTCTTGTCAAAGGCGATCGTGGAAATTTCTGCGGCTTGTTCCAGGTAGGCCCCTCCCTTAAACAAAACTCCATTCCTGGCGGCATTTGCTATGGCGGAGAGTATGCTGGCAGGGGTACTGATAATCAGTGCACAGGGAGATGCCACCACCAGGATCGTCATGGCACGGTAAAAGGTGGGATCAAAAGGCTGATTGAATACCAGGTAGGGAATGAATATTAATCCTGTGGTGAACAGGATAACGCCGATTGCATATCGCGATTCAAATTCATCCAAAAAGCGCTGGGTTTCGGCTTTCCGGCTCTGGGCCTCTTCCACCAACTTGATAATCTTTGCCAGGGTGGTATCCCCGGCCAGGCGGGTGACCTCAATTTCCAGCACCCCGTCTTCATTCATGGTAGCAGCAAATACCTCGCTGCCCGGCTCTTTGGTTACCGGCATACTTTCCCCTGTGATGGCCGCCTGATCTACTGTGCTGACGCCCGATTGTACCTGCCCGTCGATGGGAATGCGTTCGCCCGGTTTGACGATGATGAGCTCACCGATGGCCAGCTCTTCTACAGTACGGTACGTTTCGCTTCCATCCTCATTCCGGACAAGCGCTTTGTCAGGACGCAGTTTCATCAGTGAGCGGATTGCCCTGCGACTTCTGCCCATCGCATAGTCCTGTAGCGTATTGCTCAATGAAAAAAGGAACAGCAAGATAGCTCCCTCCAGCCAGTTGTCAATGAGGGCGGCACCCATCGCCGCCAGTATCATCAGTACATCAACATTTATCTGGAGTCTCAGCAAGGCTTTTACGCTCTGAATAGTCCCGGAATACCCGCCCGTCAGGTAAGCGGCCATATAGAAAAAACGGGCTGTATGGTCAGTGATAAGCCCAAAAACAGATCCAAAGAACCCAGCTGCCAGGCTAATAGTGCAAAGAATAGTTAACCAGGCATAGAATGTCGGAGCAGTGAAGAAGACAGCGGCGTTATTTTTGGGCTCGTTTGTCATGCAAATTCACACGCTTTCGCTAAATTGTTGGCATGGAAATATTACTATAAAATTGTGACCCCAACCGCCCTCAGTTTGTATTATAAACGACCCGGTTAATCTGTATATGTGTGCACACTTAAGGTATTCATACAACATGTTGACAAGTTGAATAAATGATGAAATTGTTATTCTCTGATGAATTTTCAAACATAATGGAAACTGATTGGTAACAAAGGCTTATAAAAAAATATTTGGTGGCACTGAATATTAAAATTGAACTGCCCCCCCCAGTAATGTTCGGTCTAAGCTAAGAAATAAGGATTTAATTCTGTTCGAAAAATTGAGAGACAAAAAAATTACCAACGTCAAAAATACCGGTTAAACCGTCCGCACTTTTTTACCCTGGAATATTCATTAATCATCTTCAGATTCCATACTTTGGGAAGGCGGAGGATCGCCGGTCAATTCGGGATGCATGATTTTACCGCCCAGGTATGCCGTGTAGCCCAGCATTGATCCCACCGCTAAACTGTAGATAAGCAAAAACCAGATTATCTGTTTCGAGTATCTGATCTGTTTGCTCGTCATAACGAAGGCTGCAACAGCTACAGCTCCCAGAACGATGGCCAGCCACTGTGCAGTTTCAGCCGCCTCTTCGTGATCGTGAATGGCTTGCTCAGATACGCCGGGAACCGATTCAACAATATCTTCAGCCCGCTCTCCGCTCTGTACGGCGACAACGGCCGTCAGACCGGCAACGATAAAGCCAACCAGTGCCACTTTTTTGATCGCCGGTTGATTGGCAATGATTCCCCACGCCAAAATCGGAATGGAAAACAGTGTTGCCAAAATAGGTATGTGATTGACCATCAGGTGAATATGTGCCGCATTAAAGTCCATGACTACCTCTCCTTCGTATGTTGTGGAGATGAACGCCAACTTCTGATCTCCATAGAATTATTGAATATTGTTGATTTAGAAAGACGGTCACTGATTATTCCTCATGCCGCTCATTCTCCAGCCCCTCCATACCGGGAACCCGTTTTGATCCCTGAGCTGCAGTGTCATCTCGTTACGCTTCACCGTGGCTGCAACAAGAGCCGGGGCTCCATTAAAGGTGATGCGAGAGCCGGTAACTTCGATCTTGTCTCCCTTGTTAAGTTGATCTTGCTCATTCAGGTACCAGACTGGTCCCAGGTGTACCGGTATCGACTCGGTATCAGTTTTTACAACCACATGTACGCCCATCACAGCGGCGTTCTTTTTACTTGGATTGTAAGAGATGTCCACGACTTCGCCCTTCATCGTTTCGACAGTACTGACGTCATAATTCCGGGTGTACATCTGCCCCATCCCTTTGCCGGGCCGCTGTTGTGACCACGCGGTTGAAAGCAGCGTTACTGTCATGATCACGATGGATAATACCGTACTCATTATTACTTTGTTCATCTCCGATTCCTCATTCAGATTAGTTTTTTATTTATTTAAAAATTTATACTCCAACCAGCGCCGATACTGAAGTCGGATGCCGACTCTGTTAATCCAACAAGCAGGTTGGTATTCAGGGCGACATTCGGTGCCACCTGGAAGCTCAGCCCGGCTCCGGCATTCATTGGTGGATCGATATCCTCGATAATTTGCGTAGAGCCAAAGAAACTGGCCGTAGCCATCAGCTTGCCCTCCTGGAAAGTCTGCCCTAGGGCGGCGCTGTAGCTCAGAATGTTTTTAAAATCCAGGTCATCCATGTCGCCAAGCTGCCAATACATTCCGCTCAGTAACAGGAGTGTATTGCCGGCCACGCGCTGCGACCAGGATAGCCCGGCACCGAAATCCCACGCCCCGGTACCAAATCCAGAATCGGCATCAGTCAGCGGAAATTTTATGCCAAAATTCCCATTGACGGATGTCTGTCCGAACCCGGAGCTGTAAATTCTTACGCTTCCCGAAAGAGAAGGATCCCCAAAATGGGTTTCGGTGAAGTTCAGGGTATCGGTAGTACCCGGATCGATTCTTCTCCTGCCGCGACGGTTTCCTTGTCCACCGTCGCTGCCGTCAACTAATCGGTTATGGGGGCCGCCTGTGGGTAGTGGTCCCATTCCTGAGCTGGTGTAGGAAATCCACGGGGTGTTCTGGGCGATGAAGGGTACATTCAGGTGCAGGCTTAGCCTATCTCCGGAAATACCAAGCCCGTTGTTGAAATAAAAGCTCCCGGTTTGCTCGGTAAAATAGTAGGAGCCGGTGGCGTATTGTACAGACCCATTATAGGTCAGGGCCTGTCCACTGGCCTGCCCGGCTCCAGCTGCCCAACATAGCACTCCTCCTACTAATAATGCTCGCATTTGAGGCCTCATCTCAGAAACCTGATTTAATTGTTGCTACCGGTGGCTTGTTGTTGGTGCAGGCGTTTGGTAATCCGCTCCATCGTTTGGACGGCCTCTTCGGCTTGTCCGGTCATGTTGTTAAGATGTTGACGGAGCCGATCCATATCCTGTTGCATGGTTCGGTCGCGCGTCATCTGCTGGTCTTGTTGCATCTGATTGCATCGCTCGGCGGCATTCTTCATGGTGCCGAGGGTCATCTGCATCTGTTCATTGAACCGGTGCATCATTTGGTACTGGTTTCTGGTCTGCTCATCCTGAACCTGCTGCATACGACGATTCATCTCCTGGTTCATTGTATGAGTCCGCTCCATAAGCTGATTCATCTTTTGCATCATCTGGTTCATCTGCTGCATTTGTTGCTGCATCTGCTGTTGCTGCCCGGGTTGTTGGGCATATGCGGACGTAAAACTGCCCAGCATCAATGCTATTAATAAGACACGTAAGCGTTTCATAGCTCATTGTATTTAGTTGGAGTTTATTTAACGGTTAAAATTTCCTCAAATAACTGGTCACAAGAAGTGCTGAGTTCCTTTAGACAACATGTGGTTTAAACACGCTGCAAGTTGTAGAGCAAACCCTTACAGCCTGGAACCTTTCCATCATTATTCTCCGAATATTCATTAATACCAGCCCGTGTTGTTTAAATAATCCTCGCGATAGATCAACGCTTAGGAGTTCAGGTAATGCAAGCTTACCGATTGTATGGATTTTGCAGCCGTATGGGATTCCCATTCTCGTCGATAACTTCCAAATCATACCGAATGACAATGTGTGTACCTACCGGAGCCTGATAATACAGGTACCAGGCCGCTGCCTCGGAGGTGCCGATACAGCCGTTGGAAGAGGGGGTACCCAGGGTTTCGATGTTGGTGGTGGGATGGATAAGCTGGCCATAGCGCAGACCGTTTATTTCGGGTTCCAGCCACGGCACGTTGGGCAACGCGGTCTCTACGCCATCGTCCCGACGGGTGACGTGGTAGGGGTGATTGTTGACGGGATTGATAAAGGCGGGTTCTTTTACGTGCCGGATGATGGTTCCCTCACCGGTATGGGTGCGCAGATCGACAACTCTGCCGGCCATGGCCAGGTACTTATGCTCATTGCTGCCCACGCGCACCGGGAATTCATGGATCACGCTGTCATTTTGCCAAATACGGAGTTTGAATTCAGGTATGTTCAGATCAAGCCAGGTCTGTTCGAAAAGCAGTTTAAGGCTGTCCACCGCTGAGGAGTCAGGAATAACAAGAAATTGACCCGGTGTGAAGATTGGTAGTTCTTTCGGATTCAGGCTGGTAATTCCCCGCTCCTTTAAGTCATAATAATCGGTAGCCGCCAGTGAATCGATCACCCAGGGATTATTGCGAATGATCAAGTGCTCGGAAATCGGATAGGTGAGCAAAGAGTCATACCGGAATATGATATTGTCCATCACCTTAAAATAGTCCTTGACCTTTACCGTATCCTTAAAAAAGTGGAGGGGCTGAAAGTTGCTTGAAGAAGTCTTGATTCCGGAAATATTCTCAAAAGAAACTGCGGGTTCTTTTTCGTTGTAGAAAATCAGAAGAAGCGTAGCCGTTACTAACAGAAAAAATATGTTTCGGAATGTTGTCATGTGTATGGATCTATCTATATGATTGATTTCATATCAGAGATATATCATTAATTGGTTTCCCTGGTATTGCAGACGTTTCGCAAACCACCCCATCCTCTGATATCGGTTTCTCATCTGCTCATCCTGAACTCGATGAATGCGTAAATTCTTTTCCCACTTCATCAAGTGGTACATAAACAACAAAACAGTTAAGCGGTTCATAACTTTATGTTTATTGGTGTTTATCTTGCTGGTTAAAATTCCTCAATATTTTGATATCAAGAAGTGCTTATTTTATTGACAAGGCGTGTGATATAAATCCTTGGAATTTTGTAAAGTGAACTATTACCTGCGGGGCTCTTACTTGTATCACTTTCTGGACACCATTGGCCGTGGAAAACTTCATAGTTCGACTGGACTCTGACCAAATGGGATTTTTAAGTCTATCCAATCATGTGCCTATGCATTTGGATGTGGTAGTAAACCACTCAATGAAAAATCCTTCTCTTCTATTTTGATAAGGCTGTCTAAACAAAACAACGCATTATTTTGATTTGTTTGTGTAGGTGAAAGTTGTACACTGGTTGACGAAAAAACATTACAAATAGGTTTATCGGCAGGTTCTATATTTTTAATAGTTCTTAAAGAGAGTCTTTGAAATATTGAGTTTGCACAGTCGTGAGTGGCACTACGGTGTTGCTGACGGCAACCCCTGAATTAATGGCCGAGGGTTTCTTTTCGGAATCTTCCAGTTAATGGAAATTCCAAAAAGTGTGCAACGGTCTACCTTTGTCGGTGCTTGAATGGTGCCGGCATTGAAAGCCAGTGGTTGAGGGTGTTCCTTAAATGGAACTGAGAGTATACCCCTTGAACTTGACCCGGGTAATACCGGCGCAAGGAAACCGTTGGCTTTTTTGATTTGAACTCCAATATATACCGCAATTCGGTGGCTATATCTTCTCCCGTTCCTCTAGACATTATAGAGTCCAATTTACAAATAGCAACCGATCTTGCGACTACCTCTGTACCGATTGTTTCTCCCGGTCTAGATGCCACCGACATCCAGAAAAAACTAACAGAACAAGCCTTTGAGTGTGCCTCCCACATCATTGTTTGTGATGGCCCCAGGTTTGTGGGATTGATACGAATTGAAGATCTGTATTCCGCTGGTGATCACTTGACGGCAAGAGATATTATGGATGAGGAGCCCCCGACGATTAGACCGGGAATAGACCAGGAAGTGGCGGCATGGACCGCAGTGCACCATAAAGAATCGGCCCTGGCGGTGGTAAACAAAGAGGGAGAATTTATCGGCTTGATTCCGCCTTATCTTCTACTACAAGTCCTGCTAAAAGAGCACGAAGAGGATTTGAGCCGGGTGGGTGGATTCTTGCAGGATACGAACAAAGCACGAACCGCACTGCAGGAACCAATTTTCAAGCGCTTTTGGCACCGGCTGCCCTGGTTGTTACTTGGGCTTTTGGGAGCGTTTATTGCCGCCAAGGTGGTGAGTGGATTTGAGTCCCGGCTTCAGGAAGAGTTAACCATTGCCTTTTTTATTCCAGGAATTGTATACCTGGCAGACGCAGTGGGTACGCAAACGGAAACAATTATTGTACGTGGGCTTTCTGTGGGAGTGGCCATCAAGAATGTGCTCTGGCAAGAGTTGCTCACCGGCATAACCATAGGGATTGTATTGGCAGCGATTTCATATCCATTTCTCCTTTGGAACTGGAATGACCCACAGCTGGCGTTTGGAACGAGTCTGTCTCTGCTGGCCGCCTGTTCTACGGCCACATTGGTTGCCATGGTACTGCCGGTTCTGTTCAACCTGTTTGATATCGATCCGGCCTTTGGAAGTGGCCCCATCGCAACCGTCATCCAGGACGTGCTGTCTATCCTGACCTACTTTTTTATCACCACGGCCATCATGTTCTGAATAGCTATCGGACGGCACCCCACCCTCAACCTCCAACGCCAGGCCATTACAAGGAAGTTTCGCCTGAATATCCTGTGTAGGAAAACCCCTCTCAACCATTTGGTAGAAGCACCTATAGGGTTGGTGACTCGTTTTAAGGAAGTTAAAGTTATTAATGCGCAGCTTGATGCACTAATAGATTAACTCTCAACGGATAAAACAGTCATGTTTGAGAATCGAAAAGAGGCAGGTATAGAGCTGGGCAAGGCGCTCAAAAAATATAAACCGGCAAGGCCTGTCGTGTTGGCTATTCCTCGCGGCGGAGTGGAGGTAGGGTATTATGTGGCACGAGCCTTGGAATGCGACTTTGATGTAATCATCACCCGTAAACTCGGCTATCCTCAACAGCCCGAAGCTGCCTTTGGAGCACTTGCAGAGGATGGAAGCCTGTACCTTGACCCGTGGTCAAACCAATATCTTACCAGGGATATCATTGCCAAAGTTCAGGCAAAAGAAAATAAAGAAATTCAACGACGTGTTTTTGAGTACCGCAATGGAAAGGAACTGCCCAACCTGAGGAATCGTGTGGTCATCCTGGTGGATGACGGTATTGCCACTGGAGCGACCATTTTTGCTGCTCTTAGAATGTGTCGTAAGCACCAACCCAGAAAGATTGTAATAGCAGCTCCGGTTTCGGGACTAACCAGGCTCACTGCACTTGAGACCGAAGCAGATGACGTAGTTATACTGGATAAATATCAACATCTGGCAGCCGTTTCACAGGGATATCGTAATTTTACGAACCTTAGTGATGAAGATGTGCAACGCTACCTGAGTAATTGGCGTAATCAAACGATAAAATCTTCTCCAGCCTAATTGGCAGGGATTTCCCTTACATGAGCTAGAAGAACATTTCTTACATACCGTTTGGTTTCAAAGCCTATACCCATCTGTGGTTTCCTATCGTAATTTATTTGAGTAATGAATTTAACAAGGAGAACATTATGGCTTACAAAAAACTACTTTTTCAGACGTCAGCCAGGGAGAAACTCCTGAAAGGGGCTACCACTCTTTATGATGCCGTTCGCGTAACCCTGGGTCCGAAATCCAAATCAGTGTTAATTGGCAAAAAATGGGGAAAACCGCTCGTATGTAATGATGGCGTAACCATCGCGAAAGAAATTGACCTGAAAGACCCCGAAGAAAATCTGGGGGCACAGGTATTGAAAGAAGCTGCCGAGCGTACCGGTGACCTGGTGGGGGATGGGACCTCTACATCAACAATTTTGGCTTATACTATTTTTGCCGAGGGACTCAAAAATGTGGCCGCCCGGGCTAGTGCTATCGAGTTGAAGAGAGGATTGGACCGGGGATTAGCCGTTGCTGTTGAGGCATTAAAAGAAATTTCCAGACCGGTAAAAACACACAAGGAAAAACAGCAGGTAGCCACCATATCGGCACATAATGATACTGCAATTGGAGATCTTGTAGCGGAGGCTATCGACAAAATTGGGCCTGAAGGAGTGATTACGGTGGAGGAGGCCAAAGGTACGGAGACCCAGGTTGAAGTCGTAGAGGGCATGCAGTTCGACCGTGGCTATCTTTCCCCATACTTTGTAACAGACGCTGAGAAGATGGAAGTTGAAATAGAGAATCCCCGAATTCTGCTGTATGACAAAAAGATCAGCAATCTTAAAGATCTGCTTCCCATGTTGGAAGAGATGGCCAAACAGCAGACCGGGCTTGTGGTGATCGCTGAAGATGTGGATGGGGAAGCCCTGGCCAGCCTCGTGGTGAATCGAATCCGGGGTGTCCTATCCTGCGTGGCCATTAAAGCGCCGGGCTTTGGGGACCGCCGGACGGCCATGCTCCAGGATATCGCGCTGCTTACCGGCGGGCAGTTGATATCGGAATCGCTGGGCATGAAGCTTGAGAATATTACTACGGAGATGCTGGGCTCGGCACAACGCATTCTGGTGGACAAAGATACGACAACGGTTATCGGCGGAGGGGGAGATAAAGGGGTCATCGAAGGGCGATGCAACGAGCTTCGCAGGCAAATCGAGAAATCGGATTCCGACTACGACAAGGAGAAGCTGCAGGAACGACTGGCCAAACTCTCGGGCGGTGTCGCGGTCATCCGGGTGGGGGCACCTTCCGAAACCGAGCTCAAAAGCCGGAAAGAGGCTTTCGAAGATGCCATCAGCGCCACCAAGGCGGCCATTGAAGAGGGTATCGTGCCGGGTGCCGGCCTCGCCTTGCTGAGAACAGCCAATGCCGTTGAGGGAGAAGCCAAAAAGGCCGAGGGAGATGAAAAAACCGGTATCCTGATATTGCGTCGAGGGCTTGAAGCACCCGCCCGGCAGATCGCAGAAAATTCGGGAGTCGATGACGGGGTAATCGTTGAGAAGATGATGGCCGGGGATGGGAACTATGGTTTTGATGCCGCGCAAAACCAGTTTGTCGACCTGTATAAAGCCGGTATTATCGACCCGACCAAAGTGGTTCGAATCGCCCTCGAAAATGCCGTATCGGTGGCCGGGACCCTGCTACTTACCGAGGCGACCATGACCGAAGTCGAAGAAAAGCCCAAAAGCTTCCGTGATGAAGCCGCCCTGGAAGATGGTATGCTAGAGTAAAACAGGAGTAATCGGTTTTTTGGGTACCTTATTCATCTACATCGCTTGCAATATGTTTCGAATAAGATGTGAGTAACGATTTACCATCTTTAACCTTAGCAATATGGATAGCATAGACGTCTTATTAATTGATGGTGAGATCTTGGCTCGTCGGGCTATCGCTCAAGTGTTAACTCATACCTCCAAGTTCGCAATAAATAGCATAAGTATAGATAAAGCTGTAGAGGATCTGGAGAAAATAGTCACTGATTATAATCCTAATGTTATACTTTTAAGTATTGAAGATGAAAGATCGGACTCTACTTTTCGTTTGATCAGGAACTACTTCCCAAATTTACCCATACTGTTATTGAGCGCGAGAACGGAGGAGGGCGCCAAGGCGGCAAGTACCTTTTTTCAGAATGGCGCTGTAGATGTTATTACAAAACCAGAGCCAAACACTTCACTGCTTTTTGCCTATGACCATCTTGAGAAGCGCCTGGCCATTTCAATTGAAGCCGCATCAAAGATAGAGAATCTGGATTCAGTACTTATCGGTAGAGCAGAATCAGGTCAAGACGCCCGGACTTCATTCGAAGAATTATCAACGGGCCCAAACAGTTTGTCAGTAGTAGATGTGATTGTTATCGGCGGCTGTATGGGTGGTCCACATGCTTTGTTGAAGATAATTCCTAAACTCCCTCCTAATTTAGACGTTCCAGTTGTAGTTACTCAGCATTTTCCAAAAATTTATACAAGGCAATTAGCAACCCTGTTGAATGAAAAATCACAAATACAGGTGAGGGAAGCATATGACGGGACAAAACTGTCCGGCGATACGGTATGGATTGCTCCAGGCGGGTATCACACTGAAATTGTTCGGGAATCTCATACCAGTAGTTTTTTAAAGGTTCACTGTGGTGCACGAGTCAACAATTCGCGGCCTAGCATAGATCTGCTCTTCAATTCAGCAGCAAATTCCTATGGTAACAAAGTGCTGGGAATAATTTTAAGTGGCTTTGGCGCCGATGGTTTAGAAGGGTGTAGAAGGATCAAGGAAGCGGGTGGGCATGTTATTGTTCAAGATCCGGGTAGTTCACTGGCTCCTGATATGCCTTTATTAATGATTAAAGAAAAATTGGTCAGCGGATATTTTACTACGGATGAGCTGGCTTCCATAATTTCAATTAAAATTCATTCCACAGATGAAAATAGCATTCATCAGACCTCTCTTGAAAACAAAATTCAAAACAACACATGAAATGTAGAATAGGGGACCAAAACCCGATCTCCTCTCCGATAATTTATGATTGCGCAATTATTCGATGAGTGCTGCTTTACGTTTACTCTTTTCAGCTTTGAAATTTGCCAAAAGATCGTTCACTACGCAGGTAACCGTTTGATTCTTTTTTCACTTTCTTTTCCCGTTCACCTTCAATCGTTAGAACATTGTCCTGAACGTTGATCCTGATATCCTTTTTGGACAAACCGGGAAAGTCGACTTCAATAGCATATTATTCATTGGTCTCTTCCATATCCAGTTTGGGTGACCAGGTTCTGATATCAGATTCCCATTCATCATCAAGCCGCCAGCTAAAAGGAATCAGTTCATTGACGATGCGGCTATAACTACCATTTGAGCCGTAAAAATTCGGAAAGGTAATTGCAGGCAAAAGCATGACGTGGGAAACAGATATTGTGGTTATCGAAAACCTGTTGACAGCTGGATCAGCTACCTATTTAGTTGATTCTGACAGGCTAAAACTCTTCTCCGATTCTTAAAACGAACACCAGTAGAACGGGAGTTGATCTTGTTGATCACAAGTCTTTAGAAGGTTCGCCTGCATTTTCTCTGTTTTGAATTCTTACTATTAGTCTGATTTTTTAAACCGATGTAAGGAATTTTATTACACCCTCTTAGGTATTCTTCCGCTTCACAGAAGGTCATTCTTAAATTATCTTTAAAAAGTTCTAATGAATTCAGAGTAATGCCCTGAGGTCAATTTGGCGTTACTGTCTCATCCCGGTTAAAAGTGCTTAATATTTAATTTTAAGCTATGGCTCACTAAGGCAAAACATAGTTCCAGCAGTGAATTAAAGTCTAAGCAAATAACATCAGATCTTCCGATTTGTGGGGGATAGGATAATTTAAAACCAGGTGCATACATACCTGCATGTAAAATGAAAGATAAAGTCCAAAAATATTGCCAGGATTTGGCCAAGCATAGATCATGCAGATTATATCTGTTACGGAACGCAGGGGTGCCCTATAATCGCCAGAACCTTTCACTAGCCGAGGCATTTGCTAAAACAGCCGGCATACATGTAATTCAGGAATACGCATCTATGTCGGAGAAAGATGCCCCACAGAACTCCCCTAAAGAGTTCCTGACTTTTTGTGGCGTGTTGGGCCTGGGACGACTAGTCATTGAAGGGAAGGAAAATGCCGTTGAGCTCTTACGAAGAGCCGCTTCCGATGAACGCTGGCGAATTCGGGAGGCCGTAAAAAAAGCACTACAGATTATTGGGAAACATGATGTGGGCCAATTGTTTATTATCGGCAAAGACTGGATTAATGGAAATATGTATGAACAAAGAGCAATCCTAACGAGTATTTGCAGGGAGGAATTTTTACGGGATCCCAGTTATGCAAGAGAGACTTTCCACTTACTTGAAAAAGCAATGAACAGTATTGCCGGAGCGAAAGCATCTACCCGGGAATATAAATTATTGAAAAAAGCATTGGGTTATTGCTGGAGCAGTGCCATCCTTGCTTGCCCGGAGCAGGGAAAACCGATGTTTGAACATTGGCTGTTATCAAATGATCCGAACATCAGATGGATCTTGAAAAAAGCCTTAAAGGATAAGCAACTTATCAAAAAGGAGTCCCATTGGGTTGCTCGGTGTCGCCACAAAATCATAAATGTGCAAGATGAATTGTTGAAGTAGTCGTTCATATCCCAACCCCCAAAATAGGGTGATAGGGTGAAATAATATCGAAAGGGAAAATGTGATGAGGAGTTCTATTCAATTAGTAACGAATATCATGGGAAGGAAAGTAAAGAACAGGGATGGAGAGGATGTCGGAGTTATTCAAAATATCATGATTGACCCGGGGGATGGGATGATACTCTATATTATGTTATGCTATGCGGATTTCGTGGGTAAAATGCATCGTCACTTTGCGATTCCCAACAGTTTGATGAGACTTAAGAATAATCAGGAGAATGGCATTTTTTTTGAAATCGAAGAACAAAAATTATCAAGCGTAGAACGATTGTCAGATATCACAGGTACCACACATACTTTTACGAAGTATCAACGTGTATATGAGGTGGATCAGGATGCGCCGTGGTTTTCAGAGTTCCATCTATATACATAGCAATTATTTTAACAAAGCTTTTTTGTGTTATTTATCTGAGCCTCCATTAACTCGCGGATCTCCTCACACCGAGTACAGGTGGTTACCAGTTGAGAAGCCCGGTTCAAGACGCCTTCAATACCAGGATATCATCACCGGTTGGCTTTGACGAGCTTCTGCAGCTCGCTGATGACATCGGTGAGCAATCGCCGGGTATGGGGACCCACGTCGGTGCTCGTACAGCTTAGTAGTTGGCTGCAAGCGAGGTGGGAATCAGGTTGTTGGGGCTGGGGAGAGGTCGGTTCTAGTTCGGTTTTGAGCGCCTTGGCCAGGGCCTGGGCCTCCTCTTCGCTGATATAGGGAGTACCAGCCGGTGGTTGTAATAGCTGCTTTTGTCCTCCCTGGCCAGCAAACAGCTGGGAGATCACGGTGAAAAACATGGGGGCATTCTCCTCCAGCATATCCAGCATGCGGCTGCCCGCGTCCCGGCCGCCGGCCCGCTGCTCCATCTCCATGCGGAATTTCACCTTTTCCAGTTCTGCGAGCTCTTTTTCGAGAGCTTTGAGGTCACTTCGGTGCATTTCCTTGAGCCGGTCAATCTCGTTGCGGTGGGATTCCTTTAGGTCGGCCAGCTCCCGCTGGTGGGTCAGCAGCGTAGCCGTTTTGTCTTCGGAGAGCTGGCGCTTGAGCCCCATGATTTCATCGACGAGCTGGCGAATTTTGCGATCAGCGTCATGTAGCTCACCTTCCAGGCGCAGGGCCCGTTGCTGGTAATAATTCTCAGGAGCGGCTCTGCTGGCGGCAGCAGGTTCTTGGCCCAAAGTATCGGGCTGATCCTCGGGTGGGTCAATGCGAAAGCCGATCACAATATCTTCGTCGATGCCGGTGTGCAGAGAGTACAGGCCCGGTGAATATTGCTTTTACCACATTGAAGGGCTACCGGTAGTTGAACGGTAGCTCTTTCTCTACTTGCTGGAGCCCGTTAGTAGTACCGGTAATGCGCCCAAAAATCGGCAGGCCTTGCTCCAGCTCTAGCAGGAAGGTGGCGTAGTCCCGCTCTTGGGGTTCGTTCGGCTTATTTTCCAGCGTTTCAGGCATTGGCTTCGTGTTCGTTGGCATGGGGTTATTGCGTCAGTGTGACCAATAACTGATATCAACGTAACACTAATTCAAATTAGGAAAAATACCCCGGGATGGGCTGGAACAGGGTGCAATGGGGTGTTAAAGAATGGGACAGATTGGGATAGATTGTTTTTTTAAAATACCCTTTTACGTTCTTGAACGTGATGAGTTAGTTCTCAAGAGTTGCGTTGGTCTCCTTGGCAAACCAAGCTGTCGCCTTTGCTTGAGGTGACGGTTCTCCTTACGGAGTCACCGCAGTTATTGCTTAGTGGGCCGATCTTGGTGGCGACCTCGTCCATATAGCCTTGTTTGAGCCAGTTTTGCATCGTCTTAAGTAATAACGGCACCTCTACTGGCTAATTCAGTTGGTACTGCAAATTTTCGGATGGGATGGGGCGTCGAAAATGTGGCATAAGTAGATCCATAAAAAGTAATATGATTTTTAGTATAAAGTGTAGTGGTTATACCTCATGTTAAGTGTAGAATGGTTCAAAATTAACCGTTCTACACAAACCTAACCATGTTTTCAAAACACTTACGTAATACTCATATCGCGATAGTACTCCCAGTCATTTTAGTTCTTTTCCTCCATTCAACAGGTAACTGTCAGAGACAGCAACCGGGCAAAAGTACAGGTAAATCTGTATTCGAAGCTTCTCTACAATCGCATTCTGCTGAAATTCATAAAATAAAAAAAGCCTTCAAGCGACTTGATGTTCCCAGTCGTCCACACCGGCTGAATATATTTTCAGATATAAATTGGCAGTACGCCAAGGGTGCTTCTTCAGAGCGACTAGATGTAACCCTCCACGACCTGCCGGATTCACTGCAACCTGTGACGATACGCCATCGACTGTTGGAGCCGGATAGCCCAATGTGGTACGTCACCCAAATCGCATTCCCGCGCCCCGTCACCCTCCGCATCAATGCTGATGATGGTGCGCAGGCCTGGTACGGCGGGCAACGCATCCCGGTATATCGCGGACGCTTTTTTCATTTCCCCGCCAGCTCTTCACCTAAAAAGCTGGTGATCCGCGTGCTGAATAATGCCATGCATGGCGGACTCAACTCTGTACACGCTTACAACCATCAGGAATTCATGCACTATGAACGCTATCGAAAATTATACCGAAGAGTTGAGCTATTCGTTGAAAAGGCGATTCAGTTTGAAGAACTATCTAATACCACAGTCAACACTATTTTATTAGCAATAAACAATCCAACCGAAAAGACTGTGGCAAGTGCTGAAAAAGCACTGAAACATCTGCCCTATTTTGAAACCCCACCCTATCTGCAGCACGTTGGTCCAGGGAAGTTATCGATCTTGTGGGAAACAGATATCCCCACATCGCATCAGGTTATTTGGGGATCTGACCCTGAACTTATGAATAATACCATAGAAAGTGATTCATCGTATAGAATGCATGAGGTATCTCTATCAAACCTGGAGCCCGGCAAAACTTATTACTATCAAATAAAACAGCATGAAAATCGCTCCAGGGTATATCCCTTTAAACTTCCGAGGGACACCACCCACTTTGAGTTTGCTATCTGGGGCGACAGCCAGAGCGGGTGGGAAACTTTTGACCAGGTGGTACATGCCATGCAGGCGCATCCACTTGAATTCACAGTAGGTGTTGGCGACTTGGCCGACCAAGCCTGGCGCCCGCAAGAGTATACACAGCTACTGCAAACCCTGCACCCGATGAGTGCTCACACCCCGGTATACCTGGTGCCAGGCAACCACGATTATGACGGTTTTTACGATTCCATGATCGCCAAGGATTTTCATAAATATGCCCGTAATGGTAACGAACCACCCAGAACCTACTACTCTTGGTCCAGTGGTAATGCTGCTTTTATTGCACTTGATCCACATAACACATTTCCGGTGGGCATTGAACCAAATTCTGACCAATACAAGTGGCTGGTCAGTGAACTAAAGAAGCCGTTTTGGACTGATGCTAAATGGCATTTTATTGTGCTGCATCATCCACCATATGCACAGGGCTGGCCGGGCTACCACGGGGAAGTTTCGGTTCGCGAGGCCTTGGAACCTCTTATCGAAAAGTACAATATCGATTTTGTGGTTGCGGGGCACAGTCATGCGTACGAGCGATTGATCAAACAATATGGGAATCAAACTACGTATTATATTGTGACCGGAGGAGCGGGTGGTAATATTACTACAAAACCGGAACTTTCTGATTACCCCAAAATGGATACAGTATTATTTACTCATCATTTTACACGCTGGCAAGTTCGGGCTGATACAATTTTATTCCAGGCTATTGACAATGATCGAAAGGTTCTTGATGAACTGACTATAACAAAATAAGGCAAAACCCCAACAACTCTGGATTTAGGTGTTCATTTTACGAATAGAAAAACCGAACCCTATCATGCTTATATATTGAGGTTTATCGCATTCCAAAATGGGATTTCATTTCCACATTATTAGTTTTTTAATACACACTAGACGGTAATTTCCTGGGTCTGGAGTTGGTCATTTCCGCGAACCAATACTTCACATTTAAGATATTTGCCGTTTAGGCAGCTATTAAACATGAAAAAGGGGAAGGATGAGCTATCATCCTTCCCCTTAATTTTGAGTGTTTGGCTCTGGATTTAGTCCAGCTTATTCATCCCACCAAACATGCGTGTTGATACTGTTTTCTCCCTGTCGGCTAATCGCCTCATCATAATTCTGCTGGTTCGTGATTTGTGCCGAGAAGGGATATTCCATGCGGACCGGAATTTGGTCGTCATTGTCATTGGCGATGGATGGCTCCAGGTCAGGGAAGCCGGTTCGTTTCCAGTCATTCCAGGCTTCTAAACCTTGTCCGTAGAGGGCGATCCACTTCTGTTCGCCAATCTGCTGCAGGGCATTTGCGGGATCAAAATCAACCTCAGCTTCGGAAAGGTAGCTGTCGACCCCGGTAACTCCATGTTGATCAAAGGACGCCCGAATGCCTTTCTCATAATAACTTTCCACCGAACCGGAAATAAATCCTTTTTCGGCGGCCTCGGCCATCAGGAAATTCAGTTCAGCGTAAGTCATTATTACGCCGGGCGTCTCAGCCTTACGAAATGCCGACCCGATTTTTGAGGTGCGGTCCATACCCAACTTGGCAGCATCCTCTGGCATAAGGCCGTTCGGCACGCCTACATAGAGGCTATCCTGTGGCTTGGTTGCCGAAGTGTACTGCGTGGTATCCGCATATACTTCCAGCCGGGGATCGTTGAGCTGTTTGAGGCGATCAACCAGCGTTTTACTGACCCTGAACTGGTTGCGTCGGCCGGAGGGCAGCTCAATGATGGGATGTCGATTGGGCGGATTGGAAAGGTACACCAGCTGGGCGTTATCCTCATTGGAGTCAAACATATTGTCGTTTTGCACCAGACTTGCCAGCTTGCTGCTTACATTTTCCTTCCCGGAAATACGCATCAACAGACGAAAACGGAGGGAATTGGCAAACTTCTGCCATTTGCTCATATCCCCGCTGTAAAGAATATCACCACTGATTTCGTGATCGTTGGTTACAATCATAGAACTTGCCGTTTCCAACTGCTGCAGCAGATTGGTATAGATAACTTCCTGGCGATCAAACGCCGGTTGGGTAACGCCACCGTCAATACCCTGCAGGGCCTCGCTATACGGGATATCGCCAAACGAATCTGTTAGTAGCGAAAAGTACCAGGCTTTCATAATCATACCCACGGCCTGGTAGTTGGGATTTCCCTGCTCTTCTCCCAGCTTCTGGATGCGCTGGAAGTCCATCAGCGGACCGGAATACCCACCTTCCCAAAAACTACTGAATGAAGAGTTACTGTATATGTAGCGATCTTTGTCCGTTCCCTGGATGCGGGCCCAGTGCTGGACGATAAGGTTTCCAAACTCCATACCCACGGCTGCCCCCTGGTAGAGGTCTACGGCACTCTCCGTGGCGTACGGTAGAATGATATTGGGATCTACATCTGTCGGGCTGTTGGGATTTGAATTTACATCCGTCAGTGACTCATCACATCCAGATATAAACACGACAAGACACAGTACAGCAAGAAATAAAGATTTTTGAGTAGTCATGATTGATAAACTTGTTTTTAAATCGTTAGAGTGAGAGGGAAATATTGAAGCCGACGGACCGTGCGGAAGGGATCTGGCCAAACTCGAGTCCCTGCGCTATATCATTGGCAATGGCCGTTTCAGGATCAATATTAGGAGCGTTACTGTGCAGCAACAACAGGTTGCGTCCTGTAACAGAGACGTCGGCTGACTTGATTGGCAGGTTTTGCAGCCATCTGTACGGCAGATTGTATGACAGCGTCACTTCCCTGAGCTTGATATAGCTGGCATCGAAAATACTCACCTCAGTGTTGTGATACCCGTAATATCCCAGGTACCAGGAAGAGGCCGAAACGTTGGTGGTATTCGGGCTGTACGATCCATCGGGATTCTCGACGACACCGTCTCCAACGATACCATTTTCGCGCCCCTCAAGCGTAGAGGCCAATACACCGGCACGACGGCCAATCACGTTGGTGCCGGAGTAAATCTCTCCACCGATGCTACCATCAATAAGTACATTCAGCGAAAGACCATCGTAGCTGAAGGTGTTGGAGATACCGCCAGTCCAGTCAGGCTGGTAATTCCCCTGGATCTGTCCCTCGTCATAGAGATCTGGCAGACCGTTTGATTTGAAAATAATTTCACCATCTTCGGTGCGCCTCATACCACGACCGTAAAATGAACCAAAAGGTTCGCCTTCAACTGCTACAACGTCCAGCCTGAAGAGACGTCCACTTGGCAGCCGCAGGCGATCTACCCCTTCGGCCAGCTCCAGCACTTCATTCCGATTGCGGGCATAGTTGACGGTCAGATCCCACTGGAATGGACTTGAAGCATTGAGCGGTTGAATAAATGCAGACGCTTCAATTCCTCTGTTTTGAATTTTACCGGCATTAAATATTTGTGACTTGTATCCTGAAGAACTTGAGATGCCTGAACTGACGATCTGGTTCTTTGTGTACATGTCGTACCAGGTCACATCAAAAGCAAGTTTTCCATCCAAAAAGCGGAGATCGGCCCCAATTTCATAGGAAGTGGTAATCTGGGGTTTAAGATCTTTATTGGGAATCGTGTTCGATTCTGATGCTGTAGTGATGGCACCCCAGTTGGAGACAGCGGTACTGTACACCTGGTTCAACTGGTAGGGATCGGTGTCGGAACCGACCTCTGCATAGCTGGCTCTCAGCTTGGCGTAATCAAGCACATTATCGGAGATATCAAACATCTCGGTGAGCACGCCGCTCAGTGATACGGACGGATAGAAATAGGAGTTGTTATCGGACGGCAGGGTGCTCGACCAGTCGTTTCGGGCCGTCACCTCCAGGAACAGGTAGTCGCGGAATCCCAGCTCCGAAAGACCGTACACGCTGTAGATCTGTTTTTCTTCATATCGATTTTGGGCTAAGGGGATCCCTTTTGCATTTCCCACATTATAGA
This sequence comes from Halalkalibaculum sp. DA384, assembly GCF_043951955.1. Classification (NCBI taxonomy): domain Bacteria; kingdom Pseudomonadati; phylum Balneolota; class Balneolia; order Balneolales; family Balneolaceae; genus Halalkalibaculum; species Halalkalibaculum sp. DA384. The sequence continues at coordinate 69,094 of NZ_JBINJE010000013.1, read as the reverse complement.
CCCCGGGAACCGCCAGCTGCCGCGCTTGCACCAGATTTTGCCGCATGGTGTGTTTCATCCAGTTGCCGCCGGCCGAAAAATCGAGTGAGAAATCTTCGGAAATATTCTGTTCACCGCGAAGCAAAAACTCATAATTCTGCTCCGACATTTTATAGACATCTTCGGTGAACGCGCCCTCCGGAAACTCAATCCCGTTATAAGCTCTTTTGATCGTCCGAACATCGTTGAAAAAATCGATGCCCGCTTTTGCCTGGGCTGTAAGCCATTCGGTTACGTTGTAGGAAAGGGAAATATTTCCGAACAGGCGGTCGCGGTCCAGTGCATTGGTATTTTCGTTTACGATAAAGTACGGATTATTGTGGTAGTTGGTATTCCAGTTCACTTCGTTACCGTGATCCTGGTATTCGGCTTTCAGGGCGGGAATATCAACCTGCCGGCCGAACCACAAAAACTGTTTCATCACGTTTTGATCGTCGTAACCGCCTCCCATACGGTTTCCGCTGCTTGTTTTTACGTAGTTTACGGAAGCCCGGGCGTTAAACTGGTCAGTTAGCTGGGTGCCTGCATTTAGTGAAATATTATTCCGACCCAAGTCCGTATTGGGGACCATGCCCGTTTCTTCGGTATTGGTGAACGACAGCCGGAAGTCAGCCTGCTCTCCTCCGCCGGTAATGGCAATATTGTTTGAATACTTCGTGCCCGTCTCGAAAAAGTCTTTCACATTGTCGGGATGAGATATCCACGGTGCTGGCTCGCCGTTGGAATTGAACTGAACAAATTCAAGTCCCTCATCCAGGGGCGGTCCAAAGCTGATATCGGAACCGTCGTTAACGCCATTGCGACCGTCCACGAATTCAAAATTATCCCCGACGCCCTGACCGTATTCATTTTGATAATCCGGCAGAATCATCGGTTGCTGAAAGGACACTCCGGACTCAACTGTAACCCCAATTCCTTCGGCACCTTGTCCGGTCTTGGTTTTAATCAGTACCACACCGTTAGCGGCACGCGAGCCGTAAAGTGCGGCCGCATTAGGTCCCTTGAGCACGCTTATCGACTCGATATCGTTCGGGTTCAAATCGCTAATGGTATTCCCGTAGTCTATAGCAGATTTGCTGCCCCCGGCATCCGGACGAAAGCTGCCCGTTCCAGACTTGATGTTGCTGTTATCCACCGGCACACCGTCTATCACAAACAATGGCTGGTTCTGCCCGGTAATGGAATTTTCGCCACGGATGACAATACGAGATGAACTGCCGATGCCCCCGCCGGCACTGGTCACCTTAATGCCGGAGACTTTCCCGCTCAGGGCATTCACGACATTCGTTTCGCTGCTGTTGTCAAGATCGGTTCCATTCACACTCTGGATGGAGTAGCCCAGCCGGGTGCGCTCCCGATCTATATTCAAAGCGGTTACCACCACTTCGGAAAGCTCACTGGCCTGCGGATAGAGGCGCACTGTGATTTCTTCGGAATCTTGAATCCTCACCACTTTATCCTGGTAACCGATAAAGCTAAAGACTAGCAGATCCCCTTCCGACAGATCATTGAACGAAAAGGTACCCTCACTGTCAGTCGTTGTTCCCCGGTCCGTACCTTTCACACGGATGTTTACGCCCGGAAGTGGCAGTCCTGAATCGCCGTCCAGTACCTGCCCACTGAATGGAAACAAAGCTGAAATATGTGAATACTCGTTTTCAGCTGAAAGTATGATCTTGTTGGATCGAAGATGATATGAAACGCCCACTTGGCCACATAATTCATCGAGGACGGCATTCAGGGGTTGTTGGTCTGCTTTAAGCCAGACCTTTTTGTTAAGATTAATTTTATCCTGGCTATAGATGAAAGATAAACCCGTTAGCTGCTCTAACTTCTGGATGGCTGCTACGAATGATACCTTCTGCTTGGTTATGGTGAGAACCTGGTCTTGGCCCGGAATCTGTAACTGGTATTGAGCCAGTTCATTAAATTGTGTTGGCTGGGCATACCCCGGAGTGGAAAAAAGTAAAACCAGGGCAAATAGAATTGATTTGGATAATAACTTTTTCATAGTTTAATTTTAATTTTGCAAGCTCACCCCGTATAGGGGTAAACAGTAATTACTATTGCTGTTTTTTGAGTTATTCAGCCGGGTGTGTTACCGCACATCCGGCTTTTTTATGTAGTGTCTATGCCATCATTGTCCTCCTTTCATTTCTGTTTTTGTTCGATGGATTGTTGCTGTTGAATCAACGGTTTTGTAGCCTAAATTTGTGGAAATGCAGATCATCTCAATGATTTCTTCCCAGTTCTCATCATCAAAGCGACCGGTAATGCGCGTATTGGTGAGCTCGGGATCCGCAAAGAGCATTGTAATTCCAAAACGGCGATAAAGTTCATCAGCCACCTGCCGTAATGTGGTCTTTTCAAAAAGCAAAATACCTTTCCGCCAGGATGTGAAGCGATCAGCCTTGGCAACCTTCTTTTTAATAAGCCGATCATCGCTGGGCCGAATCTCCAATTGCTCTCCCACTCCAAGATCTACCGTAGATTGCTTCTCAACGTTTATTCCTTCATTTTTTGTCGCTTTTTTAACCCGGACCTTACCTTCTGTGACAGTTACTTGACGTACGGGATCAGAGCGATAGGATCGAATATTGAATCGGGTCCCAAGCACCTGGGTTAGCAAATCGTCACTTTGTACCTGGAACGGGCGATCCGGATCAGGGGCAACTTCAAAATAGGCTTCTCCTTCCAGGGCCACCCGGCGGTTCTGCTCGTTATAACCCGCTTGTACCCTTAAGTTACTCTCAGCATTTAACCAAACGTTAGAGCCATCGGGGAGCGTGATGGATCGGGTCTCTCCTACCGTTGTGCTGTATTTTGTCATTACTTGTTCGCTGGATGATGCATTAAAATTGATGAATAGTCCTACACATACGGCCACCAGTATCAGCAGCGATGCCGCAGCCATGTACGTTCTGCTCAGGGAAAAAATAGAAGTGGCTTTCACCGGATCTTCTTCGAATGAAAGTGTTTGCCGTATTCTGTTCTTTATCCGCTTCCGACGCACATCCTCAAGGGGATCTTCATTTATTTTTTCCCAGCGTCGCTTGTGTATATTATCGTGGTGCTTGGTCATTCGTAGCGTATTGGTTTCATGTTAGCTACTGGTTATACACACAGTCAGCCAAAAACCATTACGCAGTTAACAATTATTTAACACCGGGGGAGGAAGTGCTATGTCAGACAGGGAATTGCTGCATTATTCCCATTTGCATTAAACATTCATACTAATGCGAATCAGGTAGATTCACGCAGATAGGAGTGTTGGGTTTAAATCCGGTGATTTTCCAGCCGGATCCGTTTCAGCCGCCTTCTGCGGAATAAAAGAGAATGGTGTTGCCTTATAATTCGTCAGGAATATTGTTGCTGTATTAACGTCCGGATGCGATTATCGCCCTTTTTGAGCAGGGACTGCCGAATGCATTTGAGAGACCTGACCATGTGAACTTCTACCGTATTTTTGGATATATCCAGCTTGTCGGCAATTTCTTTATAGGTGAGACCTTCCTGCCGGCTTAGCAGGTATACTTCTTTTCGCCGTTTTGGGAGCTGTGCCAGTGCCTGGTCGTATAAGTGTTGATACTCTGCTTCTGAAATACGCTGAAGGGTTGGATTACGGGGAATTAAGCCTGAGCTGCGAATTTCATCGTGGCACTCGCGCCGTACTCTCTTATTTCTGATCACATTGAGAATATGATTCTTTGATAAGGTAAAAAGGTAGGAATCAAAATTTTGATCCGGCTGAATCAGGTTCCGTTTTTCCCAAAGCTTTACAAACAGATCGTGTACTACATCTTCGGCCTCCGTTTCAGAATTCAGATAGCTCAGGGCAAATCGGAAAAGCTTGCCGTGATAGATTTCATATAGTTCTGAAAAGGCCTGCTGGTCTGATATCCGCAGGCGCCTGGCTAAATCTTTGATATTGCTGTGCTTGTCCATCTTCCATATTTACTGACGGTGAAATCACGCAGTAAATATTAACACATCGGAAGGGAAACTCGGTTTTGTAACTATTATAATTAGATTAAGAATATGTTACGGCTAAAGTGATGGTCGGACTTAGGCAAACCTACCGCAAAATTTTAGGACTGCTCAGATTTCCTGGTTTTCGTTTAATTAGGAACACTATTTGCCCAAAAAGGGTCAAGAAGTCTGACTCAACTATTTGAAGTAAGTCAAAATTCTTTTTATTCCCTTTCAAAATCACTCAACTCATCTACGGATATCACATACTTTTTGAAAAAAGAAAGGAGATACCCAAAATACTCTTCAAAAGTATGGCCGCTTCCATTCTCTCGTGACAAGTATTCAACTTATTGATGAATTTGCTATTGTTAGGACCATCGAATTCTCCCCACTGGACGTAATAGCCAAACAAGTTGAGATAGGTAGATACAATTACCCGCCCGATTCTGCCATTAGCATCATAAGGAGGGTGGATATAGACAAAGCGCTGGTAAAATCGCATTGCATTTTCGATGGGATCCCCTGGATCTATAACCAGATGGGAAAAAGCCATATCCAGTTTTTCATCAATTTTGGAGGAACTGGTTCCTTTAAATCGCATGCGCTGCCGCTGGTGTTTCGTGCCGCCAAATCCAATAGTGTCTCGACAGTATGTTTGACCTGCTGCTGGAAGAGAGCAACAAGCTAACCACCGACCCAGAAGAGCTTTCCCACCGCGCCTTTACCGAGATGATCCGCTATTATGAGGACAACGATCATATTGTGGGTGGCCAGATATTCAGTTTCAGGCTTTACCCGTAGGGACTGCGAAAACCCGCTCAATTTAGCAATGGCAGGATACCCCTGGCGAAAAGATAGGTCCTTAGAATCGGAATGAGACTTAGTTGTCCCTTTTAATAGCAAAGCCCGATATTTCTACTCCTTGAACCCTTAAATCGCCATTCATTCCTGAGGTGGAAGTAACATCAAACCGAGCTATTGCATCTGCTCCCATTTCGTTAGCTACTTTATAAATTTCATCAATGGCCTTTTCAACATTTATATCTTCAGGATAAAATTCCTCCACGGTTCGATATCCGGTATTACTATCTGAATCAGGAATTCGCCTAGTCGTTTTTCTTACGGCAGGCCATTGGGTTAGTGTTATTAGTCCGATAGACTGATACTCCCCTAGATACTGTTCAGGTGTTATTAAAAAACCTTGATCGGTATATTCTGAAAAGTCATATCCTGTTACGTTAACAACTTCATCCCTTGCCACAGTCTCCGGCCCTGCACATGAAGAAGCCATAAAAGATAGGATTATTACAAAAAATAATTGTCTCATCTTGCCATAGTTTAGTTTTGTCTCTATTTCTCTATTTTGCCAACGATTAATTAAAATAATGAACAGTCCGGGTTATACAAGTACGCACAGAAACTCACCTATTCGAGAGGCTAAATAACGGTAAGCAAGGTATTGTGTGACCCAAAAATGGAATTAGGGTATAAAATAGGAGAGTATAGAAAAACATAAAAGCCGCTAACCCATTCAGGGCCAACGACTTATGTAAATGTGGGTGGTACTGGATTCGAACCAGTGACCCCCTGCTTGTAAGGCAGGTGCTCTGAACCAGCTGAGCTAACCACCCGGAGTATCAATAAGAAAATAACACTTGGCAGCCGAGTACATAATATTGTTACTCAACTGCCTTTTTAAGAGAGCACAAATATAAGAACTATTCATGCTCTGGCAAAACATTTTGTCGGTAAATTATTACAACTATTCCATTCAGGGGTTATACACTTACTATCCGTGGCGGAGAACAGGAAATTACTCTGGCATTAACAGCGTTACGTTTATCTTGATTAAGGCTCGGAAAAGCGCAACATTGGAACCGTGACAAGTTTTCAATTCTATTGACGACCAGGGGTGAATAATGACAACTGATTCAGAAAGCAATCGAACTGCAGTATTTGTAGATGGAGGACGTATTCCGTTTCAGCGCTCAGGAACCGGGTATAAGAGGTTGTCGGCCTATGATCTTGGTCGCATGGCTATTGAAGGAATGCTGGCACGCTCCCCCATCATCCCTGATCAGCTGGACAGGATCATCATGGGGTGCGTAATCCAGGATGTAAACACCAGCAATGTCGCCCGTGAGGCGGCCCTGGGAGCCGGAATCCCAAACAGCGTGCCCGCCCATACGGTGACGATGGCCTGCATTTCCTCCAACCAGGCGGTAACGAGTGCAGTAAATCTCATTCGTTCGGGACAGGCCGAAATTGTGCTGGCCGGCGGAACGGAAACGATGTCTGACATCCCCGTTCGATTTCGTAAAAAATTCCGCCAAAAACTGCTGGATGCCCGCAAGTACAAATCCATTGGAGACTACCTGAACTTTTTTAAAGGTCTGCGCCCTTCGGACCTGCTCCCGGAGATCCCCTCCATCTCTGAATTTTCTACCGGAGAAACCATGGGAGAAAGCTGTGATCGCATGGCGGCCCATTTTAATATCGGTCGCCAGGCACAGGATGAATATGCGCTGCGCTCTCACCAATTGGCAGCCAAGGCGACAGAGGAGGGGCTGCTGGATCAAGAGCTGCTGCCCGCAACAGTGCCCCCGAGTTTTGAAATCATCACACAAGACAACGGCTTCCGGGAGGATACCTCGATGGAAAAGCTGGAAAAACTGAATCCCGCCTTCATTAAACCACACGGCACTGTTACCGCGGGAAATTCTTCATTTCTCACAGACGGGGCTTCAGCCTCTTTAGTCATGAGTGAACAGAAGGCGCTGGCGCTGGGACTCAAACCCAAGGTCTACCTCCGGGATTATACCTATGTCGCGCAGGATCCCGAAGAACAGCTGCTACTTGGACCCGCTTACGCTGTCCCCGAGGTGCTGGATAGACGGGGAATATCGCTCTCCGATATCGATGTTTTTGAGTTCCATGAAGCTTTCGCAGGCCAGATTCTTACCGTGCTGAAAGCACTCAATTCCGATGCATTTGCCACCCAATACCTAAACAGGTCAGCAAAAGTCGGGGAAATACCGATGGAAAAGTTCAATACGTTGGGTGGCTCGCTTTCTCTCGGCCACCCCTTCGGGGCGACGGGCGTCCGGCTGATTACCACCGCCTCAAACCGGCTGATGAGGGAGGATGGAGAACTGGCTCTCGTGGCCGCCTGTGCCGCAGGCGGACTGGGTCATGCTATACTGCTGGAACGGTATCCGGAATAAAAACAGGGCTGTAAAACCAATTGATATTGCAAATGGAATAAATCAATCTCTGGATTAATATCCGAAAGGCACATTAATTTTTCAGGTTTATAATGACAGCCCGAAAAGTGAAGCTTTTGCAACGTCCCCTAACTATAAAATAGCATCATGAGTTATTTATCAACTGAACGACAAGACGATATCGCCGTTATAACACTTGACCAGCCCGGGGAAAAGGTAAACAAGCTGAACGAACAGCTTATCGAGGAGTTCCGTGCCCTTCTGGACACTTATTCCGGGGACCAAAACCTGAAGGGAATTGTCCTCGTCAGCGGCAAGGAGGATAACTTCATCGCCGGGGCGGATGTGAAGATGCTGCAAAAAAAGCAAGCTCCAAAAGAGATTGAGGAACTCAGTCGCACAGGCAATGAGCTGCTGCGGCGGCTCGAACAGTTTCACAAGCCGGTGGCGGCGGCCATTCACGGCTCATGCATGGGCGGTGGACTGGAACTGGCAATGGCGTGCCACTATCGCGTGGCCTCCAGTCATCCGGAAACCGTCATGGGACAGCCGGAAGTCAATTTGGGATTACTACCCGGCGCCGGGGGTACGCAACGCCTGCCGAGACTCATTGGCCTGCAAAAATCACTGACCTATCTCCTGACCGCCAAAAATATCTATCCCCGGCAGGCCTACAACATGGGACTGATCGATGAACTGACTCATAAAGATGCCATTGTGACGGCCGCCGTAAAAGCAATATCAACCATCAACAGCGGTGATTTCCGCAGAAAAGATAAACGCAGTATCATAGAAAGGCTGTTGGAGGGAAATCCTGTGGGACGTAAAATCATATTCTCCAAAGCGCGAAAACGGGCGCAATCAAATACCAGGGGAAACTATCCGGCCCCGCCAACAATCATTGACTGTGTAGAGGAGGGATACACAAACGGACTGGAGGCCGGCTTAAAAAAAGAAGCCAAAGCGTTCGGCAGACTGGCCGCCACCAGCGAATCTAAAAACCTGGTTACCCTTTTCTTTGGGATGCAAAACGCCAAAAAAAATCCCCATAAAGACCGGGCCCGGAATATTGATAAAATGGGTGTCCTGGGGGCGGGACTGATGGGAGCCGGAATTGCGGATGTCAGCGTAAATAACGGGCTGCGCGTGCTGCTCAAAGATCAGTCGGTTGAACAGGCAGCCCGGGGCAAACAGACCATTTGGCAAAACCTGCAGGACAAGGTGGAAAAACGGATTATTTCGGAATTTGAGCGCGACCGTACTTCCAGCCTTGTCACTCCAACCGGCCGCTACGATGGATTTGAAAATGCAGACCTGGTGATAGAAGCGGTATTTGAGGACCTGGAACTAAAACAGAAGATGGTAAAACAGGTTGAAGAGGTTGCGCACGAGCGCTGCATCTTTGCCTCGAACACCTCATCCCTGCCCATTGCCAGGATTGCGGAGGCCTCTTCCCGCCCGGAGCAGGTGGTGGGCATGCACTATTTTTCGCCAGTGCAAAAGATGCCGCTTGTCGAAATCGTACAAACAGAACAAACCGCCGACTGGGTCACGGCCACCGCCCGGCAGGTTGGTATCACCCAGGGGAAACATGTGATAGTGGTCAATGACGGGCCCGGGTTTTACACCACTCGCATCCTCGCCCCCTACATGAACGAAGCTCTCAACTTGCTCGAAGAGGGTATTTCCATCGAGCAGCTCGATTCCGCCATGAAGCAGTTCGGGTTTCCGGTGGGACCCGCCGCTCTGTTTGACGAGGTCGGCATCGACGTGGCGGCCCACATCACGGAGGTATTAAACGAGATGTTTGCCGCTCGCGGGGTAACTCCCAGCAACAAGCCGAAAGAATTGTTGGATGCCGGTTTCAAGGGACGAAAAAACAGGAAGGGGTTTTACCGGTATGAGGAGTCGGACGGTAAGAAGAAGAAAAATCCGAATGAAGATATGTACGCCTTCTTTGGAGGAACGACTCGCAAAGACCTGGAAACAGAGACCGTCCAGCAGCGGATGGCGCTGGCCATGATCAATGAGGCGACCTGGTGCCTCCAGGAACAGATCCTGGAGTGCCCCGGCGACGGGGATCTCGGGGCGATACTCGGGCTTGGATTCCCTCCGTTTCTAGGCGGCCCTTTTCGATATATCGACCAGCGTGGAGCCTCAAAAGTCGTCAGTAAGTTGCAACAATACCAGGAAACACTGGGACCGCGATTTGAACCTGCCGAGATCTTGACCAGAAAAGCATCAAAAGGAGGGACGTTTTATGAGTAGCACACCTGCCGGCACTCGCAGTGCCAGAGGATATAGCGTTCCAGCCAGACAAAATGGAGATAATATTTAAAAATGACAGAATCAGAGCTAACTGTAGACTTCCATAAAGATGCGCCGCGACAAGGTCCGGGCAGTACAGAAGAGACCATAAGGGCTTTGGAACTCACAGGGATGGCTAATAACGACGACTTGAAGATTGCCGATATCGGTTGTGGAACCGGATCTCATACCATCGTCCTTGCTCAAAATACAGAGGTATACATTGTTGGCGTCGACTTATTTCCGGGGTTTTTGGATAAACTTGAGCATAAAGCCAAAGCGTTGGGATTGCAGGACCGGGTGACTACCCTCGCAAAATCGATGGACAATTTGCCTTTCGGCAACAACGAATTTGATATTATCTGGTCTGAAGGGGCCATCTACAACATGGGATTTGAAGCCGGAGTTAAAAAATGGAAAAATTATTTAAAACCAGGGGGCTATATATGTGTTAGCGAAATTACCTGGATCACGGGCTCCCGCCCCGGGGAACTGGAAGACTTTTGGATGCGGGAATATCCGGAAGTGGCCAGGGCATCAACCAAAATCAATTTTTTAGAAGATAATGGCTTTACACTCGCTGGCTATTTCTATCTGAATCAGGATAGTTGGATTGACAACTATTACAAGCCCATGGAAGAGCGTTTTTCTGCTTTTCTTAAACGACATAACAATTCTGAGATTGCTGAAGAGATCGTCAAGGAATACAAAAGCGAAATTGCACACTACCAGAAATACAAGGATTATTTCAGCTATGGATTTTACATAGCCCGGAAAGATACATAAAAGAGGACTTTCAAAAACCAGGAGTGTTGGTCAAGCTCAACCCCTAATCGGATGCGGAACCGCAGTTTATATCCTAAAAATGAGGATTTTGAATCCGCGAAAATGACGATTTTACCGAAACAACGGTTTTGCAAAGACCTCTAAAAGAAATAACAATGTAAAAATTCAACTATGCCCCCTGCCTTACTGCGCTTTGATGCAGCCATACCTCATCCTTTCGCTGCTCGTTTTGTTTGCTAAACCTGAAATATCAGAATGGATCTTACCGTTGGACCGTGTGCCGTTTTTGGACAAATTTTTTATCTCAAAAAATAAAAATTTTAGATTCGCCCCCGTTAACCCTCAAAACATCAGCGTATTTGTACCATATTGAATTGAATTGCAGAGAAGAGCTCCCGGCAACATTGTCCCATCCTCACAAAAATAGTATCTTGTGGGCCATTACAAACGCGAAGTTTTTAATCTAATTTATTTTATATGCTATCGTTATTCTTTTTACTGTTAACCGGATCGCCTGAAGATGCGGGGTGGATGAACCTGATTTTTATTGGTCTTATTTTTGCGGTGTTCTATTTTTTCATTATCCGGCCGCAACAAAAGAAGCAGAAAGAGATTCAGGAAAAAGTTTCAAACATTGAAAAGGGCGACAAAATTGTAACGTCGGGTGGAATTATTGCCAAGGTTACAAGTGTTGAGGATGATTCAGTATTGGCGGAGGTCGATACCGATGTAAAAGTACGATTTACCAAAAATTCCATTACTGACGTAAATCCCAATAAGAACAACTGAGTTATTATGACGTCCGAAAACGTCTCCTTCGACAGCATTGAATCCGCTGTCGAAGATATTAAGCAAGGTCGCATGGTCATCGTCGCCGATGACGAAGATCGCGAAAATGAAGGCGATTTCATTATGGCCGCGGAAAAAGTCACCCCGGAAGCGGTGAACCTGATGGCCAAGCACGGGCGGGGGCTGATCTGCGTACCCATTACCCGCCAAAAAGCCTATGAAATGGACCTTGACTACATGGTTACCGAAGGGGCCGATCCCGACGAAGCCGCATTCACGGTATCGGTTGACCACAAGGAGACCAACAGCACGGGTATCTCGGCTTCCGACCGTGCCAACACCATCCTGGAACTCATCAAGGATAACGCCCGGCCTGCTGAATTTCGGCGTCCCGGCCATATTTTTCCCCTTATCAGTACGGAGGGAGGCGTTCTGCGCCGCGCCGGACATACCGAGGCCTCCATCGACCTTGCCCGGCTGGCGGGACTGAAACCGGCCGGTGTGATCTGTGAAATTATGAAGGACAACGGGGAGATGGCCCGGCTGCCGGACCTGGTGGAGATCGCCGAGGAGTTCGATATGAAGCTGATCTCCATAAAAGACCTGATCGCTTACCGGATGCAGAATGAATCGCTGGTGCGCAAAATTGTGGATGTCAACCTGCCCACTATTTATGGCAACTTCACCCTGCACGCCTTCCAGGAGCGCCTGACTGGAGATCACCACCTTGCACTCGTCAAGGGAGAATGGGATGAGGGCGACCCCGTGCTGGTTCGCGTACACTCCTCCTGTATGACCGGCGACATTTTTGGCTCCAAGCGGTGCGATTGCGGCGAACAACTGCACCAGGCACTGCTGACCGTAGAAAAGGAGGGGCAGGGTGTGGTACTCTACATGAATCAGGAGGGCCGCGGAATCGGGCTTGTCAACAAGCTGAAGGCCTACAAGCTCCAGGAACAAGGCATGGATACGGTGGAAGCCAATGAGGCACTCGGCTTTGAACCGGACCACCGCGACTATGGCGTCGGCGCCCAAATCCTGCGCTCGCTGGATGTTACCAAGCTGCGCCTGATGACCAACAACCCGGTCAAGCGTGTTGGACTAAAAAGTTTCGGGCTGGAAATGGTGGAACGGGTTCCCATAGAAGTGGGCGCCTACCCTGAAAATGTCCGTTACCTCAAAACGAAACGCGACAAGATGGGGCACGACCTGAAGCTGGACGATATCGACCCGCACAGTCCGGAATTTTTAGAGAGTATTGTCACCGACGACTAGCCTGCATTTCTCACCAAGAAATTTGTTCTTCAGCAAGGCGAAGGCAAAATGGCCGTGCAGATGTACTTTCGTACGTTGAGCAGGCGATTTTCCCTTTAACGCAGCCGGAGGGCAAATCTCGCGGCACGTTACACCCTGTTACATACAATGCCTGTAAAATATGATGTAAGATACTGCCTGCCGTTAGTCGGTGGAATTGCGCTGATCCGCCGGATCGGTACCTGGTGCAAACCTCTCTCCCTCTGAATCTGACGACCTCTCTTCTGTCTCGATATCCACGTCTCCTGGTCCAGGTTCAATGGAAATTCCACCACCAGCCGGGGCCGCTGCTTGTTTCGAGCCCGGGGTTTCACGCTCTGATTCCTGGTCATCGTCGTCATACCGCTCTTCGGGCGGAACCGGCAAAATACGCTGGTGAAAAAGCAGGAGAGAGATTATCGCTATACTAATTGCGATATCCGCCACATTAAAGATATAGGGAAAGACGGGATATCCGTCAATGCGCAGGGTAAAGTGAATAAAATCGATTACGTGACCTTCAAGAATTCCACCATATGACTCAATATAGCCCATAACCAGGCGGTCAATAATATTTCCGAACGCCCCGCCCAGCACCAGTCCCATACATGCCAGGTATCCCAGGTTCGCGTGTTCAAGGGAACGGAGGATGTACACAATAATGCCGATTGTTGCCACTATCGCAATTGAGCTGATTGCCGGGGTGCTGATCCAGTCCATACCCAGGGCCATACCCGGGTTTTGGGTATAGTGAAAAGAGAGCCAGCCCGGGATAATATCCCAATTCTGTACAGAAGGCGTGGTACGCACCAAATGCTTGGTAACCTGATCAAGAGTCACAATGACCAGGGCTGGTATCCAGAGAACAATGAGTTTATTTCTTTTCAAGAACCGTAACCAACACTTTTAATAGTTAGCGACGTTTTAACTTGGCTTCAATACTGAGCTGGGTATGGGGAACGGCCTCAAGACGACCTTTGGAGATCTTTTTACCCGTTACCTTGCATACACCGTAGGTCTTGTTTTCTATGCGTTTCAGGGCATCGTCCAGGTACCGGATAAACTTTCGGGTCCGGTTATAGAGCATATACGTTTTTTCGCGCTCCTGGGCATCCGTTCCGGCGTCTGCCATATGAAACGAGTAGGCCGATTCATCAGAAGCATTTTCCATACTCTCTTTAAGAGAGTTTTGCAGGGATTCCAGCTCCTGGGTGGCCTCGTCTCTTTTCTTTATAATTATTTCTTTAAAATATTCAAGTTCTTCGTCTGTATAAGGAGAAATACGCTCCTTTTTTTCATTGTCACTTTTCTTTGCAGCTGCCATAAGCTTGCACTCTCGTCTTAGTTAGGGTTTCGTCTTATGGAGATTGTACAATCTTCTTCACCAATCTCCCATGTTTTTACAAAGTCAAATACATCGAGTTCTTCTGAGGTTATCTTTTCTGCGAGGGTTTCACTTTTAATATATTCATCCATCGACTCTACGGCATTTTCAAGCGTCTCCGATCCTTCAAAGCCGATCATAATGCGATCAACAACATCAAAATCGGCTTCTTTTCTCATATTTTGGATCCGGTTGACAAATTCGCGGGCCAGCCCTTCACGGATGAGCTCGGCAGAAAGTTCGGTATCGAGCGCAACGCTCAGGCCGTTTTCCGTTTCCACCGACCAGCCTTCAAGCCCGGTACGGCTAATTTCAAGATCTTCGCTGCCCAGCCGAACGACGCCCTCTTCGCCCAGATCCAGCTCAATAGAGCCGGTTTGCTCAAATTTGGTAATCTCTTCAGTGTTTAAGTCCTGAACTTTCGGGGTAATGGATTTCATCTTTTTACCCATCTTTTTACCCAGAACGGGGAAGTTGGGTTTGGCGGATTTCCGGACAATCCCGGAGTCATCATCTACAAACTGTACCTCTTTAACGTTCACTTCGTCCAGGATAATACCTTTGACCGATTCTACCGCCTGCCGTTCCTCATCGTTCTCGATCGGCAGTATGATACGCTGCAGCGGCTGGCGCACGTTGATCTCAATTCTATTTCGCAGGCTGAGCACCATTGACGAGATCTGGCGCGCCATCTCCATCCGGTGCTCCAGCGACTTGTCAATAGCGGTTTCTTCCACAGTAGGATAAAAAGAGAGGTGGACCGACTCTTCATCTTCATTCGTAACGTCATTGAGCTGCTGATACAGCCACTCTCCCAAAAACGGGGCGATCGGGCTAATCAGCTTGGAAACATCCAACAGGCACTCATACAGCGTTTGATAGGCAGCCGTTTTATCCAGGCTTTTACCCTCTTTCCAAAAGCGCCGGCGGTTGCGACGCACATACCAGTTGCTGAGCTCTTCGACAAACCCCTCGATTTCGCGGGCCGCCTTGGTGGGCTCGTAGTCATCAAGAAATTCATCTACCTTTTTAACCACCGTATTCAGCCTCGAGATCACCCATCGATCCATCTCCAGTCGATCGGTGGCCGGAATCGGGGAACCGGAGTAGGTAAACCCGTCGATATTGGCATACATGGCAAAAAACGAGTAGGTGTTAACCAGTGTATTAAAAAACTTTCGCTGGGTTTCCCGGAGCCCTTCCTCACTGAATTTCAGGTTCTCCCAGGGAGATGAGTTACTCATCATATACCAGCGGACCGTATCTGCGCCGAACTTTTGTATGACCTCAAACGGCTCCACGGTGTTCCCCTTCGACTTGCTCATCTTGTTGCCCTCCGCGTCGAGCACAAGTCCGTTGGAGACGACATTTTTATACGCGGGTTCATCAAACAGCATGGTACCCAGCGCGTGCAGGGTATAAAACCAGCCGCGCGTCTGGTCTACTCCCTCAGCGATGAAGTCGGCCGGGAAATTGGTCTTGAAACGCTCCTTGTTTTCGAATGGATAGTGCCACTGCGCAAACGGCATGGCGCCGGAGTCGAACCAGACATCCAGCAGGTCGGGCACGCGCCGCATCGTTCCGCCATTCGGGCCCTCCCAAGTTAGCTCATCGATATGTGGGCGGTGCAGGTCGATCTCTTCGTCATCAGCGAGCCCCGCCTTTTTCCTGAGCTCCTCCACACTTCCTATGCATTCCACATATTCCGGATCTTTGTCGCTGACCCAAAGGGGAATCGGGGTACCCCAGTAGCGCTGGCGGGATATCGCCCAGTCCACATTGTTCTCCAGCCACGTCCCGAATCGGCCGCTGCCGGTACTCGGGGGTTTCCAGTTTATATCAGCATTGTACTTCACCATCTTGTCTTTCACATCAGTGGTGCGGATAAACCACGATTCCACCGGGTACGACATCAGCGGCGTGCCCTTGCGCCAGTCAAACGGATAGTTGTGCACATAGGTCTCGTGCTTGTACATCAGATACTTGTCCTTGATGGCGCGCGAGATCTCCTTGTCGGCGTCTTTGAACCACTGGCCTTCAAAATCAGGCGCCTGTTCGGTAAACTTCCCATCCTCGTCGATCGGGTTAAACATCGGGATGCCGGCCTCCTTGCAGGTATCGAAGTCATCGGCACCAAAAGCAGGGGCGGTGTGTACCACGCCGGTTCCCTCCTCGGTCGTCACATATTCTGCCGGGATAACCCTCCAGGCGTCATCCCGGTCGTGCTCTTCCAGGGCATATTCAAATACGGGATCATAGGTCCAGCCGACCAGATCTTTGCCCTTGTACTCCTCTACAATTTCGTATTCATGATCGATCGTCTCTTCAATACAATCTTTGGCCAGGATGTAATATTCGGTGCGGTTCCCCTCGGAAAGCTTTATTTTCGCGTAATCCAGTTCCGGATTTACTGCCAGCGCCATATTGGATACGATTGTCCACGGGGTGGTCGTCCATGCCAGGAAATAGGTGTCTTCCGACATTCGCAGCTGAAACTTCACAAAGATGGAGGGATCCTGGACTTCCTCATATCCCAGGCTCACTTCATGCGAGGAGAGGACGGTTCCGCTGCCCGGGGAGTACCATTGAATTTTATATCCCTTGTAAACGAGATCCTTGTCAAAAAGGGTCTTGAATGCCCACCATATAGACTCGATATAGTCATTCTCAAACGTAATATACGGGTCGTCGAGATCTACCCAGTACGCCATGCGATTCGTCAGGCGGTCCCACAGATCCTTGTATTTGAGTACACTTTTGCGGCAGTGGTCGTTGTATTTGGAGATGCCGTACTCCTCGACCTGGGAACGTCCCTCGAGACCGAGCTCTTTTTCAACTTCAATTTCCACGGGCAGGCCATGCGTGTCCCACCCTGCCTTGCGCTCTACTTTATACCCCTTGAGCGTTTTGTAGCGGCAGAAAAGATCTTTCACAGTCCGGGACATCACATGGTGAATACCCGGCTTGCCATTGGCTGTGGGCGGTCCCTCGTAAAAGGTGAAAGGGATTCCCTCTTCACGCGTTGTCACACTTTTCCGAAAGATCTCATTCTCTTTCCACCACTTAAGCGTTTCGACTTCAAGCCTGGAAAAATTGAGCTGCTTTACTTCTTCAAACTGTTTAGCCATAAGGTCGATTTTGGTCGACAATTATTTTTATAAAACCTGAAATATACAAAGTTTCACGTTCATTTTACCACGTGAAATCACTCCAGGTTATTGAACATTCAGGTGAAAATAGCGATTAAGATACAAGATTTGACGGTTCTGTTCATATTATTTCATTCTAAATCGTTGAAACAGTGGACCAATAAAACAGATTAGAAGATAAATAATCAAGGTAGATGAACGCAGAGAGCGATATATCGCTTTTATTTTTTTGATTTGGCAACGTACCTTTGAACGACTGTGAAGCATCCCTATACCCTGTGCGGGATGTTAAAAGATGATTTGTGCAGCTTGCCATATTTTGAATTAAAAAAGAACCTGAAAATATTTCAGACTTATGGAGTCAGCCCTGGAGAAAGAGATAACAAAAGAGAATCCGTATAAAATCATTTTTGTATGCCTTGGGAATATTTGCCGCAGCCCCACTGCTGAGGGCGTTTTCCAGCACCTGGTCAACGAGCGGAATTTAGAGGTCTATTTTGAAATCGACTCAGCTGGAACTTCGGCTTATCATGTGGGAGAATCCCCCAACAGCAACAGCCGGCAGGTGGCCGGCAGGTACGGCGTCCAGCTCCAGTCGCGAGCCCGGAAATTTGAATACGGGGACCTGGAATACTACGACCTTATTCTCGCAATGGATCACGATAATCTTAAAAATATACAGAGCCTGGACCGAAAGGATCGCTTTTCCGATAAAATTACCTTGTTGCGTTCGTTTGATCCCCAACCGGGAGACGGAGCCGTCCCCGATCCTTACTACGGGGGAATGCGGGGATTTGAGAATGTATTCCAGGTGGTCAAACGCAGTTGCGAGTCGCTGCTGGACGAGCTTGAGCAACAAATTGAAGATTAAATAAGAGGGTGAAGGTCGAAAGTTAAAGGTTGGGGCTGAAGCTCCCGACCCAAGACCCACGACGCAAGACCCACAAAACAACATGATTCCAGATTCTCTTAAAGACCATATCGTCGAACAGACCGGCCAGTCCATCACTTCCAGCAGGCGCGTTTCCGGCGGAAGCATCAACCAGGCCGCACTGATTGAACTGGAAGATACGGGCCGCTGTTTCCTGAAATGGAATACCGCCACCGAGGCCGATCTGTTTGCCAAGGAGGTCAGGGGACTGGCACTTCTGCGCTCTGCGGAAACGGACTTGATTGTGCCTCGCGTTATTGAGCAGGCCACCTACAACGGCGACAAGGGATACCTCCTGCTGGAATATATAGAGGAGGGAAGCGGCAGCCCCGCTTCTTCAAAAGCATTTGGGCGGGAGCTGGCGGCACTGCACAAGACACGTCACACCCGGTATGGACTGGATCACAACAACTACATCGGCAAACTGCCGCAGTCCAACTACTGGCATGATGAGTGGATCGACTTTTTTATCCAGGAACGGATGGAACCACAGGTGAGCATGGCGGTAGATGCCGGCAAGCTTTCGGGTTCTGTTCACTCTTCCTTCCAGCGCATGTACCAACGGTTACCCGGTATTTTTCCGGATGAACCGCCCAGCCTCCTGCACGGCGACCTCTGGGGGGGCAATTATTTTTTCAACTCCGATGGAAAAGCCGCAATTTACGATCCCGCTGTTTATTACGGCAACAGGGAGATGGAGATCTCATTTACGAAGATGTTCGGCGGATTTTCTCCCGAATTTTACAGGGCATATAATGACGTGTGGCCCCTGAGCCCGGATTTTAACAGCCGCAAGGATATCTATAATCTTTACCCGCTGCTGGTGCATGCGAACCTTTTCGGCGGACACTACGCCCGGCAGGTGGTGTCGGTCGTCCGGCAATTTTGATATGGCCGCCCCGGTACGGACTAAATCGGGAACAGGAATAAATTCAAATTCTACCAATCACTTTTAAGCTCCATATTCTATTTACATGTTTTCAGATAACCCTATCACCACTAACCCGACAGCTACAGCAGGATGAGCACTTACCAACGTATCGTCAGCCTGGTGCCCAGCCTGACGGAACTGCTGATTCACCTCGGTTTAAAAGAACGACTGGTGGGACGCACCCGTTTTTGCATTCATCCGGCCGATGAAATCAAGGATATCCCGATTTTCGGGGGCACCAAAAATCCCAGGCTGGAAGAGATAAAAAAAGCCGTGCCTGACATTATTCTGGCCAACCGGGAGGAAAACAGGAAAGAGGATATCAAGAGCCTGGAAAAGGATGTCAAGGTCATGCTGACCGATATTACGACCATTGAAGATGCCCTGATCACTATCCACGAGATCGGCAAGCGGTTTGGTAAAGAGGTGGAATCGGATCAGCTGGCAGGCCAAATTGCCGCATCCCTGGAACAGCGCCCCGAAGAGCCTCCGCTCCGCACCGCCTACCTCATATGGCGCGACCCGTGGATGACGGTCGGGGCGGATACCTACATCCGCGATGTGATGGATCACTGGCGGTTGATCAACGTGTTTGACGACCAGCAGCGATACCCGCAAATAACACTCCAGCAGATCGGGCAGCGGGACCCGGACCTCCTTCTGCTCAGCAGTGAGCCTTATCCTTTTAAAAAGAAACATGTAGACGAAGTAAAAGAACAGCTGCCCGATACCCGCATTCTGCTCGTCGAAGGCGAATGGTTTAGCTGGTACGGCTCGCGCATGTTGCCGGCATTTGAAAAATTGAACGTCTGGAGAAAAGCTATTGCCTGATCTGCTACTCTCCTAGATTTCCAGCCATCTAAGTTGTACTATTAACCGTTTGTCACCGTTGAAAAAAATCTACGGGCAGATTTTACAAATATGATTCAAACCATGCACGAGAAAAACCTATTCTATTTATTGATGGCGGGACTGCTGCTTCCCTTTTCGCTCCAGGCGCAGAGTCCGGTCACAGGCGATTCAACCGAAAAGAAGCAGGTCAGGGCCCATGCCGAGTACATCAAGGGACTCGAGGAGTTTGAAAATGAAAACTACGAGGAGGCCCTCGATCATCTGACGACTGCCTACATGGAGCTGCCTGACAATCCCGGGCTCAACTACGCCCTTGCCGATGCCTACATGGCGGTAGATGACCTCTCCAACGCGGCTTTTTATGGCAAAAAGGCGGCCAAACTTAATCCCAAAAACAAATGGTACCACCTGAAGCTGGCTAACATATACCGGCGGGCGGGCAGAAACCAGGCAACTATCGACGAGCTCAAACTGGCGCTCAAATACCACCCCAACGCAACTGATGTGATGTCGGAGCTGGCCAGCGTATACTCACAGCATGGTGAGTATCTTGAATCCAATAAAATATATGACCAGCTGCTGAACAGAACCGGTCCTGATATCGGTATTTACCTGCAGAAGCTACAAAACTTTAATGAGCTGAACATGCGGGACTCTTCAATCGTACAGCTCAAAAAAATACGCCGGCTCGACCCCGACAACCTCTCCACCCTGCAGATGCTCAGCAACTATTACCTGGAGGTAAACCAGACAAATCAGGCCAAGCAGATGCTCAGGGAGGCCCTCGAAAAAAACCGGCGCGATCCCAAAACACTGGTCATGCTGGCCGATATATATGTTGAGGAGACCCAGTGGGACAGCGTGGGCACCCTGCTCGGAAACGTGGTTTCGGATCCCGTTATTGAACGGCAGGCCAAGCTGGATGTCACTCAATACCTGTTTTCTCGCTACCAGCAGGATCCCAACAATCCTTCCCTGAAACGATCTCTGGAGCGCATACTGGAAAAGTTTACGGCTTCGGAACCGGAATATGGGGCGGCTCACGCCCTGGCCGCCGACTACCACCTGAATGAAAATAACAACGGCCGGGCGCTGGAAGCGCTTGCCAAAACCAATGAACTGGACCCGGGCAACGATATGGCCTGGCGGCAACGCATCCAGCTTCTACTGGCCGAGGGGCAGTACGATGCTGTAATTGAGGCAGGGAAAAAGGCGGACGAGCATATCCCGCAGGATCCATTTGTACTCTACTTTGTGGGCAATGCCCATCTGGGCAAGGGGGAAGAGAAACAGGCGCTTGAATGGTTCGAAAAAGCCTCCCGTACGCCCTCCCGCAAACCGTTTAAATCGGCAATATACGGCTCCATGGGCGATGCCTACTCCGCACTAGACCAGTGGGACAAAGCCGTGGAAGCCTACGAACAGGCGTTGTCGCTGGATCCCCAGAACCACAACGTGCTGAACAACTACGCCTACTACCTGTCGGAGCGCGACGAAAGGCTGGATGAAGCTGAAAAAATGGCGCTCAAAGCGATTGAACAGGCGCCGGAGAACCCCTCCTACCTCGATACTGTGGGATGGGTCTATTACAAGAAAGGAGACTTCGAAAAGGCCCGTCGCTATATCAAAGCTTCCATCGATACCGGATCGGCCAGCGCAGAAGTGCTTGAACACATGGGGGATGTGATGCAGAAACTGGGTAACCCCGAGCAGGCCCGTCAATGGTGGAACAAGGCCCTAAAGAAAGATCCCTCCCGGACCCATTTGAAAGAGAAAATAAACTAAAGGATATCCTGGTGCAGACAAGAACCATACTTGCCGTTTGTTTCCTGGTCGCCCTCTCCGCGGCCTGTTCTTCTCCGCGGATTGCCACGGTAGATACTGACCGGGACTTCGAGCGTTCTCCCGTACGGGGCGATACGCTGCTGGCCCATCTCCCGGATTATTCTGCATCCCTTAACACGATCCGGGGAAAGGGAAAGGCTATTGTAAGTGAACCCGGAAATTCCGAGCGCGTTACTGTCTATTTTTCGGGCAACAGGGGGAAAAGTCTTGTCACCATAAAAAATGCGCTGGGTATCGAAGGGGGACAGCTCCTCTCGGAGGGCGACTCTCTGCTGATCTACAACAAGGTGGACAGGACAGCCCGGAAAATTTCTGTCCTGGACCGCAATGTGACCAGCATTGGCCACCTGGCCTCGGTCAATGTACTGGAGATGATCAATTTTGTGCCCCGTCAAGGCCGGACCCTCCGGGTCTACGAGTCGGAGAACCGCTACCTCGTGGTTATGAAGAGCGGAACAAAAGTGTATATCGACAAGAATAATTACAACGTGCGCCGTGTCGACCAGCCGACGAGCGCCAACCTGCCATATTCACGGATTATCTATGAAGCCTATGGCACTATCAACGGATTCAAACTTCCGCGGAGAGTTACTATCTTTAGTGCGGATGCAGAGTCAAAAGTAGCGCTGTTAATACAGTCGCTTGAGATTAATCCCGGTGAACTCGACCTGGACATTGATCTGCCGAGCGACGTAAAACTTGTAACGCAATGAAACGGATAACGCTCATACTATTTACATTCTTGTGGCTGATACCCCTTGCGGGAGCGGCTCAGGCCGACAGGTACAGGGAGATGCGCCAGGAGCTGATCCAAAAACAGCAGGCCACGCGATCGGAAATTGACGAGATCAACAAGCAGATCGATCAGTATGAAGAGCGGCTGGTGCTGGCGGAAGAGAAATATGAGCGACTGTATAACCAGTATGAAGATCTAAAACGACTCATTGCACTTCAGGATCAAAAAATATCCAAGCTTGAAACCGAACTGACCCATATCCGCGAAGAGATAACCGTCAATGAACAACAGATCGAGGAAAACGAGAAGGAACTGCAACGACTGGTAGAAAACTATAAAGAAACGCTTACGTATGTCTACAAGCACGGGCGTACATCGCACCTGGCGCTCATCTTTTCATCCGGGTCTGTCAACCAGATGCTCGTAAGAGCCTATTACCTGAACAAGTTTGAGGAACACCGGCTGAAGCAGACGCGGGAGATCCGGGAGACCACCGCCCAGCTTGAGGTCTCAAAAACACAGCTCGAGGAGGCCCGAAAAAAGAACAGGGCTGTACTCACTGAAATACGCGAAGAAAAGCAGGAGCTGGCTGAAAAACGGGATAAACAGGCCGAAAATGTGAAACTCCTTCGGCGCGACCGCGAGCAGATCGAGGAGCAGCTGGCTGAAAAAAAGCAGCAGAAAGATGAACTGGACCGCACGCTGACCTCCCTTATCATGGAAGAAGAAAAGGTCCGGAAGGCGATGGAAGCGCGCATCAATGAGCTGGAAGCCGAACGCAAGCAGAAGCTGGCAGCCGCCAAATCAATTGAAAATGAAGCCGAGCGAAACCGGGAGATGGCCAAGTATTCAGAACCCGTTGAACCCGAAAGCTATATTACCGATGAGAGGCTCTCTACCCTGGAGCAATCGTTTGCGAACCAGAAGGGGCAACTGCGCTGGCCGGTGGAAAGCAGCACCATTTCGGAACATTTTGGCCGCCGCCGCCACCCGGTCTACGGAACCGTCACTGAAAACCTGGGGGTGGAAATTGTGACCAAGCCCAAAGATGCCGTTCGCGTGGTCCATGACGGATATGTAGTGGCGGTGCAGCCGCTGCCGGGCTATGGAGATGTCGTAGTGGTCAAACATGGCAAGTACATTACCGCTTACGGCAACTTGAGCGAGGTGATGGTGCGCAAAAATGCGGTATTGAACGCCGGCGACATCATCGGGCTTTCGGGTGATCAAAACTCGGCCAAGGGAGAATCGGTCTTTTTCATGGTTCGGGAAGGCAACACAAATCTTAATCCAGAAGCATGGCTGGCCAATAAATAGTGTAAGGGCGGTCAGCGGTAAAATGATTGCTCTCTTTATGCATTGGGTTCTTCCTCTCCAGAGGGAACGTTTGGATTGTGCCACAAAAACGAAAAAGACGTGAGGAAGGCATAAGGCAACTCCATCCACAAAAAGTCTTGGTATCCATTTCCGATCCCATTTCTTATTTTCCCTCTCAACTGGCAACCTATTCAACAGTATTGAACTTTCATTCATGGACAGCTGGTATCGTACTTTCGCCTATGTCACCGCCTCACTTGTATTCGGTCTCCTGTTTATCATATTTACCAACAGTTTTCTGACCTATGTGAATTATCCCGGCTGGACAGGATATGTAACACTGTTGGCATATGGACTGGTATTCGTCAATCTCAGCTATGGAATGAGCCGGCGGTATAACAAAAAACTCAAGTTCCCGTCAACCACCAGTTATGTGATGGCTACACTTCTTGTTCTGCCTACCCTCGTCTGGATCTATACCAAGGAGACGGCACTTGCTGAAAGCCGGATGGTATTTACCCTGACAGCCATTTTTGCCGTCTATCTCGGTGCTTATTACGGCACAAAAGCCGGGATGAAACGACGGGAAGACTACCTGAGAAAGCTGCGGGAAGAGGGGGAGCAGTTACCGGAAGATCTCCAGCGTCCCCACGATGATTTGAATAAAAATTGACGGCCCCGGAATAGCAGTCGGCCGGGAACCTTTTATCTGGTTGGTTTGGAGACCAATTTCCCCTTTATTGATCCGCCAGATCTCAAAAAGTTTTACATCATTCCCGTTTCCTGTGTATTATTGTTTTTGATGCTCTTCAACCAAATTGCTGCTTGTATGACAAAACGAACCTCTTTTCTGCTCTTTATTGTCTCGTTGCTGCTCAGTTTACAGGTGCACGCCCAGCCCGACCGGCTCACCGGAGAACCGTTCGCCACCCGCTCAGAAGTTATCGGGAAACACGGCATGGTGGCGACCAGTCAACCGCTGGCCGTGCAGGTGGGGCTAGATATTCTCAAAAATGGCGGCAACGCTGTTGACGCTGCCATCGCCACAAACGCGGCACTGGGTGTAATGGAACCGACCGGTAACGGTATCGGGGGCGACCTGTTTGCCATTATCTGGTCCGCCGAAGATCAGCGGCTTTACGGGTTAAACGCCAGCGGGCGCTCTCCGCTGGCACTCAGCTACCAGCAGATGAAAAAAGAATTGAGAAAACGGGACCGCGAATCGATTCCTCCCTACGGATTTCTCCCGATCTCGGTACCCGGCGCAGTCGATGGCTGGTTCCAGATGCATGAGAAGCTGGGATCCATGCCGATGGACCGAATTCTTCAACCCGCTATTGAGTACGCCGAAGAGGGATTCCCCGTAAGTGAGCTCATCGCCTTTTACTGGGATATAGGGGCCCGCATTCACAGGGATCGCCCGGGTGGTTTCAGAGAAGAGATGACGATCAACGGACGGGGACCTGAAAAAGGGGAAATCGTGCGTCGACCCACCCTTGCCAACATGCTCAGCATCCTGGCCAGCGAGGGACGCGATGCGTTTTATGAAGGCGAAATTGCCGACCAAATCGACCAGTTTATGCGGGAACACGGGGGCTTTCTCCGTAAAAAAGATCTGCAGGAACACCGTTCCACCTGGGTGGAACCGGTTTCGGTCAACTATCGCGGGTATGATGTGTATGAGCTCCCGCCCAACGGGCAAGGCATTGCCGCCCTGCAAATGCTTCAGATATTGGAAGAATATGACCTGGAATCGATGGGATACGGCAGCGAAGAGGCGCTTCACTATATGCTGGAGGCCAAAAAACTGGCCTTTGAAGATCGCGCCAAACTCTATGCCGATCCGGATTTTGCAGATATACCGGTGGCTGAACTGATTTCGGAGGAATACGCCGCACAGCGCCGAAAGCAGATTGACAGCCAGTCGGCCAACACCGTGGAACCCGGAATGAGTATTCTGGAAGAGGGGGACACGATATACTTGACAACAGCCGATTCGGCCGGCAATATGGTTTCACTGATCCAGAGCAATTACCGCGGCATGGGCTCCGGTATCGTGGTACCGGGCACGGGATTTGTATTCCAGGATCGCGGTGAGCTTTTCTCAATGGATCCGGAGCATGCCAACGTATATGAGGCCGGCAAGCGCCCGTTTCACACCATTATCCCCGCTTTTGTGATGAAAGACCGCGTCCCGTTTATGAGTTTCGGCGTGATGGGAGGAGGAATGCAGCCGCAGGGACACCTGCAGATCCTGACTAACATCATCGACTTTGGCATGAACCTGCAGGAAGCCGGCGATGCGGCACGGTGGCGTCATGCGGGTTCCACCCAGCCAACCGGTGCAGCTGATACTTACCTGCAGGATGGGGGTACCGTCAGCCTGGAATCGGGTTATGACTGGGAGTCTGTTCGTGGACTCATGATGCGCGGCCATGATGTGGATTACAGCGTGGGTGGCTACGGCGGCTACCAGGCGATTATGTATGATGCGGAAAACGGCGTCTATTTTGGGGCGTCTGAATCGCGCAAGGATGGTCACGCAGCCGGTTATTGAAAAGAAAAAAATACCGTCTCTTTTATTTTGTCAAGCTGAATTAATTTAATGAGCGGATACTGAATAAGTTGTAGATTGATATTTAACAAGTGATTTTCCCAACGTAACCCTATATAAGCATGAATATATTAAAGAGTTTCCGTTATTTTCTAAGTGCATTCCTGGTCATCGCCTCAACCATTGCGTGCGCCAAGTCAAATGAGTCGACAGGACCCGACGGGAACGGGACGGGAACCATGGACCCCAATTCGTCATATGAGCTGACCGAGGCTTTTCCCCATCTCTCGTTTACACGTCCGGTGGACTTGCAGTATCCCCCGGATGGCAGCAACCGGTTGTTTGTGGTGGAACAGCGGGGCGTTATCACATTTTTTGAAAATACCGCCGAAACAGCTGAAAAGACCCCGTTCCTGGATATCGAGGAGCGTGTAGATGACCGGGGCAATGAAGAGGGATTGCTGGGGCTGGCCTTTCATCCCGACTTTGAGCAGAACGGCTACTTTTACCTGAACTATACCACCAACAATTCGACTACCCGCATTTCACGGTTTACGTTGTCAGACGACAATCCGCAACAGGCGGATCCGGCATCAGAGAAGGTTATCCTCTCGTTTGAGCAGCCCTACGGCAACCACAATGGCGGGCAGGTTTCCTTTGGACCGGACGGGTATCTTTACATCGCTGTTGGAGATGGCGGGGCGGGCGGCGATCCCCAGGAACATGGTCAAAATCGCTCTACCCTGCTGGGAACCATCCTCCGTATCGATGTGGACCGGCGGGAAGGAAACAGGAACTATGCTATTCCCCCGGATAACCCGTTTTACGACAACAGCCAGGGATACCGCGAAGAGATCTACGCGTATGGACTGCGAAACCCGTGGCGATTCAGTTTTGATGCCGAAACAGGCCAGCTGTGGACCGGGGATGTGGGACAAAACGCCTATGAAGAGATCGATATCATTGAAAACGGGGGGAATTACGGCTGGAATACCATGGAGGGCAATCACTGTTTTAATCCCCGGGAAGGATGCGACCAATCCGGCCTGGAACTTCCTGTCCTCGAATACTCCCAGAGCAACGGCGACCGATCGGTGACGGGCGGTTTTGTGTATCGCGGTCCCTCTTTGACCGAGCTCACCGGCCAGTACATTTATGCCGACTACGAATCGGGGCGTATATGGGCTTTAGATTTCTCGGATATGGATAATCCCGTCAATACCCTGCTGTACAGAGCCGACTTCGGGATATCCTCTTTCGGCGTGGACCAGGATAATGAACTTTATATTTGCGGTTTCGACGGGAAAATTCACAAGCTGGTACCGGCTTCCTGAGGACCGCCGATCCACACATGCATAGTTATTAGTTATTCACCAAGAACATATTCAATTCCACCTGCCAGGTGTTGACGAAAAGCCGGATCAGCATAACATTCGTTGGTATGCCCCCCGGCGGTATAGAAGGCACGCCCCCCCAGCGTTTCATGGTACCAGGCGGCCGGATGATAATCTCCGTTGGTGCCCCCCTCGTAGGTCGACTCATCCAGAAACGCCAGGACATTTATGTGATCCTGGATACTCTTGAAATTGTACCACTCATCCGTCCGCACCCACTCTTCAGGAAGATGTTCGGTAGATGGATGATCTTGGTTGACCACCCGGACGGTGGCTTCCTGTACAGCCGGGTGCCCATTGAAGTAGGCGCCCACAAGCTTGTTATACCAGGACCAGTCGTACTCGGTGTCGCTGGCCGAGTGAATACCGGCAAATCCCCCGCCTGCGGTAATATACTGCTCAAAAGCCTGCTGTTGTTCGTCATTGAGAACATTTCCAGTAGTATTGAGAAAGATCACGGCCTGGTATCCTGCCAGATTTTCTTCAGTAAAAAGAGCGGCGTCTTCGGTGTGATCGATTGAATAATTGTGCTCGGCGGCAATCTCTTTGAGAGCCTCCACACCGGCCGGAATAGAAGCATGGCGGAAACCTTCGGTTTTGGTAAAAACAAGCAGTTGTGCTTCATCAGCCTGTTGGGCCCCGGCTTCCTGAAGGCCGAAAGACCCGGCTCCCAATAAAAAAAGGACCAAAAAAGAAACAGATTTATACATAATTACATGGATTGATTAGAATGAATGATAAATTTGTGGAATCAGGGCAACATAACCAAATCAATAAATCGGCAGGCGGGAATCGATATTTCGAGCCCATTGATTAATCCCCCCTTTAAGGTTTTTGACATCGGTAAATCCCTGTTGCTCCAGGAAACGGCAGGCCCTGGCACTGCGAGATCCGCTCCGGCAGAGACATACGACCTCCTTGTCTTTGTATTCCTCGAGCTCGCCAACACGGTCTTGCAGGCTATCCACCGGTATTAATACCGTCTGCTCATAACCTATATCGGATTGGTGTTTTTCAAACGGTTCGCGAACATCCAGCACCAAAAGGGCGTCGCCGTCATCTATTTTTTGTTTCAGTTGTTGAACGGTAATCTCTTCCATAATGTGATGCGTCGGGTATATATATTTGCGATTGTTTAATGATGCTATAAAAATAGTTCCAGGCAAGGATCATTTCCCAGCGGTGATATATTCCCCGCTTTTTTCGTGCTTGAACCGGGAAAACGGGTCGACATCCATATTTCTTCCTGGATCATACCACTATCATTCGTTGTCATACCGGTCCAGCCGAAACTGCTTGCCCAGGTACAGCTGCCGGGCCTCTTCATCTTCCGCCAGGTAGTCGGCCGACCCCTCTTTTAAAATCTTGCCCTCGAACATCAGGTAGGCGCGATCGGTTATCGCCAGTGTTTCATGCACATTGTGATCGGTAATAAAGATCCCGATGTTGCGGTATTTGAGTTGGGCTACAATCTCCTGGATATCTTCAACCGCAATAGGATCGACCCCGGCAAACGGTTCGTCAAGCAATATAAATTTGGGATCGGTAACCAGGGCGCGGGCAATTTCGGTGCGCCGCCGCTCGCCGCCCGACAGGCTGTATCCCTTGCTGTCAACGACCCGTTCCAGCCCAAATTCTTCGATAAGCTGATCGGCACGCCGGCGGATATCCTGTTTCGACATATCAAAAAACTGGAGAACCGATTCCAGGTTTTCCCGTACGGTAAGATTGCGGAAAACACTGGCTTCCTGCGATAGATACCCGATTCCCATGCGGGCCCGTTTGTACATCGGCAGATTGGTTATATTCTTCTGATCCATAAAGATCTTCCCCTCGTTGGGCTCAATCAGCCCCACAAACATGTAGAAGGTTGTCGTTTTACCAGCGCCATTGGGACCAAGCAATCCCACGATTTCGCCCTGTTGCACATTGATCGAAACATCCGAAACCACTTCGCGCTTCCGGTAGCGCTTGACCAGGCCCTGGCTGTAAAGCTTCATCTTTTTTGAATAATCGGGCATTGCCTGGCTTACCTGGTTTGGTGATTAAAGTGAGAGGTGTTTCTGTGTTTTTAAAACGTAGTGCGTACTGCGTATTGCGTAGAAAAGAGCTTGGTTGCACCGGACACGGAATACGCGATACGTATCGAGACCAGGTTCAAAAATAACCTGTGGTCGACCTGTCGCTATACCGCTACCATTTCACTTAAAATCGACTCAAAAATAAGCTTGCCGTCGTCGGAGCCGAGCATGTTCTCCACGGCACGTTCCGGATGGGGCATCATGCCCAGCACGTTGCGCTGCTTGTTACAGATTCCGGCGATGTTATCAACCGAGCCGTTAAAATTGGTGTCTTCGCTGACGTTTCCCTGTTCATCGGAATACCGGAATATCACCTGGTCGTTCTCCTGCAGGTCACGCAGTCCCTCTTCATCGATAAAGTAATTGCCTTCGCCGTGGGCAACGGGAATTTTGAGCACCTGCCCTTTTGAAAGTGCGCGCGTGTAGATAGAGTTTGTTGACTCACACCGCAGGTGCACCTGCTTGCAGACATACCGCAGTTCCTTGTTGTGAAGCATGGCTCCCGGCAGCAGCCCGGCTTCCAGCAAGATCTGGAATCCATTGCAGATACCCAGTACCGGGCCGCCCTTTTCGGCGAATTCCACGACCGACTGCATGATGGGAGAAAAACGGGCAATCGCCCCGCAGCGGAGATAGTCGCCGTAGGAGAAACCGCCGGGAATCAGCAAAAAGTCGATGCCCGACAGGTCGGTATCCTTATGCCACAGGAATTGAGTTTCTACATTCATAATATGGGCCAGCGCATGATAGGCATCATGGTCGCAGTTGGAACCCGGAAACGAGATTACGCCAAAAGTTGAAGACACGGTTATCCTTTAATTTCGGTGATTAGTTGAATTTCCTTGAGTATGCTGTTCACTTGGAAGCATTCTTCGAACGATCCCTCATACACATTGGCCTTGCCCTCGTTATGTACTTTGAAGGTCAATTTTTCCGCTTTTGAACGGCTGCAGCCGGTTGCTTTCATAATCTGGTTGATTACTTCATCAAATGTATGCTCTTCGTCGTTGTACAGTATAACGCGCCAGGGTGTCTTCTCCTTGTCTTCCTCTTTTTCCTCTGTCATTACCTCGACCGAGGGAGTCTCTTCCGGAGTACCGGGATCGGGCCTGGGGTTGTCTGCCGAATCGATAGAGAACGGATCTACCATAGGCATTCCGCTAGTTTTCATTGATCGTTATTTCAAAATCTTCCATTACCTCGTTGGCCAGCAGTTTTGTGCAGGCTGTTTCAGCAATTTCATGAGCTTTTTCCTTGTCTTCCGCATCGATATCGAGCTCAATAAGTTTGCCGATTCGGACCTCATTCACTTCACTGAGACCCAGGTTTTGGAGGGCGTTATGGGTTGCCTTTCCCTGTGGATCAAGAATCGATTTGCGGAGCGTGACGTTAACGGTTGCTTTGTACATAAATAAGGTTATTCAATATTCAATATTGCCAGGTGAAGTCCGCCACCTGAAGATATATGCTTTGGTTGTAAAATTCGGGAAAATCAGTTGTCAAAGTTAATAGTTCTGATGCTTAGCTGCTAACCTGAATTTTACCGCAGGGCCGGGCCAGGTTTTTTCACAAATGCTGGGACGGCAACAGCCCAAGTGCCAGTCTGGTTATGGGACAATTAGTGTAGTCGAGGGCTTTGCAACTCCCTCAATTCCTCGTTCTGAGGGAGTTGTACTCCCGTTAAAAGGTCACCAAGGTCGGTAGTACAACTCCCTCCCAACAAAATAGCAGGTTCTGCAACGGTCCCTAGTAGTTATTTGGGGGATACAGACCGCAATTTCTTCTCTTTACACTCTGTTTATTTATCCCTGTATCCAATAAACACAGCGGCTATGCGAGTTTCTGTTGGATATCGTCAGCAATATGCTTGGCGTGAATCCGGGTATTTTCGATAAATAGGCTGTTGGTATCCATGCCCCCGCAGACCACTCCGGCCACGTACATGCCCGCGCGATTGGTCTCCAGTGTGTCATCGTCATAGATCGGCATCCTGGTTTCGTCATCAGTCAGCTCAATGCCAAACTTTTCCATCAGGTTGAAATTTGGCTTGTAGCCAGTCAGGGCCAGCACAAAATCGTTCGGAATTATCTTTTTGCCTTCCGGGGTATCGAGGACGACCTCTTTTTCACGAAATTCTGCCACCTCGGTGTTAAAATAGGCCTTGATCTCATTTTTTTTGATGCGGTTCTCGATATCCGGTTTTACCCAGTATTTTACCGTCTCCTTGATGCCGTCTCCGCGAATGGCCATCGTTACGTTGGCCCCGGCGCGGTAGGTTTCGAGAGCGGCGTCAACCGCCGAGTTTCCAGCCCCTACAACAAGCAGATCCTGCCAGGCGTAGGCGTGAGCTTCATCGTAATAATGACTGACTTTTGGCAGATCTTCCCCTGGAACATCCATCTTGCGGGCGATGTCGTAAAATCCTGTTGCGACCACGACCTTGGAGGCCGCATACTCATCTTTGTCCGTTGTCACGGTATAACGGCCATCCTCGCCGTCAATATTTCGGACCTCTTCATACAGGTGAATCGGCAACTCATAGCTTTCGGCCGCCCGCCGGTAATACTCCATCGCCTCACGGCGCGTCGGCTTGTGACCATGGGAAATAAAGGGGATGCCCCCGATCTCCAGTCGGTCGGAGGTGGAAAAAAAGGTCATATTCTTGGGATAGTTATATATTGAGTTAACGAGGCATCCGCGTTCGATAATTTTAAAGGGAATATTTCGCTGTTTCAGGGCAATGCCGGTTGCGAGTCCAATAGGACCGGCACCTACGATTATTACCATTTTTACCAGTGTTTAAAGTTTAAAGTGATAGTTGCGGGAAGCTTACACATCAATTTTTTTCGCAAAAAAGTTCACTATGGTATTATTTAACCAGCCGGGCGGTTCGCTCCAAAACCCCACATGTCCGCCTTCGTCCGTAATGACATGAGACATCGAGCGGTTTGCTTCGATCTTCTCAAGCGGTATTATATCCATTGGACAGATCGGGTCAGACCGGCTGTGTACCACCAGGGTGGGGATCCCGATATGCTCCAGAAAGTGTTGTGACGAGCAGCGGCTATAGTAGTCGTCCGCTCCATAAAAACCGTGCAGGGGCGCGGTCACCTGATCATCAAACTCATAGATGGTATTCCCCTCAAAGGTGGGAAGATCCGGGTAGAACTCGCGTTTTTTCTTCAGTTTTTCACGTAGCGTGCGAATGAAATTGATCTCATATACGCGATTAAATCCCCGGGAAATGTGTTGAGCTCCCTGCGCCAGGTCGTAGGGTACGGAAACAGCTGAAGCCACCGTCAGCGGGTGTCGGCTCTTTAGTTCACCGAGCGACTTGAGGAGGGCGTTGCCGCCCAGGGAAAACCCCACAGCCCCTATCGGTGCATTCGGAAACCGCTCACCAACCCATCGGATCACGGTACTGATGTCCTCAGTTTCACCCGAATGATAAAAACGCCGCTGCCGGTTCAGCCTGCCGCTGCATCCCCTGAAGTTGGTTGCTACGACCGTATACTCCTGCTCCGAGAACGCCCGGGCCAGCTCCGTTATGTAATACCGCTTTGAAGAGCCCTCCAGCCCGTGAAAAAGAACCACCACCGGCCGGTAGCTGGGCGCCTTGATAACGTCGAGATCCAGAAAATCGTTGTCTGGTGTAGGGATTTCGATGCGTTGGTGATAAGGATCTTCCGCATTGTTAAACAGTGAACGCCCGATGGTATGAAAATGACCGTTCAAACACCAGGACGGCGCCTGAAAGTCAACAATATATGGCAGGTCTGTCTTCAATTATTTCGTGATTTAATTTGAATTCTTAAGTATAGGCCAGTTCTGTTTTTTCATCAAATGCTATTAAGGAGCTGGTAGAATAATATTCAAGTGTCCAGTTATCTGCACTCTTCGTAACCAGTTGAAACGCTTTGCCATTGAAAAGAGGAGTGGGCACCGGCGGTAGTTTGCAGTTATGGGATAACATTATGGATACAATTCCTTACCTTCCATACCAGAATAGGTAAATTCAAGCAGTTTATTAAAAAATGACCAATCGATTTGATGAGACCCCTCCGGTGGAAACCGACAGCAGTAAAAAAACGGTAGCCTCTTCCCGCGTACGCATGAACGAGCTGGTAATGCCCAATGACACCAATCCACTCGGAAAGCTTATGGGCGGACGCCTGATGCAGTGGATGGACATCTGTTCGGCGATCTCTGCCCAGCGTCACTGCAACCGAAACGTGGTTACCGTGGCGGTCGACAGCGTGGAATTTAAAAATGCGATCGACCTGGGAGAGGTTGTCGTCATCGAGGGCGAGGTAACCCGAAGCTTCAATACCTCGATGGAAGTGGCGATGCAGGTGTGGGCGGAGAATCTCCGTACCGGTGAACGACGCCTGTGTACCACCTCATTCTATACTTTTGTAGCTGTTGATGCGGATGGCAAACCGGTGCCGGTTCCCCGGATTATTCCGGAAACCGACTTTGAGCAGGAGCGCTATGAGCAGGCTGCAGAACGACGGGAAATGCGGCTGCATATCTCCAAACAAAATGAAGATGCCCACAGGAGGCGGAACAGGGAACATTCGTAAATCCTGACCAGCAAATCTTGCCCCCCCCAACTCAAGACCCACGACTCAAGACCCACAACTATCTCACCAGCACCAATTTGATGGTCGTTGAACGAGATTCCGTTTGCAGGCGGGCAAAGTAGATGCCGCTGCTAAGGTCTTGTGCATCAAAATGGAATATATGGATGCGCGCTCCCAGCTCGCTGTCGACAAGCTCCCCTACCTTTTGTCCCAGGATATTGTAGATTGAGATATTGACATGGCTCTTTTCAGCCAGGTCGAGACGCAGGCGTGTGGAGCCGTTAAATGGGTTTGGGTAGTTCTGAAAAAAATCGGTTACCTGTGGAGGCTGTGCAGACTGCACCCGGCCCTTCCCCGATACCTGAAACGGCTTTTGAGCCCGGGCCGCCTGTATTTGTGAACGAAGCTCATCCAGATTGTCGCCAAAAGCGTAGACAAATCCCACCCTGACTGTAGCGTTTGCCCCGACGGTATACGGCCCGGAGGCCACTACGGCGGATGCATCTGCCCCCGAAACGGACGTATGTTCAGTGCCGGCGCTGAGTGCGTATTTTTTTTCGTCATCGGTAAACCCATCGTAGATCCCGAAGTTCGCCCCCCTCCCCGAAGCCGCGTTATCGATCGCAAACACGCTGGAGGTGGGGCCCAGGCTTGCTACCGCCACGAACGGCTGCGTGCTTTCGGGACCCTCGTCATAGATGTAGAGAATACTGTCCTGCGGGCTGTAGGAGATCCCGTTGTTACCCGCTTCTTCGCCAATATCCCAGTCGTTAAACAGGCCGGCATAGACCTCCTCAAGTTCAAGATAGGATGAAGGATTCCGGATTTGATACAGCATGAGCACGGTGTTGGAAAGATTGGGTCTCCGGAAGGCATACGTTGTCAGTTCAATATGGGCAGAACGGTTATTCACGGTATCGGTCGTAAAATGGGTGTGCCCTTTCAGATCCGCCTCGGCTGCCAACGAATCAAGCCGAACGGTTGACTGCGGATTAAAGTCGCGCGATACGGCACCATCCGCGGTGCGAACGGCATCGTGCATCGTGCGGTTAACCTGCAGCATAAGTCCTCCTTCAAACAGCAGGTTATTCCGCTCTACATACTGGCCGTTCACCTCGTCGCGGGGAATAAATCCAACCCCGCCCTCCTGGCTGAGAGGATCGGTAAAGCCGATCGTGCCGTCGGCTGAGATGGAAATCTTAACGCGGTTTTCGGCCATCGTATCATACAACAGGTCGCCATACCGGACCACATCAAAATCCTCATACCCATTCGAAGAATCTTCAAATTCCAGCACAAAGGTTGGGACCTGCTCCAGGTTGAAGCTGCTGCTGATCTGCAGGGGCACCGTTACCCGGACGGTGTCGTCCGTAGAGATAGAGCCTAACGAACGTGTCGGCTCCCGAAGCTGAATCCCGTCTCCCGAAAGGGACGCAGCGTTCATCTCAAGATTTGAAGTTGAGGCCCCGTAGTTGACGAGGGTAATCTCCATGCGACCAGGTTCGTCAAACCCCAGCTTCTGTCCAATTTCATTGACAAACCCGACTCGATCCACCTCGATTCCGGGAAAGTTGCTGCTCACCGCCGTTGAGGCGTTAATCTTTCCACGCCCGAGCAGTATCCCCATGTCAATCCGGTCTGAAGAAACCCGTATTTGTTGAGCGATCCGCCGGGCCGACCACCCGGGATGCCGGGCACGCAGGAGCGCGGCCAGGCCTGAGACTACGGGTGTTGACATCGAGGTTCCGCTTTTGACCCCAAACCCGTTATTGCCGACGGTACTTTGGATGCCCGATCCTGTTGCAAGAACATCCAGCCCCAGCCCGTAATTGCTGTAGCCGGAACGCCGGTCGGTTCCCGGCTCCACAGACCCTACCGACACGACATCATTGTATCCTGCCGGGTAGATCACTTCCGCATTCCCCTCATTGCCGGCGGCCCCGACCACCACGGCTCCTAGACGGGTAGCGTACTCGATGACCTCTTTTTCTGCTTCAGAAGAGCCGTATCCTCCCCAGCTGCAATTGATTACATCGGCGCCGTTGCTGGCCGCGTACAAAATTCCTTCAAATCCAAAAGCAATCGCCTCCGGATCTGCGGGGACGCCGCCTGCTTTAACAGCCATATACCGGGCCTTGTACCCCGCACCCGCCAGTCCCAGGCCGTTGTCGGTTTCCGCAGCAGCGATGCCCGCCACATGGGTTCCGTGGTCGTTGGCATCCATCATCGGGTCGTTGTCTTCGGTAACATCTCCGGAGAGCGTGCCGCCGGCCCAAAAATCCCAGCCGATCACATCATCAACAAAACCGTTCCCATCATTATCGATGTTGTCACCGGCTATTTCATCTTCATTCTCCCACAGCTTTTCATCAAGATCAGAATGGTTGTAATCCACCCCCGAGTCAATAATTGCAATCACTACGTCCGGCGACCCCTGTGTAACCTCCCAGGCATCATAGAAGTGATGGTATTCTTCATACGGATTCCTGAACTCCTCGTCCGGGATATGCTGGGTAAACCGGAGGTATCGGGGTTCGGCATACTCCACCCCCTCCAGGCGGGACACCTTGGCCGCCAGCCAGGCGGGATCAATATCTGCAGCGTACCGGACAGAATAGATCCGCTGCAGTCCGGCCGCCGCTTTTTCAACTTCAGAGTTGTTGGAAAAACCTGTGCCTGCTTTATTTTTTCGGAAATGGAACTGGGATTGTTCCCAGATCGGTCTGGGATGCGTGGCGCCAAACCTGTTTAGAAATTTATGGATCTTGTCTTTTGGTTCAGTACCGCTTTTTTGCCGGAGGGTACCGAGCGTCTGCTGATCCTCATATTTAATGATAAGCGTATTTGGGAGATACTGCGGGCGGCTGCCCTGCGCGGGGAGAAGTCCCGGCACAAGCAACAGGATACTAAAAGTAACTGCGAAAATGGGTATATATATCTTCATTTAGCAGGATAAAAGTTTCCAGGAGCCAAACCACCAACCTCGCTGTAGTGCAGTCGTATTTCGGCCTGACAACACCGTTTCCGGATCACGCTCAAGATGCAGGTAAAACCGCACACTAACAAAACCATCGAAAATTTATATATTAGACAAACTCTACTCTAAGAAAGGGGAATATGGCAGCAAACAGTTCCAACGGCACTCCGACCAAACGTATAGCGGCAATCGATCTGGGGACAAACTCCTTCCACGCAGTCATTGTAGATATCTACCCTGACGGGAGTTTTCGCACCGTGGACAAGCTGAAAGAGATGGTGATTTTGGCGGAAAAGGGGATGGGTGACCTGCTCTCGGGGGATGCGATGGAGCGCGGGCTGGCGGCACTGAAGAAGATAAAAATTTTGTGCGACAACCAGGGGGTGGAGGAGATCCTGGCCTACGCCACCAGTGCCATCCGCGAGGCGCGCAACGGGGGGGAATTCATTCAGCGAATGATCGACCAGGTGCAGGTAAAGGCACTGGCCATCTCCGGTAAAATGGAGGCCGAACTGATCGGTCACGCTGTTCAACATGGCATTTCACTGGATGAAAAGCCCGTACTGATGGCCGATGTGGGCGGCGGCAGCGTGGAGTTTATCATCGCCAACAACAAGAAGTTCTTTTATTCATCCAGCAAGAAACTGGGGGTGGCCCGGATGGCCGCGCAGTTTGTTTCAACCGATCCGATCTCCAAGAAAGAGAAGAAAAAATTGCGCAACCATTTTAAACAGCAGCTCCAGGACCTTTTTGAGGCGGCTGAAAAGTATGAAATCGATACCATCGTAGGGTCTTCGGGGACGATGGAAAATATCGGCCAGATGATAGCCAACCGGAACGATATAAGCACCAAGATGACGCTGAATGAACTACAGTTTTCAGCTAAATCCTACAAGAAATTTTACAAGGATTTCATCAAGCGCAGTCATGACGAACGCCTCGGTGAAAAGGGACTGGACGATAAGCGGGTTGATATTATCGCTCCTGGGCTGGTCCTGCTAAAACTGCTCATAAAACAGCTCGGAATAGAGAACGTAAAAATATCCGAATCAGCGCTGCGCGAGGGGATGATTCTTCAATACATTAAAAAGGAGAAGGAAAATCTGAATCTGGACCTGCTGGCCGCCAGGTCGGTGGGACGCAATCCCCGGCGGCGAAGCATCTTTGAGCTGCTCCGAAAGTATAAATGGCACGAAGATCATTCTACCCATGTCACCAATATGGCTCTTCAGCTTTTCGATGAACTGCAGCTGGAACTGGAGTTGCCCGACAGCGACCGCGAACTGCTTGAATATGCAGGGTATGTGCACGATATCGGGTATTTTATCTCTCGCAGAAAGCACCATAAACATACGCTGTACCTGATCCGGCACTCCGATTTGCGTGGGTTCAACAACGAAGAGATCAACATCATCGCCAATGTGGCACGTTATCATCGCCGTTCGACGCCTGCCAGCCGGCACAAGTATTATGACCGGCAAAATAAAGAGGTAAAAAGGCGAATACGAATGCTGGCTGGACTTCTGCGTGTGGCCGACGGGCTGGATCGAAGCCACTATCAAAATGTGCAGAATCTGGAAATTGAAATTGTGGACGGTAAAACCTGTTTCTACATCACCACGGAGAGTGATCCGGAGCTCGAAATATGGGGGGCCATGCGCAAACGCCATCTTTTTGAGGAGATTACCGGGCGTCCGCTCGAAATTTATCCCAAAGAGGAGGGACAAGTGGTGGAGATAAAGCAACCCGATCCCTTCCCGGAGTACAAAGCATAAATCCCTGGGGAAGAAAAGGGGTATGGACTTACCTCAGAGGGCTCTGCCTGCCCCTGAAACCTATACCATTGCTGCAATCTGATTGAGCAGCTCCTGGTTGCTTTCGGTATTGCGCAACACTTTCAGCAAGCTCTGCATGCTTTCTTTTGGGGATTTTTTGAGCAGATACCGGCGTACCATGTTCCGCTCTTCGAGGGAATCTTCAATAAAACGCTCTTCATTACGGGTCCCGGACGCGGCGATATTGATAGCCGGAAAGATCCGGTCGTTGGCCAGTTCACGGTCGAGTACCAGCTCCATATTACCGGTTCCCTTGAACTCTTCAAAAATAAGATCATCCATGCGAGAGTTGGTCTCGATAAGGCATGTGGCAATGATGGTAAGGGATCCGCCGCCCTCAATTTTACGGGCCGAGCCAAAAATTTTCTTGGGGATCTCCAGTGCGCGGACATCAAGTCCACCGGAAAGGGTTTTCCCGCTGCTGCTCTGGATGTTGTTGTAGGCACGTCCCAGGCGGGTCAGCGAGTCGATCAAGAGCACAGAGTCGTCGCCCAGCTCGGCCATTCGCTTCACATATCCCAGTGCCAGCTCGCTGACGCGAATATGGCTCGAGGTTGGGTTGTCATTGGAGGAGGCAAATACCTGTGCATCGGTGCTTCGCATAAAATCGGTTACCTCTTCGGGACGTTCATCCACGAGCAATACACTGGTACTTATATCGGGATGGTGCTTGGTGATTGACTCTGCAATTTTTTTCAGCAACACTGTCTTTCCGGTACGGGGCGGAGCTACAATCAGCGCCCGCTGACCTTTTCCAATAGGAGAGACAAGGTCCATTACCCGCATCTCTATATCATCGGCGTCGTAACCGAGCTTGATCTGCTCGTTCGGCATGATCGGGGTCTGCAGTTCAAAGCGGGTGGCCATCTGCCAGTGCCAGGGGTCACGATCGTTTATTTTTTCGATGGAATGGATGTGGCGGTGTCCATGTCCATCCTCTTCGTATTCGCCCTCCAGGATCAGTCCCGGGCGCAAATCGTAATGTTTCACTTCGTCCGGCTTCAGGAAGGGATCACGGGGTTCATAACTGAATTCATGATCTATTTTCCGGGCAAACCCGTAGGTTTTTTCATTGATTTCCAATACGCCCCGGTACTTGCCGGCGACCTCAACGTTGTGATTTTCGTTGAAACGGGGTACAAAGACGTTGTTCTTGCCTTTGTTCTTTCTACCGCGGTTTTTGTTGTTTCTGGAACGTCCCATTAGATCTTTGTTTGAGTTAAACTAACAATCCTGCTTAGCAACAATTCACATGCGTATCGGACAGGCTAAAGCAAGAGGATTGGTAATCTTGTAAGTGATTGCAAAAAATTGAGAGGTGAAGAAAAGAGCAGTGCAGCCCTGTGTAACTGCTGCACTGCAAATTTAACTATCGTATAGAGGGAAGATAATAATGTTTGGAAGAATTTAAAACTTACCGAACGGTGGTTGTTTCTCCGATCCATTCGTAGCAAGAGTGGAGGTTTCCTCCCACCTCAATCTCCTGTCCCTCTTCCAGTGGGTTCGGATCCCACATGAATTTCTCTTCTGTTGTAGGTGTAACAGGTTGATATGACTGATACTGATTTTGCACCTGGGAAGACAGGGAAGAATCTGTTTGTCGGGCCCTGTCCAGATAATCGAGCACCAGCCAGTAAACGACCTTGTCTTTCCGGTCCATTTTTCGACCTCCCGTACACTGACTTACCGCCTGCGAATAGATGGAAGCCATCTGCATGTAGGGCTGCCCCGAGCTGGAATCAAGATTCATGGCCTGGCGGGCAAAACTGCGCGCCTGCTGCAGATTCTCCTTGTTCAGGTAGGCATCTGAAATATCCAGGGCCACCCTCGCTTTTTCAGTTTGATCATCCGTTTTATCAAGCGCCTCTTTCAGGTACCTGATCGCTTCATCATAGTTTGCATTGTTGATCGCGTAATCTGCCAGGGCCCGGGTGTTCTCAAAATTCGGGTTGACCTCATACAACTTGTTGCGTATTTCACGCACTTTATCCATCTGCCCCTGCTGGTCGTAAAGGTCAGCGAGATCCTGGAGAATTGCCGTGCTGTCCGGGTTTTGTTCAAGCTGGCTTTCCAGAAAGGCAATTCGCTCTTTCGGGGAATCAAACAGCTTATTGCGGATAGTATCGAAAAAGGCGAGCAGCTTGTCGTTGGGAGCGTGCGGTTCGGCTTTTTCAATCATATCCAGCGCCTTGTCTTTTTGTTCTTCATTCACCAGGTGCTGCAGCGTGACCTGAACATAGTACCCGTCGCCCGACTGGGTAAATTTCTCGGGATCCTGCTCGAAAAGATCTAAATAAATACCGTAAGCGCGGGTCATGGCATCGTCAATAAAATCGGAATTTTCCTGAAGAAAGCGCGCTTCTTTGAACTTCCATTCAAACATATCGATCTCATCCTCACCGAACTCGTTGTATACTTTTTCGAATATAACCTGGGCCGTATCCAGGTAAGCAGAGCGTTCGCTGGGGTCCTGCTTCTGCATGGCGACTTCGCTGTATGCGGTTATCAACCGATTGAGGTTCCGCTCCAGGTCGAAGCGCGAATAGCCCTTCAGCTTTTTAGGCATCGCTTTGTAGATCCAGCGGCCATACCGTATGGCCCCTTCATATTCCTCGTTTTTATAATTTTCGTAGTAGATAGAATACGCAGATAGTTGATCCAGGCCCATTGGGGGTTGCACATTTTCATCCTGCGCAGTAGATACCAATGGGCTGCAAAGTATCAATAACCCTATTGCCAGTATCAATTTTTTCATGACTCAGTATTTGGTGAATATTTACTTGTTTTTAAGAAACTCCTAAAGCACCCGATATATTTTATTGTAATTTGGGCTGACTAAACATTAGCTCTGCCAGGTTTATGGAAAGCTTCACTCCCCATATCGATTCTTTGACAAGATTTTGAGCTTCTGTTCCTCTCATCCCGTAATGGAAACTAACATCGATCGAAGAATTAGAATTGGGGGAAGGAATTCCTAAACCAACAGAAAGTAATATTGTTTCGATTCTTTTTCCATCGATTTTCAGATGCCCCGCATCGTAAGATACACCCGCTCTATATTTAAATTGTGACAGAAAGTTATTAGATCCTGACGCAAAAGGAAAGTACCGAATTCCGAAAGCGGCTTTATATCGGTCGATAAGCTGAGCGTCCTGCCGGATCTCTTCGTTGAAATCAAATCCAAAATCAGACCACTCCTCATACAGGGCTTCCGTGGTGAATGAGAGTTTCGGGCTTGCCTGGTAGGTCAACCCTCCACTTAGCTCGAGAGGGAGACGCAGCTTTCCGTCGCCCAGTCCTTCACCTTCCCGAACCGTAATGGTTTCAACAGCTCCTGAACTTATCTGCTTGTCGGACTTCTGTATCCGCTCAGCGTTTAGCACCACCGGCAAGTTTACGGAGGCCCCAATTCTGAGATAATCTCTTTCCTGCAGCAGGTTGGGAAGGGTTATCAACGTACCGAAGCGGTTTCCGAAGCCTGTTCCGCTGGTCTGCACGGTGTATTCCACACTCTGGTAGTCGCTTCCCGGAAATACCGTGGTAATATTATTTTCGAGCGAAGCCAGCACAAGCGATCCCGCGTATCCCACCGAGATATTCCGGGATATTTCCCAGCCAAATCCAAGCTCAATACTATTAATTCCTCCTGTACCCTGGTTTTGAACCGTGGCCGTATCCAGCTGCCCGCCGGATGTCCAGGTTTGATTACCAATAAAGTTATAGTTTGAGCGGGTGAGCGGAGTAACAGAAGCAGAAATTCCGACTTTATTTTTCTTAACGGGAAGCTGCAACTGAAAATGGTTCGCGGAAAAAACAGACGTTTCTGCCCGTCCCTGGTTATCGGTACCGTTCAGGCGCTCCATCGAAAATCCGCCGGAAGCCAGCGCAAAACAGCCCATTCCCTCCCCGCTGAAACAGGCCATGTTACCCCACGTTGCCGGATTTCCGAGTCCTGCAACGTTGGTTTCATTAAAAGAAACGCCCAGCGCTCCCATTCCGTCAGCACTGGAGGAGGTCAGGTCCACCGGCATGCCAACCCCGATCTTGGAGTAAACGGTGCCCGTACGCGCCTTGTCGGCAGCAACCTGTGCAAACGCCTGAACTGTTAGCA
The DNA here is from genome assembly GCF_043951955.1 of Halalkalibaculum sp. DA384. Lineage (NCBI taxonomy): Bacteria > Pseudomonadati > Balneolota > Balneolia > Balneolales > Balneolaceae > Halalkalibaculum > Halalkalibaculum sp. DA384. Next base: position 26,004 of record NZ_JBINJE010000013.1, on the reverse strand, counting down.
GATTACATATGACCGCTATAAATACAAATTTTTTCAATCTGTGTTTTCTTGATTTTTAACGTAAGTGACAATGAGTTTGGGTCGTTTAGCCTCCGGTGCCTGCTCATTATGAATCAAGCTGGATCGTATAATGCCGTTATTTGTTTCTAGTGACACATAAAATTTAAGTTCCGAAGGCAGCCCATCCAGTAAAACGCTATTGGTAAATGAAGTTATATTAAATCGATAACTCCCGTCCTCCTCGTTGTAGGATCCGTTTGAGAGAACAGAACCTGTTTGCAGGGATATCGGGACATCGGCCGGATCCAGTATCTGCAGCCTGGCTTCGCTTATCGGTCCGCGCCCGGCGGTCGGCGACACCTGATCCATCGTGTTTTCCAGGCGCTGCGTGTCTTCGTACAGTACCAGCTCTACCTTTGAGAGATTCACAGACCCGATATTTTCTCTGGTCAGGTCCATATCAAAACTCACAACTTGCTCCAGCGTGCTGTGCAGTTTAAACGTGTTGTCCGGGGTATCCGGCACGTTGGTCCTTTCGAGGCTGTTGGCCCAATCTCTCGGGGCAACCTCCAGGGTATCACTCTCCGGGTTTTCAATGATAAATTTGCTTGCCTGTGCATCTACCGGCAGCAGCTTGGCTGAATTTTTTGGTACGAGGGCCAGTCCCGGGAATTCAATTCTGTAGAGAGAATCTCTGTTGGCGCCCTCCATCTGCGTGTAATCGCGGTAGGACTGCACCCAGCTTCCGGAAAGGGGGATGTCAACCGAATCCTCCTTTTCAGCTGTAAAAGAGGCCAGCGGGGCATTGCCCGAAAGGCCGGGCTCATCATGTAATTTCCACGCCCTGCCGCGCCAAACCTGATCGAGCTCAACGATGTCATATTCCGCCGGCTGCGTTGTGTCGCCATAGACGAGCTCCTGGTTGAACACCAGCCGAAGCTTCATATTGGCATCCGGGGCCATTTCGGCACTGCCTGAGAGCAACTGGGGACGGAGCAGCCCGGTAACCTTCATATCCCCGAACAGGGGATCGCTGAACTGACCCGGCGTGAAATAGGTTAAATTCCCGGAATAGAAGTTGTAGGATTCGGTCTCGATTCCGTCCACCATCAGCGTATCAACCTTGATGGTTGTGTCGGAATCTGTAAATCCGCCTCCCACTACTCCAGATTCGTCGCAACCGACGAGCAGGGTAACACACGAGACTACCAACAACAGAAACAGGACATTTCTGCTTTCAGATGCACGGGATTGTGCAATATTCATAAGCGATGTTAACAGTATGGAAAATCTAATTTAGTTATTTGCCACTCACCAGTCATTCACCGGCCAGCTTGTCGTAGTAGTCAGCAAACTGGCTGGAAACATTTTCAGGAGACCCCTGTATCTGGGTAGGCTCTATTCCCAGCTCTTCAAAAAGGTCGTCCAGCTGACCTGTCAGGTGGTTGCCGGTCACCACTGCATCACTATATTTCAACCCGAGTGTTCGAAGGTCGACCTTGCCGTCTTTCTGGACCTGGTCGATATCAAACGAATCAGATAACCCGATCAGGTCGAGCAGTGACTGGTCAAAAATTCCGTGGTTTTCGGGATGGTGGATGTTATACACGATTTTAGAATCCTTGAAAATATCCAGGTCATTGTATTTTTCCTTCACCAGTAACGGAATCAAACCGGCCGGCCAGTCGTGGCAATGGATAATATCCGGCTTCCAGCCCAACTTCATAACTGTTTCCAGGACCCCTTTATTGTAGAAGACCAAGCGTTCGTCATTATCCTCGTAATGTTCATTGGTCTCGGGATTAAGGAACAGCGCCTTCCGTTTAAAATAGGTGTCGTTATCCAGGAAGTAGACCTGAAGCTTGGCATTGGGGATACTGGCAACCTTGATGCGCATATTTTCGACCTTATCCCCCACTTCAACCTCAATTCCGGACAGGCGAATTACTTCATGCAGTCGATTTCGGCGATCATTGATAGTACCGTATTTGGGCAGAAGAATGCGGATTTCATATCCCTTGTCCTGCAAAGAAGCCGGCAGGAACCTCAGCAGATCCGCAGTGTTTGTCATTCGGGCGAATGGAGAAATTTCGGCAGCAGCATATAAAACTTTCATAAATTTATGATGGCTAAAAAATTGGGGTGAGTACTATTATTCTTCGTTCTCATTGTTTTCCTTGTCCAGCTCTTTTTCTATGTAGAGCTGATCCATCTCTTCATCGTTTAACGAATAGAAGTCGAACAAGGTATCACTTCGCAGGCCAAGGCGCAGAGTCTCAACAGGGATGACTTCGGAGGGCTGGATATTTCCCAAATTGACATTACTGCCAAATTTTTTAATAAACCAGACCTGCTGTTCTTTTTTGGGAGCCTCAAAGATCAGATTTTCAACAGAAATCTGATCGGCAATTTCGTCGATTAAACCGGATCGTACCTCCCCGTTAGGCCGAAATACACCTACTGTTCCGCTTTCGCGCGCTTCACAAATAATTTTCCACGCGCCGGCATCCAGCTCTCGCTCAATCATCTTTACCCACTTGTAGGGCGGGATAATATCGTTTGGGTTCTTGCTTCCCACTTCCGACAGCACGGTATAATCGCGGCTCAGATCCCGGATAATTTCGAGTTTCCGCTGATCTGAAAGCCAAATTGTGCCGTTGGAGACCTCCAGGTACTCTATGCCGAACCGATCCAGCAGCTGCCGATACCCGTCCAGCTGGTCGCGCAGCATATACGCTTCAAACAGCGTGCCTCCAAAATAAACGGGTATATTGGCATTGGCGTAAACGGAGAGCTTGTCTTCTAAATTTTGTGTTACATAACTGGTGCCCCAGCCCAGCTTTACGATATCCATGTAATTTGAGCTGGATTCACAAAAATCTTCGGCTTGCCTAACACTTAAGCCTTTGTCCAAAACTAGGGTGACCCCTTTCTCGCGCGGTTTGCTTGTTCGTTTCGGAAGATGGTTAAGTTTAAATGCCATATGCCTGTTTGAGATTGAAATTTAAACGGTCTAAGATACTAAAATGAAGCTTTTTAATAAAGTCTACTTCCGGGCGTGCCGGCATCCCGCATATTTTTAACACTGAAACCTTTTATTAGTAATGAATCCCGTGGTAAGATCAAAATCTGATTTCCGCGGCTGTTACTTGTCTTCCGGTTTTAAAACCAACCCGGAGAACGGCGCAACGGGAATGGAATTATTAAAGCGATCGATGATCCCTCCCCGATCATCCCCGCCATAGAAACGGGAGTCGCTGTTTAAAATTACCTTGTAATCTACTCCCTGAAATGGACCCGGCTTGTACTCCCCAATCATATCGTCCGAAAAATTCAGGATAAACAACAGGTGGTTGCTCGGATCCTTCGCTTTCCTGAGGAAGGAGAATACGCCCCCGTGGGTTCTTCCCAGGTCTGTCCACTCAAATCCTTCCTGCCGGTCGTCCTGCTCATGCAGGCTCGCTTCCCGCCGATACAGCGAAAGCAGGTCTTTATACAGTCGCTTTACGCCCCGGTGTGGCTCAAATTCCAGCAGGTGCCAGTCCAGCGACCGGTCCTCCGCCCACTCACTTGTCTGCGCAAATTCTCCTCCCATAAACAGCAGCTTTTTACCGGGATGCCCCATCTGGTATACAAACAGCAGCCGAAGGTTGGGAAATTGCTGTTCATGTTCGCCCGGGCTTTTATATATCAGCGGTTTTTTCATGTGTACGACCTCGTCATGCGAGAGCGGAAGCACAAATTTTTCAGAAAGGGAGTATACCATGGGAAAGGTGATATTGTCGGCATAAACCCGGCGTTTGTCCACCCCCATCTCCATGTATGTGAGCGTATCATTCATCCATCCCATGTTCCACTTGAAGTCGAAGCCAAGTCCGCCGTGTTCTGTCGGATGGGTAACGCCCGGCCATGAGGTGGACTCCTCCGCAAATGTCAGCACGCCCGGATACTCTTTGTGCATCATGGCGTTGAACTGTTTCAGGAACTCAATCGCCTCCAGGTGTTCGTGTCCGCCGTATTTATTGGGGCTCCACTCTCCCTCCTCCTTCGAATAGTCGAGATAGAGCATGGCGGCTACCGCATCTACGCGCAGCCCGTCGATATGATACTTGTCGCACCAGAAAAGCGCGTTAGACAGCAAAAAGTTGCGGACCCCCGCCTTGCCATAATCAAAAATATGGGTTCCCCAGTCTTTTTGTTCCCGGCGCTTGGGATCTTCGTATTCATACAGTGGTGAACCGTCATACATCTGCAGCCCCTGCTCGTCGCGGGGGAAGTGGGCCGGCACCCAGTCCAGGATGATACCGATCCCGTTGTTATGGCACTGCTCCACGAAATACCTGAAGTCATCGGGATCTCCGAACCGGCTTGTAGGGGCAAAATACCCCATCACCTGGTAGCCCCAGGAAGGATCAAACGGGTGCTCGGCCACGGGCATAAGTTCGATATGAGTAAAACCCATTTCACTGACATAAGAAACCAGCTCATCGGCCAGCTCTCGATAGGTCAGGTATTCCTGGTGTTCACCCTTTCGCCGCCAGGATCCCAGGTGCACTTCATAGATTGATATCGGCTGATCGGTCTTCTGGCGCTCTTCTCGCTCTTTCAACCACTGGTCATCACTCCATTCGTAATGGTCGAGATCATACACCAGAGAAGCCACTTTCGGGCGGAGTTCGCTGACATACGCGTAGGGATCGGCCTTCAAAAACGGGGGGGCGTGCTCGGCGGTCTTGATTTCATATTTATAGATAGCCCACTGATCCACATGAGGAACAAACGTACTCCAGAGCCCCGTATCATCATCCTTGTCCATGATATTGGCGTCTCCATTCCAGCTGTTAAAGTCACCGACCACACTTACCCGGTGGGCGTTGGGGGCCCAAACCGTGAATCGCACTCCTTCCATGTCATCTTCTTTGACCGGATGCGCTCCCAGCAACTCATATGCCCGGTGGTATTTGCCCTCATTCCACAACCATTTTTTCTTGTCGGATAATATTTTGTCCAAAGTCCCGATCCCTTATGTTTTTTATAGTTTCAGTGACAGGCTAAGGAAAATGCGGGAAAGGTGAAAGGAGAAAAATACGGGAGACGGGAGACGGGAGACGGGAGACGGGAGACGGGAGACGGGAGACGGGAGACGGGAGACGGGAGACGGGAGACGGGAGACGAAATATATTTTCCAGTTTACTGCTGTCCAATCGATTTTTGATTTTTTTAGATTTTCCGGCAACTGGCCTTCTCCCTCCGTGATTCTGTATTTATTTTTCCAGCTCAACAAACGCCTCATCAATATTTTCGGGTTTTTGGGTGAACAGGCTAACGAGCCAGGTAGCCAGCAGGCTCAGGAAAAAAGCCGGGATCAACTCGTAGAGGCTGTTTTTCAGCACCGGTATATAATACCAGATTATCGTCACGGCGGTACCGGTAAACAGGCCGGCAAAAACACCGGCCCTGGTGGTACCCCGCCAATACAGCGCCAAAATGGAGGTGGGCCCTATGGAGGCACCCAGCCCGGCCCATGCGAACAGTACCAGCCAGAATACATACTCCTGGGCAAAGATACCGAAGGCCAGCGCAATAACAACAAGAATGCAAACGACCGCCCGGCTGTACAATACCAGCGTTTTCTGGGGAATCTCGTTTCCTTTTTGGATGATCCGATCGTATACATCCCGCACAACCGCAGAAGCTGCAACCAGCAGCTGGGAGTCGGCAGTGGACATGATCGCCGCAAAAATCGAAGCCACCACCACTCCGAAAAGAACGGGATGCAGGTGCTGCTGGGCCAGCGCCGGGTAGAGGTTCTCCTGGTCGGCGGCGGGCAGCATATCCGCTTCCGGGAAATAGATCCTGCCCGCAAGACCGATGAACAGCGCGCCCCAGGCCATCACGACATTCCATATTGTGCCGACAACAGCCGTCCAGCGGAGCTGTTCCACATCATCAATAGCCATATAGCGGGAGAGGATATGCGGATTGCCCGGCGAGCCCAGCCCGATGCCCAGGAATCCCAACACCCCGCCCAGGGTGAGTGCAAACGGGTCGACCAGTGAGGCCTCCAGGCCGGCCAGCTCCGAGAGTACCCGTTGCAGCCCACCTGCATCAAGTATTGCGATGAACGGAAGCACAACCAACGCAAAAATCATAAAGATAGCCTGAAACATATCGGTCAGACTTACGGCCAGGAATCCGCCAAGCACGGTATACAGCAAAATGATGGCTGCAGAAAAGAAGATTCCGGTCGTTTGTTCGATATGAAAGCTCGACGCAAATGCTTTTCCGCCCGCCACAAACTGGGAAGAGACATAGCCCACCATAAAAATAAGGAATACGCTCACCAGCGCTATCCGCAGCGAACCGTTTTTATCATTAAACCGCTCGGCAAAAAAGTCTGGAACGGTAATGCAGTCATAGGTTTCAGAAAAGTTTCGGAGCCTTCGTGCATAATAAAGAAACAGGAAGAGCTCCACCACAATATACCCGATCACCGCCCAGACAGCCGACGCCCCCTGGCTGTAGGCCATGCCGGTGACGCCCAGCAGAAGCCACGCACTGCGACCGGAGACGACGGCGGAGAGTGCGATAACAAACCGGTTCATCTTTCGACCTCCAATAAAAAACTCGCTGATCCCCTCCGAAGAAAAGCGGGATGAGTAGAGACCGATCCCCACGAGCAACAGCAGGTACCCGACAAAAGCACCCACTGCGTACTCATTGGCAGCTATGGATATGATCTGGCTTTCTTCCACGGCAGTCAGCTGGTCTTGGCGTTATGCACGAGCCAAAAGCTAAATATGATAATAGCTGCCGGCACTGCAAACATCATAATGTAGAAGCTAAGCATCGACTCAGAAGTTTTTAACAGACCTCATATTTTAGCTTATGCAAAATTGATCCGGGATGAGGGAATCAGGCAAAAACGAGTAAACGGACTGTCATTGACAAAACAACCAGCTGCCCGCAACTCAAGACCCACGACCCACAACTCACGAGTCATGACCCATGACCCACAACTCGTAATCCATCATGGGAATATGCCCATCTGTTCATACATGATCCCGACTTTTTCTATGGCACTCAAAAAAGCCGCCGTACGCAAGTCTATGTCGTGTCGCTTGCGGAGCTCATTAATTTCGATATAGGCGTTGACCATCGTCTCTTCCAAGCCAGAATCAACGAGCTCGTATTCACCGGCCCCGTGTGCCAGTGCCTTCATCTCGTCTTCGGTAAACGACCTGTCGGAAATATTTTCAACCACTTTTAATATTTTGCGATAGCTGGTTTCCTCCGCTCTTTTTTCGAGCCGGCCAAATCGCACATGCGAGAGATTCTTCAGCCACTCGAAATAGGAGACCGTAACCCCGCCCGCGTTAAGGTAATTGTCGGGAATGACAAGGGCCCCGCGCTTCTTTAATATTTCATGGGCCTCGGAGGTCGTGGGCCCGTTGGCCGCCTCGGCAACAATTTTGGCCTTGATATTGGGGGCATTCTGCTCGTTAATCTGATTCTCGAGCGCGGCGGGTATCAGGATATCGCACTCAGCCTCCAGGACGGCCTTGTTGTTTCCCAGCTCCCTGGCATTGCCAAACCCGATGAGGGTGTCGTTTTTTTTCCGGTATTCCACCAGTGCCTCCAGGTCGATACCGCCAGGATCGTATATTGAACCCTCAATTTCTGCCACTCCCACCAGTTTGGCGCCCGCCTCTGTCATATATTTCGCCGAGTGATAGCCAACGTTGCCCAATCCCTGAACAACAAAGGTTTTTCCTTCGATACCTTTGGAGAGCCCCAGCTCATTCATGTCTTCCTTGTTTTCGCACGCTTCCCGAACTCCAAAAAACACCCCTCGTCCGGTCGCTTCCGTGCGCCCGCGAATTCCTCCCTGGGGAATCGGTTTACCAGTAACGCAACCCTCGCTGTTGATATCATTGGAAAGCTGGCGGTAGGTGTCCAAAATCCAGCCCATTTCCCGGGCCCCGGTGCCGTAATCGGGGGCCGGCACATCCGAACCTGGACCTATGAAATTCTTTTTTATCAGCTCAAAGGTATACCGGCGGGTAATACGTTCGATTTCGGCATCCGAGTAGTTGTTTTTATCGATCTTTATCCCCCCTTTGGCCCCTCCAAACGGCACGTCAACAACAGCGCATTTGTACGTCATCAGTGCAGCCAGCGCCATGGTTTCATCTTCATTAACCGTAGTACTAAACCGAATTCCCCCTTTGGTCGGCAGTTTGTGATGGCTGTGCTCCACCCTCCAGCCCTGGATAACCTCGATATCACCGTTATCCCTTCTCAGCGGAAACGTCACGTGATATACGGTATTACAGATCTTTATCTGATTCAGTAATCCATTTTCAAAGCGTGAAAATTCTGCCGCCTTGTCAAACGCCTTGTTTACCTGGTCAAAAAATTTATAGTTGGACATAGTCAATTTTTTTTGGAATTAAATTAATTCACAGTTCGTCGGCCTGGGTCCCGCAGCCAGATATATTCCGGATAACAAACCACGGGTATAGCGCATTCAGGATTTAAATTCTGCCGAATGAATTTTCTTCCAGCTTTCCGGTTTTCCTGTCGTCTCAATAAGCAATAGGTTGTGGACAGGAAACCGGGTATGAAATTCTCGTCCCATCACATTGAGAATACGCTCCTTTTCCCTGCGCGTAAGATTACCATACAACAAACTCAGATGGGGCATAAACTCCTCTTCCGGATGCACATCAAATAAACGCTCGGCATTTCTCCTGGCCTTAACCAGCTCTTCGCTTTTCTCCGCATGCACAAACAGGGATTGATAGAAGCTGTCTGTATATCCCGCACGGGTTAGCAGTATCTCAAAAGGATGCAGCGAAGAAGCCAGTGTATCGGTCAGTTGTGTGAGTGCAGTCTCCCCGGCCGCAAGTCCGCCCAGCAGTGTTACATGCGGCTCAAAAACCGGGGTATCGTGTTGGGCACTTAGCTTTTTAATCCGCTCATGCAGGCTGTAAGCGATATCCCCAAATGGACGAAGCCACAAGGAATACGTCTGCTTTTGACTCATATGGTCATATGTTTTTATTCAGCAACATTCATTCATCCGCTTCGCAAGCTACATTAGTTTATTCAATCATTCAACGGCAGTGACGCAGGCAGGTAATCGGCGGAACCGAGATGCCGCCTTCCATAAACCCTCCATTCCTGACAGGTCCCGGCCAGCAAATTCCTCACTCTTAAGATCCGGCTGCGCACAGCCCCACGGCATCACCTGTGCGCCAGACTGTTCATCCAGGATGTGAAATTCTGCACGCTGCGACCGGTACAATTCGGTTTTAAAAGACATGCAGTTCTGAGGAAAGCGTTTCTTTTGCACGATAACAGTCCTGAAAATGCTTATTAAACGGCATTATGAATGGGAAATGGAATAAATATTGGACGGAAGGCAAAATAAGGGAAAGAGCAGGCGGTAATTTGAGGAAATAAAAAAGGCCCCGACATTACATCGAGGCCCTTTTCGTTATCATCCCATCACAATCCCTACACATAAATTAAAAATTTTATGGAAAAGTCCTAATATTTTTTTCACCAATGCAAAAAAAGGAAAAAATATCAGGGCCCAACTCTTCTGAACCTGAAAAAACCAACCATCCATGCCATTTCAAGGGGTTTTGGACGACAGGAGCGTGCAAGAGATTGCATGGCGGTTAACGCTTGTTGGTGATTTTCATTCCTGTTTCGTGCGCCGAACCCACGCTGAATACATTCGCCAAAAACAGGATCGTCATGCATCCCAAAAATCCAAACAGGAGGCTTCCGGGCATTCCAAGCTGCAGGGCTATCAACCCCACGATCAAGCTGCCAACAGCTCCACTGGCCAGGTTGGGACCCAGTCCAAATCCCTTTTCCCCGATGACCAGGTGGGTAATCCACCCTACAACAATTCCCAGCGCGATCAACCAAAAAATAGTTTCTCCACTTACTTGTTCCATAAAACGATATAACCTCCGTGAATTTTTGTTTAGCGGTTGTTTCCTTAAATATAGGGAAGATGCTTAACATTCGAAGCAGAACTCGTACATTTCAGGTAAAATAATATCCCGGTCTGGCATGTCGGATCCCGATAACATCAGAAAAATCATCCATATCGACATGGATGCATTCTACGCATCCGTGGAGCAGCGTGACTTCCCTGAATACCGGGGGAAACCGGTGATTGTCGGCGGTTCGCCCGAGGGGCGCGGCGTGGTGGCCGCTGCCAGTTACGAGGTGCGAAAATATGGAGTCCATTCCGCAATGCCGGCCGCCAAAGCCGCACGGCTCTGTCCCCATGCCATCTTTGTCAAACCCCGATTTGAGGTATACCGGAAAATATCGGGAGAGATCCGGGAGATTTTCTACCAGTTCACCGACCTGGTGGAGCCCCTTTCGCTGGATGAAGCCTTTTTGGATGTCACGGAGAACCACCATGATATCCCCTCCGCCACCCTTATCGCCCAAAAAATTCGCAAACTTATTAAACAGCAGGTACAGCTCAACGCCTCGGCGGGCGTATCCTACAACAAGTTTTTGGCTAAAATTGCCTCCGACCTCAACAAACCGAACGGGCTGGCCCTGATTACGCCGGAAGCGGCCCCGGATTTCCTTGAACAACTGGACATCGGTGAATTCTACGGGATAGGGGAGGCCACCGAAAAAAAGATGCACGCTCTCGGCATCACCAATGGAGCGGACCTGAAGCAGTGGTCGGAGATCGATCTGGTGGAGCATTTCGGCAAGACGGGCCGGTTTTACTATCGGATTGTCCGCGGCATCGACAACCGGGAGGTGAAACCGGATCGAATCAGAAAGTCGATCGGCAAGGAGCGCACGTTTTCTGAAGATGTAGACGATATCGAATGGATTAGCAATTTTTTTAGTGAGCTGGCCCAAAAAATCTCCACCAGCATGAAAAGTAAAAATGCGGCAGGCAAAACCATCACCATTAAAGTGCGATATGCCGACTTTGAAACCATTACCCGAAGCGTCTCTTTTGACCACTATATCGATGATGCGGATGAGATCGCCAGGGCGGCTACCATCCTGCTGGAACAGACCCAGGCGGGCCAGCGAAAAGTCCGGCTGCTGGGAATCACCCTATCCAATCTCAATCTAAATGAAGAGGGGATTCACAAACAGCTGGAACTGCCGTTTGGCAACAACCGGGAGAACTGATCGTCGGGAAACCTCAACTTCGGTACTTGCTGCATAAACCGGGGGGCGAGAGACGAGCGACTTTTGCCGTATTTTCCTTTTTTCTGTAGGCCGATGTGTTTACCTTAAACGGCATTAACTGGCACTAATCGATCATCCCCGAACTGATATCTGTAATGAGTTTTTCCCTTTCTGATTTTGACTATGAGCTCCCCAAGGAGCTGATCGCCCAAGAGCCGGTCCATCCCCGCGATCACGCACGACTACTCGTTTATGACCGCTCTCGAAAAACGATCACCGACGATCACTTCTATAATATACTTGACTACCTCCCTGAAAACACGACGCTGGTGGCCAACAACAGCAAGGTTGAAAAATGCAGGCTCCTGTTTGAAGATGGCCGCAGAGAAATTTTTATCCTCGAAACCATCAACCCGACGACGGTTCGCGCTTTGGTCCGGCCCGGGAAAAAATTTGGGGAGGGGAAGACCGTTGAGCTTACCGGGCAGATAACGGCAACCGTACTTTCTGTAGATGAAGAGGGCATCCGTACGCTTCAGCTCACCCCGAGCCTGCACGACCCGATTTACAACACCTATAAATATACTCCCTTTCCCCCGTACATCGAGCAGGATGAGTCGCTTTCCGGAGAATACCAGACGGTTTACGCCCGGGACCCCGGAAGCAAGGCGGCCCCAACAGCGGGACTCCATTTCACGGATAGCCTGATTGATAAAATTGAAGCTTCAACTATTGATTGGGCCGAAGTCACGTTGCATGTGGGACTGGGGACATTCGCCCCCGTAAAAACGGAAGATATCGACGAACACAATATGCACAGCGAGTGGTATGAGATCGACCGGGAAACGGCCGACAAGCTGAACAGCGCCTCACATATCACCGCAATCGGCACAACAAGCATGCGCGTGCTGGAATCCAACGCCGACAGGGCGGGACAGTTCAAACCGGAAACCAGGGAAACAGATATATTTATTCGCCCGGGCTACCAATTTAAGGCCGCTGATGCATTAATAACCAACTTTCACCTGCCCAAGAGCACCCTGCTGATGCTGATTGCAGCCTTTATGGGATTTGAGGAGATGCACCGCGTATACCGGCACGCAATCGAAAACGAATACCGGTTTTACTCCTTTGGTGATGCCATGCTTATCTTATAACCTATCGGCAACGAAGGGACGGTTATAAGCGCGATCATCGTATATGGCCTGTCCCTGACACAACATCCCTTCCAAAAGTCTCTATTATGTTCAATCCCGGTACAAAGTTCATCAACAAAAGATAACGTTAGACATATGATAAAATGACTTCACTTGTATATTAGTTATATATTAAATGGGTATTTAAAGATAATATTGCCCCGTATAGGTATTGTTCCCTATATTAATAACAGTTGATTCAAAAAGCCCGTTGAGCAATCGGGTTTTTTCATTGCCTGCCTTTGAAAATTCTCCCTGTTCAAATTCTACTCCTTTCGTACAGCATGCGCTATAAAGTTTTTTTCATTCTTCAGCAGCCTTCAGCAGCCTTCAGCAGCAACAAAATAAAAAAGCCTGCACCCCGGCGGGATACAGGCTGTAATAATTAAAGGGTTTTGAACTTTAACCCAGGTTATAGTCAGGCTTCCGGCTTGTCCTGTTGTTGAGCTTGTTGCATCTTTTCCTGCAAATCGGCCTGGTCAACCATTTGGATCTGGTTGCTCAGCTCTGTCTTCAGCTCTTCCACATCATCGTCGGCCAGCAGCTCGTCGATATCATCAATGCCAACTTTTTGAATAAGATTATAAATCATGCGGTTGAACAGCATCTGATGGGCCATTGAACTCAGCTGTACAAGCTGCTGCTGCGGAACTTGGGCGCCCGACAACTTGACCTTGTTCAAGATCGGCTCCAGTAACTTTTCAACCTTTTTGGAGACCTGCTTTTCCAGCTCCTGGGCATTTTCATTTTGCTTACTCGTTACTTCATTTCCTGACGGATCTACAAGTTTCATTATGTTCTGTGTTCATTCTTGTTCTGATTTCTGCATTTATAACACGAACTAACAGGATATCAATCCTTTGGCAGAGCTTCAAATAAACGGCAAATATAGCAGGCCCTTCTGGAAACATCTCTACTCCCCCACCGGTTTCCTTAAATGCTGGAATGAAGACCTCCAGGGACTCGTTCCCTGGTTTAACATTGAACAATAATCCTGAATCCATCTGCATGAGTATCGAAACAGAAAAATATACTGTCGCATCAGATACGCACTATCCCGTTCATCCGCTAATACAGCAGCGGTGGAGTCCCCGCTCTTTTTCCGGTGAAGCGGTGGATCCCGACCTCCTGCGCCAGCTCTTTGATGCGGCACGGTGGGCGCCCTCCTCATACAATGAACAGCCGTGGCGTTTCATCGTTGCAACCCGGGATCACCCGGAAGAATATGAGCAGCTTTTAGATATACTTAATCCCGGAAACCGCCGGTGGGCACAAGAAGCCCCGGTTCTGATTCTTACGGTGGTCAAGACCATATTTTCAGGAAGCGGATCTCCAAACCGTTCCGCCAGGCATGATCTCGGCCAGGCCGTTGCCTATCTGACATTGGAGGCTATGAACCACGATATCTACCTGCATCAGATGGCGGGAATCGACCTCGGCGCCGCCCGCGATGTATTCAACATTCCCGAGGGATATGAGCCTTTTACGGGCATCGCCCTGGGTTACCTCGGGGAGGCCGAGCCTTCCTCGGGGCGAAGTCGCAAAAAGCTGGATGAGATCGCCTTTCGGGGCGACTGGAATAGTCGTAAAGACCTCGCGTAACAAAATCCGTGGGTCAAAGGAGAAATCTGATTCCGGCGGCAGCACTGGGTGCCAGGCCGAGGGAGCACCGCCAAGCCGTCTTCTCCGCCTATTCCTCAAAAATGAGGGCATCGGGCTCTGCCCCGAGCTCTTCCAGGTAATCCATCATGGCCATATTAAACGGCATGGGACCGCAAATATAGAATGGCTGGTCAAAATCGTCGATCTGGTTTTCTAAAAATGCCTTGTCAATGAACCCGTCGAGATAGATATAATCGCTGGTCGGCTCATCGGTAATCACGTTGATGAAGTTATCACCCAGGATCTGTTCGAACTCCTCTTTAAGGATAATATCCTTTTCGGTTTTGTTGGAGAAAATAAGTTTGTTTCCCTCAATTTCCCCGTTTTCATAACTATCCCGCAAAATGGCGATAAACGGGGTAACTCCGGCGCCACCCGCCAGGAAAACGCCCGGACCTTTGTACTGGATGGTACCCCAGGGGTCACCGATAATAAACTGATCCCCGGTCTGCAGTCGATCGATCTGTTTGGTCACCCCGTCGTGATCATCATAAATTTTGATGGTAAACTCCAGTTCGGGCTCCTCATTCAGGGAGGTAAAAGTAAATGGACGTTTTTCGTCTGCCCATCCCTCCTTATTGACCGAAAGTTCTGTGGCCTGGCCCGGTTCAAACTCGTAGCCTTCCGGTTTTTCTGTTTTAAATCGCTTTACATCATGCGTAACCTGTTCAATACCTGTTATATCAACTGTGTATGACATCGTATGTTGAGATAAAATTCAGATTCCAGTTCTACAGTCCCTGACAAGAGGGGAATATTCCGATTATTTCAAATATTCTTCAAAAAATGATATGGTTTTATTCCATGCGTCCTCGGCGGCTTCCTCCATATAACGATTGCCTGAAGGGTTTGCAAAAGCGTGCCCGGCCCCATCATAAATATGAATAGAATTGGAGATCCCCGCTTCATTGAGTGCGGTTTCAAACTTCCTGACCTCCTCCGGGGGAATCCCGCTGTCTTCGGATCCGAAAATTCCAAGTATTGGCATCTCCAGCTTTTGGAGCTGTCCCGGGTCGGTTACCAGCCGCCCATAATAAATGACAGTGGCATCAATATTCTGCGGGAGAGCCAGGGCCGTTTGCAGCGACCAACCACCCCCAAAGCACCAGCCGATGGTCCCGACGCGAGGCACACGATGCTCCTCTCTCAGGTAACGATAGGCCTGTTCCAGGTTTGAGACGGCCCGCTCTGGGTGTTCTCCTGCTTTCCGGGCAAGCTCACCGGCCCGGTCAGCAGATTCAGCCGACTCCCCATTGTATAGATCCACCGCCAGCGCACGGTATCCCTGCTCGGCGAGCCGGCGGGTCATCATGCGGATATTGTCATTGAGTCCCCACCACTCGTGGATAACTATTATCCCGGGAATATCATCAGCCGCATTCCCGGGGTAGGCCAGATATCCGGTAACCGGCTCCCCGTCAACCGTAGCATACGTAACAGTCTCGGTGGTAACTTCCTGTATTGGAGAGTAGTCAGCCGCCGCATTGGCAACCGGTTCATCATCATTATGCTCAAGCTGCATCCGATCGATCAGATCTTTATCCTCTTCTGAACAACCTATAACCAACAATATTCCTGTCATTATCATTATAACCGAAATAATCCCTGTACTCTTCATGATGTAACTCCCATTTTGTATTTTCCATTTACCTGAAGGGTTTAGCTATTGGTACAACTCAATTTGACGGCAAACCGTTTATACCGGGTACGAATTTTGCCGGGATGAGTACAACAAAAAACAACCTGCGAACTTTATATACGCTTCATCCGGTGTCACCACAACATGTTGTATTTTAGCTTATTTAAACCGTAAAATTAATAAATGAAGAAAAGATAATTATTCCTTACTTTTGTCTTTCTCAGAATTGGAGCTGGTTGTTATATTTAGCTTCAATACACCTGCGCCCGTAGCTCAACTGGATAGAGCGTTTGGCTTCGGACCAAAAGGTTAGGGGTTCGAGTCCTCTCGGGCGTACTTTTAAACAAAGTGCCCGTCATTTTTGGCGGGCACATTTTATTTTATCCTAACGGGAAAAACACAGAGAAGATCATTTTTTCTCCATCCTGATGTAACAAATGATGGTACATGGAATGCCAGCTATACGTATTGTCTGTCTTGTAAATCTATTATAGCCGGTACTAACGATTTGGCACATCCGAAAGCTTAATACGATCATAAGCCCCACTTTTAGCATCCTCTGGATGTGGTTCCAGCCCAATAATCGTTATTTGCTTTCGATTGGGACCATATACCCAGAACATACGGTACGCATGCTTTCCTTGTCCGAGATATGACTGAAACACTTTTTGGCCATATCGGCGGGTCAAATCCTCTATTTCATGGGTCTGCAGTCCCCGGTGCCGGGGATCGGCCGCTAAAAACTGTATGGCTTTACCAAACTTTTTAAATAACTCTTTTTCATCTCCTCTTAACTCATTCTTCTTTTTTCGGGCCTTTAAATTGTCCCAAAATTCTTTCATTTCCGGAACGCCCATCAATATTTCAAACATGTAATGGGATTACTCCTCAAGTAGCTTTTCGAGTTCTTCCAAATCCACTGGCTCTGAAACTTTACCTTCCTTGAGGTTCTTCATCGCCTTATCCATCATCTCCAACGTACGCTTGGAAATCTCATCAGGATGGATCAACTCTCGGGGACTTAGCTTAACAGAGCCATCTTCAAATTCAGTGACATGATAATATTCTGTACGGGCTCCTCGAATAGTTAATCGTTTTTTGGAGTCGAGCTTGGCATCGTACTCCTTTTTCTTTTCGGTTGTATTCATAACAAATTACCTTTTGCCATTAGATATCAGGGATAAATATATACCATAGTGGGATTTCCCACAATATGCATTATATAACTCTTTAAATACAAGTTTTATTGCTCTTGTAGGCTTCCTGACTCTCAGGGAAACTATTAGCCTGTGGTAGATTAGAACTTTTATGGCGTTGATCTCTTACAACCATATTAAATTATAGAGGATTTTATCCATCTATTTTTAAATAAAAAAGACTATCCCGCAATTCATTTATTTTCCTAAAGCTATATATCATTTTACTCGAATCGGGGATACTAGTAGTACTATATGGAACTTTAATCTAAAATTGATTTTAAGCATTTGATGAAATGCAATAAAAACCACCCTTGTTTGTACCCGCGTACTCCAATCCCAACAGCGAGGAAGGAAGAAAATTATCACCGCAGGAAAAGGAGCGACTGTTAGATCTTTTCCTGCATGAGCTACGGCTTGTAATTGATCAGTTTGGTGGGGGGATTAGTTCGATTTAGTGGCCTTATTCGGAAAGTAACAACCAAACTTTTGAGATCAGTATAACCATTCAATCAAAAAGGCAGGTTTACTGCCTTTTTTTAAATTTTGAATACCGGAATTTCATTTTATAAAATTCTCTTTAGTTCTATCAAACTAATGCACTACTAGAACCCCTAACATCTGCTTTATCAAAAGCAATAGAGATACTTGCACCCAGGTTGTTCTCAATATCTATTTCTGCTTCGAGTTGTTGCACCAATGTATTGATAATGGTGTAGCCTAACGTAGAGGTGTTATCGGGATTAAATCCGGTTGGAAGCCCACAACCATTGTCTTTAATGGACATTTCAATTTTATCATTATTCTCAGTTAAACTAATCTCAATTTCTCCTTGTTCGGTCTCCTTAAACGCGTGTTCAAAGGAATTATTAATGAGCTCATTCACGATCATGGCGCAAGGAACCGCCTGATTTATGTTTAAGGTGATTTCATCACAACTTATAATGAACTCAATCCGGCCTTCTGGGTCGTGAATATCTTTAATTGAATCTACAAGTTCTCTAATATAGTTTTCTACATTTATTTCTGATAGAGATTCGGTTTGATACAACTGCTCATGAATAAGGGCCATTGTTTGAATTCGCATCTCACTATCCGACAGTATTTTCTGTAACTGCTCGTCATCGGATTTAAACTTCTGTAACTGCAAATAGCTGGATACGACTGCCAAGTTGTTTTTGACGCGGTGGTGAATCTCTTGCAACAGGATCCGCTTTTCGTTAAGCGATTGCCGTACCTTATCCAGGTACGACTTCCTTTCGGTAATGTCTACATAAATGAGGTAACTAATTGTAGAGGTATCGCTAACCACTATAGGGACCAAGCCAATTAAAACTGGGACTTCCCCACCTTCACTGTTAAGTCGGACAGATTCATATTGGAAGGAGTCTTGGCCACCTTTTCGTTGTTCACGAAAAAGTTCCTTTTGCTCTATTTGGTACTCTTCTGGTGTAATTAGATCATCAATATTCTTTCCTTTTGCCTGTTCTGCAGAATACCCAAATATATCTTCAAAGCTTCTATTAACATCAAGAACGTTATTCTCACCATCTATCATCGCAATACCCACCGGGGCATTTTGGAATAGGTTTGAGAGCAAAGCGCTTTGATGTTCAAGTTGTTGCTCTGCTTGTATGCGTTGAGAGATATTGATCCCCGCACCGAGTATATAGTTTTCGCCGTCTTGCTGAAAATGGGCTCCCGTTAAGTAATACCATGCGTCGCCTCTCTCTTTTTTCTTAACCTTCGCTACAACATTTACTGTGCCTTCCGTAAATGCTTGTTTTATGGCTTCCGAAATCCGGTGGTGATCTTCCTCATAATGAAAATCCAGCGGGCTCATTTGTTTTACCTCTTCTTTGGAATAGCCCAGCTCTTCTTCAAATCCTTTATTTAAGCGCACGTAGTTGCCGGCTTCGTCCAGTACATAAAACAATCCAGGCAGGCTGTTTAAGGCTTTTTCGGTAAATTCTTTTTCTTTTTCCAGTTGTTGTTCATACGCAATACGATCAGAAACATCTCGGGCAGCCGACCGTATTTCCAACAGGTTCCCTTCTTCATCATAAATGGGTTTCATGCTGTTTTCCATCCAAATGTAATGTCCGTCCTTGTGCTGCAGCCGGTAGGTAATACGTTTCTTACCATTACCTTCCATTAACTCCGAAAGGTTTTTTATGATATCTGGCCGATCATCAGGGTGGACCAAGCCAATGATATCTTTTTTCATATATTCTTCCGGCGTATAACCTAAAAGCAACTCCGTAGAAGGAGAGGCATAAATGCAGTTAGCCTCTTCATCAAAAATGGCCACTTTGTCAGTAGCATTTTCGGCCAGGTATCGAAACTTACGTTCTCGTTCGGCTATTTCCTGTTGAGACTTCCTGCGCTCCAAAAGATGCCCAAGCTGTTTGGCAACAATAGATAACTGGTTCAAAGTCTGCTGTTCCCTTTCTATTGAATCCTTGTGATAAAACTCGATAATAGCCGATGGCTCTCCTTTGACAGGGATGCTCATGCAGGATTTATATATTCCTGTTACAGAATCTTTTCTTTTATAGGCAGGAAATTTTTGAATTTGTTTGACCCAATAAGGGCTGTCTTCAGCATGCACCTTTCCTACAAGACCTTCACCAGGTTTAAAGGTCGTTTTGAGGGATGCTTCTATAAAAGGGTTAGTACCAGATGTATCGGAATACCAAACGCTGGCGCTTTCCAGCTGTTCTTTCTCGTCATCAAAGACGTAAATATGAGCAAATGGCCACATTATAAAGTCACAGATGTTTTTAAGACTTTCTTCTAAGGCCTCTTCAATTTTTTCAAAGTGGTCTATATTATATCTGATATCACTTAAAAGGTTCTGGAGGTCTCGTTCTCTTCGCAGGTTAAGTTCTGTTTGTTTCTGGTTGTTAATGTCTATGTGAAGACCACTAATTTCCTCAACCTTATCATTACGATTTCGTTTAATAACTTTTGCCCGACTACGAATCCATAAATATGTTCCGTCCTGCTTTTTTAGTCTGAGGTCTTCTTCAAATATTTCAGCCTCTCCGGTTGTTATTAAGTTAAATTTCTCGAGAATTCTTGAAAGGTCATCTTCGTGAATAATGTCAAACCAAATTTCCGGATCTTGTAATGTTGATTTACTATATCCCAATTTTTTTTGTAGCCACTGGTGGCTGATATCCAGCTGCTTTTTCTGAGGATAGTAGTGCCAGAAACCCACATCACCTGCATGCATTGCCAACGCCAACTTTTGCTGCTCTTTTTCAAGCGTCGCAATCGTTTGTTTTTCTTCACTGATATCACGGCAAATGGTAGAAAAATACTCGACATTTCCCGAAGCATCTGTATGGGCCGTCATTACCGTTGAGGTTGGAATACCTTTCCCGTCGACGGTTTGAAAGGTAAGCTCCCCTCTCCATACGCCTTCTTCCGCAGCTTTTGGGAAGACTTCCTCTTGGAGATACTGATTAGTGATTTCAGGATGGAATTTTTCAAGGTTGGTGCCAATGATATCTTGGTCTTTTGCCAGACCGAGAAGCTTTCGTCCTGACGGGTTCATATATTGAATATTACCCTCTGTATCTACCAATCCTACAAAATCAGAAGTATGTTGGATGGCTCTCGTTGGCGCAGCTTGATTTTTTCATTTTCGATGTAAACCGTTTCATTTTCAACAAGAGATAGCACCGACACCAACTCCCCGTCATCATTTGATAGGGCCGAGTTATAGAAATGCAGGTATTTTGTCTCATTGTCCTTGCTCGTGACGCCAACTTGCATTTCATTGCTTTTTTCGGCCCCTGAAAGCAGTGCATCAATCTTTTGTTTTACCTTGCTAAAATCACAATCTACGACATGTTCAAAAGCCAGCTTTATAGACGTTTCACCTCGAAGATCATCTTCCGTAAATCCAAGCCACTGGGTAATTTTTGGAGAGAATTCTTGGAGCTGAAACCTTTTATCCCAAATGATATAAGCCAACGGGCTGTTGGCCAAGTGATAATTTAGCTCCTGTTCCGTCTTGTCAATCAGGCGAATGTTTTCAAGACCAGTCTCTAATGGAACTGCTTTTATTAGCTGGGCCTTTTCCCCTCCATACTCCATTGAACAGCTGAATAGTTCTACCGGATAGGTATTCCCCCACTTGTCCACAATTTTAATGATTCCAATGCGTTCAAATTGCTTGGAGGGCAAGGCCTGTTCCTCAAATTCAGAAACCAAATTGGCCTTAGGTTGGAGGTCACCAATCGTTTTTGTTAAGAATTCCTCTTTCCCATATCCATAGATTTCAATCGCAGCACTATTGACATCTAAAATGCTCATTGAATCGTTTGCTACAATCCACATAGGGCTGGAATTCTCTGTAAAAAGTGGTGTTACCATATCTGACACCTCAATAATTTTCCCCAGCCCTTCATGTTTTTAAATGAGGAACACCTTAATTTTTCGCAGATTCCCTAACTAATTTAGAATATTAAAAAAAATTAATAAATGATATAGGTGATTGTACCTGAAATAAAAGGATAGCTCGTTAGCATATATAGGCAAAGGTGATGGATTGTTCCGAGCTACAACACAATAATAAGAGGATAAGGGAATATTGGTAATTTATTAATCAATCCTACTTAATTACCTGTTCTCTCCTTATGAAACCTTTAAAATTAGTTTTGCAAAAATACTGGTTCCTTCGCTGTGCGTGCTTCCCTGCTATTAACGTGTTTATAATCGTATATTTTATAATATATTAGCTTAAACTTATTCTGCTGTATTTGATCATACTTCTTAATTAAGTACCTGATTTTCAGAAAATATTTATCAAGAAATTATACCTCATTAATATTTTCTTTCACTATTCCGGCATAGTTTTTAAGCTTAAAATTGAACATAAACTGGAACCCGTTTCCTGATTTTGCCTCCCAGTCAGCCTCCAGCTGCAAGAGCAATGTCCTGATAATGGAATGGGAAAAGTCTTTCATATCATTTAATGCTTTTCCTTCTGGTAGACCCTTTCCATTATCTATTACCCTAACTTCCATATTTCCAGCTTGTTCTTTCATTTTTAAGCTTACTTTACCAACATCCCCTTCTTCAAAACCATGTTTATACACGTTGGTAATAAGTTCTGATATCAGCATACCACAAGGCACAGCTTGGTCAAGACTAATTAAAAGCTGTTCCAAGTCCAGTTGAAAATCTATTTTTTTAGAAATATCAGAGTAAACTTCATTGAGGTGTTCTACTAAATCTTTAATGTAATCCTTAAACTGAATTTTATTGAGTTGATCCTGATGGTAAAGCAGTTCATGTACTTTTGAAATCGAAAAAATCCTTGTACGTGTTTCCTTTAGTGATAAAACCGTTTCCACTTTTTCCGAATTCATTATTTTTAACTCAAGCAGTGCTACAATAACAGCCAAGTTGTTTTTAATCCGGTGATGAACTTCTTGAAGTAATACTTCTTTTTCTTCGACTAATTCTTCAAGGTCATTTTTGATTGATACCAGTTCCGTAATATCATTTTGAGTACCAACAAAATATCGAGCTGTACCATCGGAATTTGTTATTGGAGAAATGGTAATTTCATTCCAGAATAAGCTCCCATCCTTTTTATAATTCCGTATTATTGTTTTTTCATAATCATTCTCATCAATAGCTTCCCGCAATTTTTGTATTCCCTCTTGTTCATTATCATTATCCTGTAGTATTCTGCAATTTTTCCCCAACACTTCATCTTCTGAATAACCGGTTAATTGCTCAAATCCCTTGTTGACATATACCAGGGGATTATCTTCCTGAGATTTATCGGTTATGCAGATACCAATATCGGTAGAATTAATCGCCTTGTTTGCAAGAAAAACTTTCTCTTTTAATTCCAGGGATTGACGTCGTTGATTGAGCAGGGATTTGACTCTGGAATTTAAAATTTGAGGGGATATAGGAAGAGGCAAAATATCATCATAAAGAGAGCCAAAATCGGTATTAAAATATTTTTTTAGATGGGTTTCACTGACCAACAGGATAACAGGTAGATAAATTGGTGCTTGTTGTTCTTTTATGGTGACAATATCCTCTTCTAAGTCTTGTAAATACTTTTCTCCCAGGATGCATAGATCAAAATATTCAGATTTTAAATCCTCACCTATATTTATATCAATGAATTTATAATCATCACCAAAATACCGACGGATCATTTTTTTATTCATTGGATTAGAAAGTTGTAAAAGGATCCGATTTGGAGACTCCCGACTATAAAAATCCATATAGGCCATAGAATATTGGTAAAAAAATTATTCAGTTACTGTTGGATTACCCGTTAATAATCCTTGAAAATTTTTCATCGGTGTACCCAGCACTAATCCCGATCCGTCTATTTTGAATTCCCGAATTGTACGTTCAAAATCGCCCAGTCGTTTTTTAAGTACACCAATTATTTTTCTTAACTCACCGCTATGTTCAATATAACGCAGGAATAAAATGTTATCGGCAAGATAGCTTGCATTCATATTTGTCATCTGAAATCCTTCAGAAACATTAGGCGCCTCATTTATCAAAAAGGTGGTTACGCCCATATTTTGCAGGTACACACCCAGGGCATGCAGCCGCTTTAATGGATGCTCCTCGGCAAAAGACATTCGAAAAGCGCTAACTGAATCTATCATTACAACCCTTGTACCATTTTGCTCAATATCTCGTCGGACGATATTGGAAAATTCATCGGGTGAATAGGTCAATGGTTCAATGGATAATATTTTTAAATTCCCAGAAGCTATCGCATCACGTAAATCAATGCCTATTGCACTTGTTCGTTTTATAATGATGTCAGCTGATTCTTCGAATGTGTATAGTACAGAACGTTCATTCCGCAAAGCAGCCTCTTTTATAAATTGGGTTCCCAGACTGGTTTTACCCACGCCGGTTGGGCCGGCAACCAGATTAACTGTTCCCTTTTCAATACCCCCCTTAAGCATGTGATCCAATTCTTTTATGCCCGTGGTAAGCAGTTCACTTTGAAACTCTCGGTTATATTGGGCAGGACGGATTCTTGGAAAGACTTCAGGGCCTTTACTGCCAAGTTTAAAAGAGTGGTCTCCAGTTAAGAATTTTGATCCCCGGTATTTAGTAACATTAATCCTTCGCCAACCGGGTTTATAACTCAGATTAATAATTCCATCTACCCAGAAAGGCACTTGTGACTCCTTTCCATCAGATTCCGTTTCCGATATAATCAAGACAGTAGCTCCCATATTACAAGTATACCGGATGAAGGAGAGCACAACTTTACGGTATTGATAGGGATCCTGGTGCATATATTTTAGCATAGAAACAGAATCCAATAATACCCGGTCAGGTTTCAGCTCCTCAACTTTTTCTACGATTGACTCAATAAATGGCTTTGCCTCTATTGCTTCAGCTGGAAAAACATCATAAGTCTGAGCCTCGGCATATATATGTTCCTCTGGACTTAAATCAAGAATTGAAACCCGGCTAAGGTCAATATTAATAGAAGCTGCATTTCGAATTACGTTTTCTTTGGATTCTGATAAGGTTATAAGAAGTGAGGTCCCTTCTTCTAATTCTGTACCCTTTCCCAAAAATCTATAACCGATTGTCGATTTTCCTGTACCCGGACCACCACGCAGCAAATACGCTTGTTCAGGTAAAAAGCCACCAAATAATATTTCATCAAGTCCTTTAATACCTGTTTTAATTTTGTTTGATTTCATTTATTAAGTAATAGTTTATTAATAATTGATCTGTCCCCCTTAATAATTGTGATAACCTGTTGGAGACATTTTAATACAGATGGGTAGAACTAAAAATTTTAGCTTCACAATATTCTGAGTTAACTAATTGTATCGCTTGTTTTTAGAATTGTCGGAAGTTTGGGTGTTATTAGAAATAACAGTTGCTATATCCCTAATAAGCATCAGATGTAATCCGAGTCTTATATTTGCTACGGCACGATATTCAACAAAAAGTAGTTCATCTTTCTTCGTTTGTAGTAAATACTCTCCACTACTTTCACCGTCGCAAAGCATTAATTTCCACTTCTTTTCAAGGTAGGAACCAAGATCTGGGTAAATTATCTGCGAAATATGTACGCCTAATAACTCTTGTTTTGAATATCCCAGCTTATGACTAGCCGCCTCATTTATGTGTTGAATCTTCTCATCATTATTTAACAGAAAAACAATTTCACCCAAGTTCTTACATTTACCCGGTAGATTAGCTTCTCTCTGTTCATTAAATTGAGATGGAGAAAAAATTTCATTAAAGAACGCAATATTTATCGACTCTTCCTCAAACTCTTCAACAGCATAAACAAGTTCTACCAATTCAGTTTTTGTTTTATTGAAATGGAAGAATGCAAATTCTCTTTCGCCTGCCAGAAATGGACTACTTACAAAATTATCAGGAAGAATTGGCTGTTTAATTTCATCTAATGAGCGACCAATGACATCAAAAGAATTGCTATATTTATTTTTAAACTGCTCGTTTACACCTATTATCCTATTTTTCCCATTTGTAAAATAAACTACAGGAAAAAATTCAAATGGTCGCACTAATACTTCCTCGAAACACATTTACGGTTATAAGCAATCGTAATTTAGTGCCCAGAATCCAATGCTAACCCACTTTTGGCTTAAAGTTTTAAAAGATTAATTTTTGTTAATAATTCTATAGGGCCACGAAATTTTTAATCACTCCTCAAAAAATTATATGAGAGGATACAAAAATTATCAATATTGATAAAGTATAATGAGCGTAGAGACAGAAGAAAATGTAATAATAAGTAATAGGCTACGGAAGATAGAAGATATTTTAGATTTAAAACCACCCGAAATGGCAGAATTAGGGGGATGTAGCCAGGCAACCTATTATAGGTATAGAAAAGGAGAATCTGTTCCAGATTCAATATTTTTGAAAAATATTATCAAAAATGAAAACAGGATAAGTGCCCAATGGTTGCTAATGGGAACGGGACCTATATTATCAGACATTGACGATGGACAAAGTAAAGACGCCAGTAAAAAAGCAGATCAAATAGATTTCACCCATCTGCCTTTTTATAAAATGAAATCTAAAGAATTGAAATCTGAAGGAGAATTAC
>NZ_JBINJE010000139.1:0-326 GCF_043951955.1 Halalkalibaculum sp. DA384 | reverse complement strand
ACAGAAGAGGAAATAAAAAAAGCCGACGAGATTATTGAATTAACCTCGAAGTTCCCGGGCGCCCTGCTGTGCCTGGTCCACGAGCCGGCGGGCCGTCACGATGTCACCGCCCGGCGAAAGAACCTGGTGGCCAACCTCAACAGCGTAGCCCGCCGGGCCGCCGCCCGGGGGGTCGAATCCACGTTCCATCCCAACTCGCCCCCCTCCTCGATCACCCGCACCGAGCAGGACTACGATGCCATCCTGCCGGGGCTGGACCCGGAGGTGATCGGGTGGACCCCGGATGTGGGCCATATCATCAACGGGGGGATGGACCCGCTGGCCAA
>NZ_JBINJE010000138.1:0-327 GCF_043951955.1 Halalkalibaculum sp. DA384 | reverse complement strand
AGCACTTCTTCCGGTATCGGAACAATTGCTTAACACGTTCATACGATCTCCCCTTCGAAATTCATCATTTTTAATTCTTCATTTTTCATTCCTCATTGAACATCCCCCTGCACCCCCTTCGAACATCATTTACCGCTTTTCAATCATTGCTGCCACAAGGGGGAACCCCCCGGGTTCTTTTTCCCGATCACCCCTTCGAAATTTGTTATTCATTGTTAGAAATTTTTATTCTCCCATCCGCCCTGCAGAAATTTTTGTGGAATACAGTGCCCGGAGCCGGAGCGTTAAGAAACCATTGCTGTTTGAGATCCGCGTTTTTCAGCGGAT
>NZ_JBINJE010000137.1:0-328 GCF_043951955.1 Halalkalibaculum sp. DA384 | reverse complement strand
CCTGCACCTGTACCCGGACTCCGGGCACGCCTTCCACTGGGAGAACCTCGAGGACTTCAACCCCCGCGTGCGCGACTGGCTGAAGGCCCACGGGTAACGGTCGCGGCAGCATCGATAACACGATAACCACAGATTACTCACTGATTCCATGATTCGACGACCCCCACTCCCCCTTGTGCTTGCTGCTGCGGTCCTGCTGCTGGCAGCGTCCACTGAAATGGCCAATGCCGATACGCACCCGGCGCCCGGCCCGGCCCACCTGGAAGAGGATTCCCTGCGTGTGCTGGTCTTCTCAGGCACCGGATGGTATCGTCATGCGGAGATCCCG
>NZ_JBINJE010000136.1:0-328 GCF_043951955.1 Halalkalibaculum sp. DA384 | reverse complement strand
CGGGATCTCCGCATGACGATACCATCCGGTGCCTGAGAAGACCAGCACACGCAGGGAATCCTCTTCCAGGTGGGCCGGGCCGGGCGCCGGGTGCGCATGGGCATTGGCCGTTTCAGTGGACGCTGCCAGCAGCAGGAGCGCAGCAGCAAGCACAAGGGGGAGTGGGTCTCGTGGGATCATGGAATCAGTGAGTAATCTGTGGTTATCGTGTTATCGATGCTGCCGCGACCGTCACCCGTGGGCCTTCAGCCAGTCGCGCACGCGGGGGTTGAAGTCCTCGAGGTTCTCCCAGTGGAAGGCGTGCCCGGAGTCCGGGTACAGGTGCAGG
>NZ_JBINJE010000135.1:0-336 GCF_043951955.1 Halalkalibaculum sp. DA384 | reverse complement strand
AGGGTGGCATCGGTGACGGATCCGCACGCGGCGGCGGTCCCGAGGATGAGGATGAACGCGAATGTTTTGGCGGCAAATGTTTTGATGGTCTTCATGGCTGGTAAGTTTTGTGTGGTTAAAAAATGGTGTTGAAAAAAGTTGAACGGGTGATTAATCGGGTTTGTCGAGGATTGGCTCCATGTCGTCGCCGTTGCCGAAGGTCTCAGGGGTGGGCTCGGCGGGCTGCTCGACGGTGGCGGGACGGTCGGGCCCGTCAAGGGTGGCATCGGTGACGGATCCGCACGCGGCGGCGGTCCCGAGGATGAGGATGAACGCGAATGTTTTGGCGGCAAATGT
>NZ_JBINJE010000134.1:0-338 GCF_043951955.1 Halalkalibaculum sp. DA384 | reverse complement strand
AGCGCCCAAAGTCCAGAAAATCCCTGCTACAGGTGCCAGCAACGTCTCCCAACGTTGATAAGCAGGAGCCACAAATGAAGTTCCAATAGAACAACATCTGGGATTTTATGGTGAATTTTTTGGTTCGTTTTTTCTTCACTGAAAAAATGAACATCCCTGTTTGTCAATAATAACTTATTTAGTTCATCTAAGGCACCATATTGGCATAATCGAATCGCTTAAATGCAAGGTTATTGGCCAAATAAGGGAAATTCCCTGCATGCAATTGTCATTAAAAATACTCTAATTCATTGGTAACCAATGAATTAATATGGTTATGAGGATGCCCTAGTTATTGG
>NZ_JBINJE010000133.1:0-344 GCF_043951955.1 Halalkalibaculum sp. DA384 | reverse complement strand
GGGTGGCGCAGGGCCAGCTGCTGGGCGATCGGGCTGCCCATCGAGACCCCCACCACGGCTGCCTTAGATATATTAAGGTGGTCCATCAGCCCGGCGTAGTCGTCGGCCATCTGCCCCATCGTGTAGGGGCCTTCCGGCTTCTCGGAGCGGCCCACCCCGCGGTTGTCCACCTGGATGCAGCGAAACTCCTGCTCCCAGAAGGAGGCGTGGTCTTCCCACACCTGGCCCGGGGCGGTAATGCCCATGATCAGGATTACAGGTTCTCCGCTTCCGCGCTGCTCGTAATACAGTTGAATTCCGTTGGTTTCGGCGTATGGCATTGGTATTCCTCGGGTTTGTTACAG
>NZ_JBINJE010000132.1:0-344 GCF_043951955.1 Halalkalibaculum sp. DA384 | reverse complement strand
GACGCCGGCAAGCACGTGTTTATGGAAAAACCGCTCGCCACCGATGCCCCGGGGGTTCGGAAGGTGCTGGAGGCCGGGAAAAAGGCCGACCAGAAAGGCCTCAACGTGGTTGTCGGGCTGCAGCGTCACTACCAGAACAGCTACCGTGAGGTCGTCGACCGCATTAAGAACGACGGCACCGTTGGCGACATCGTTTCCGGGCAGGTGTACTGGAACAGCGACGGGGTGTGGGTGCGCGAGCGGCAGCCCCACCAAAATGAGATGGAATTCCAGATGCGCAACTGGTACTACTTCACCTGGCTGTGCGGGGACCATATCATGGAGCAGCATATCCACAACATCGA
>NZ_JBINJE010000131.1:0-344 GCF_043951955.1 Halalkalibaculum sp. DA384 | reverse complement strand
CTGTAACAAACCCGAGGAATACCAATGCCATACGCCGAAACCAACGGAATTCAACTGTATTACGAGCAGCGCGGAAGCGGAGAACCTGTAATCCTTATTATGGGTATTACCGCCCCGGGGGAGGTGTGGGAGGATCACGCCTCCTTCTGGGAAGAAGATTTTCGCTGCATCCAGGTCGACAACCGCGGGGTGGGCCGCTCCGAGAAGCCGGAAGGCCCCTACACGATGGGGCAGATGGCCGACGACTATGCCGGGCTGATGGACCACCTTAATATATCTAAGGCAGCCGTGGTGGGGGTCTCGATGGGCAGCCCGATCGCCCAGCAGCTGGCCCTGCGCCACCC
>NZ_JBINJE010000130.1:0-344 GCF_043951955.1 Halalkalibaculum sp. DA384 | reverse complement strand
GACGCCGGCAAGCACGTGTTTATGGAAAAACCGCTCGCCACCGATGCCCCGGGGGTTCGGAAGGTGCTGGAGGCCGGGAAAAAGGCCGACCAGAAGGGCCTCAATGTGGTTGTCGGGCTGCAGCGTCACTACCAGAACAGCTACCGTGAGGTCGTCGACCGCATTAAGAACGACGGCACCGTAGGCGACATCGTCTCCGGGCAGGTCTACTGGAACAGCGACGGGGTGTGGGTGCGCGAGCGGCAGCCTCACCAAAATGAGATGGAATTCCAGATGCGCAACTGGTACTACTTCACCTGGCTGTGCGGGGACCATATCATGGAGCAGCATATCCACAACATCGA
>NZ_JBINJE010000012.1:0-131662 GCF_043951955.1 Halalkalibaculum sp. DA384 | reverse complement strand
CTTCAGACGAAGAAATCAAGTCCGCAATGAATGGCAACTTGTGCCGCTGCGGTACCTACCTGAGAATTCGAAAAGCTATCAAAACAGCCGCAAACTCCTGACTTTGTGTAGCCGGTATTCTTCACGACAATTAATTTAAATTTCTTGTAGAGGGCTTTGCCAAAAAACCTCAATTTCTCGTTCTGAGGAAGTTGTACTCCCGTTAAAAGGTCACCAAGGTCGGTGGTACAACTACCTCCCAACAAAATAGCAGGTTCTGCAAGGGTCTCTTGGAAAAAGGGCTAAAGCTGACTCAGCGCGTAGGCGTAGGCTCCCAATGCGGTGGCCCTGCTGGTTCCGAGCCGGGTTACGCCTGCGGCCAGGCGTTTATCGGGCACGTAGGGGACTTCTTGATCAGAGTAGGGGACCGTCACATGCCTGCTTTTATACTTGTAGAACTCTTTGGCGGATTTCGGACTCTCCAGGTTGTATATACTCGAGACCAGGCGCGATATTTTCTTCCCGTTTTCATCTTCTATGCTCCCGTTCATATGGTCGATCGCTTTCGGCAGGAACAGCTCATGAGCCCCGCAGATGCCGCCGCCCAGCACAATAATGCTGTCAACAAGCGTGACGGCATTGGCCAGCGCCTCACCAAGTACCACCGCCATCTCCTCGAAAGCCTTGACGGCAGCCTCCTTGTCGCCCGGCTTTTCGCCCCTGGCGATCTGGTAGATTTCACGCACGGTCATCTTTTCGTCGGTCCCGGAGGAAGCACGCTTCTCGTACGATCGCTGTACCGCCCGGATGCTTACCCCCTCCTCGGCAAAAAGCGCGCTGTTTCGATAGTTTCGGCTAAGCCAAATCTCCCCTGCTGCAGAATTATCTCCAAGGCACAACTGGTTGTTCATAACTATGCCACCCCCAAAACCGGTACCGATGGTGACTCCGAAAAGATTTTTGTACTGCCTGGGGATCCCGTTTTCCCTGAGCCTGCTATTCACTTCCGGCAGCAGTCCCCCCATCGCTTCGCCATAGGTGAACAGGTTCCCGTCATTGTTGATAAACACGGGCAGGCCAAACTTCTCCTCCAGCATGGGGCCCAGAGCAACGCCTCCCCGGTAACCAGGCATGTTCGGCAGGTCTCCGATCACCCCGGAGGGATAGTCGGCAGGACCGGGAAATGCGAAACTGATCGCATCTGCCGAACGCCCGGTTTTGGATTCCACCTCCTGGAATCCCCGGACCATATTTTTCAGGGAACGATCCAGATTATCGCCGTTGGCCGGTAATGTCACCGGCTCCAAAATCTCTTTTCCCGCCTGGAGCGCTGAAAACACAAAATTTGTCCCGCCGGCATCTAACGTCATTACTGTTCGGGTATCACTAAAAATATCCATAAACCTGATCTCTTAATTTAAATTGAACCGTGCCCCAAACAACCTGGGCAGCACCGCAAGTTGCCGGCCGTTACCGGGCTTTCTTCCCGGACTTCATTGACAGTCCCGTCGGGCAACCTGTGAATCGGCTCCTCATAACACGGGAATATGAGAAAATGATCTAATTTTTCGAACTGTTTTCTGTAATTTACTTTAATTATTTAATTCAGCATCTATTTCCCCGTATCTTCAAGCGGTCTGCCGGGAACTTTCAGAACCATGTACCCCGTTTTGGCAACACTATTGGCAGGGGTATACCGGTCGGAAATCAACAGCGTTTCTACGATAATACCGGAATAGCCTGCCTGATTTAACACCAAGCGTTCAATTTCCCGGTAACAGCGACGTTGATATCACGAATATCTCTTGAACAAATCCGTTAAATTTTGAACCTTCTCCCCGTCAAAATATGACATGCCAGAGAGCATTTAATTATAAACCGTCAGCAACAACCATTTAATAGTAAAAGCACCTGCAATGAAATTAAACATATCATTTATCTCCCTTCTTATAGGACTGTTCCTAACCACCTCCGCAAGGGCACAACAAGAGAACCCAAATGTGCAGGAAGCGTTCCTGCCTTACCATACGGGTGAAAGCACCATCTACCGCAGTGCCAGCGGTGCCCCGGGCGAAGCATACTGGCAGAACAGTGCCGATTACAATCTCGATGTCATCCTTCATCCGGAAGATCACCGGGTAGAGTCGACGGTTGAGATCCAGTACACCAATAACAGTCCCGATGCGCTGGAGTCGCTCTGGATACAGCTGGATCAAAACCTGTTTGCGAAGGACTCTTGGGGAACCAGGCTCACCCCGCATACCGGCTCGCGCTTTGGAAACCGGGGGTTTGACGGGGGCGTCCAGATCAAAAACATCCGGGTAACCCACAACGGCGAGATCTACGAACCCAAACGGCACCTGGTGGAC
This sequence comes from Halalkalibaculum sp. DA384, assembly GCF_043951955.1. Taxonomy (NCBI): domain Bacteria; kingdom Pseudomonadati; phylum Balneolota; class Balneolia; order Balneolales; family Balneolaceae; genus Halalkalibaculum; species Halalkalibaculum sp. DA384. The sequence continues at coordinate 129,314 of NZ_JBINJE010000012.1, read as the reverse complement.
ACCAACATGAAGCTGCACCTGAGAGAGGCCCTGGCAGCTGAAGGGGGACAGGTATCGATACAAATCGACTTTGAATTTCGTATCCCGGAGTACGGTTCTGACCGCATGGGGCGACTCAACACGCAAAACGGCTGGATCTATCAGCTGGCGCAGTGGTATCCGCGGATGGCCGTATATGATGACATGGAGGGCTGGAACATCCGCCCCTACCTGGGAGCCGGAGAGTTTTACATGGATTTCGGAACGTTTGACTACACCATTACGGCCCCTTCCGAATTTGTGGTAGTTGGCTCCGGGGACCTGCTAAACAAGGAGGAGGTGCTGACCAAAGAGCAGCAGGAACGCTGGCAAAAAGCCCAGCAAAGCGACGAACGGGTCTTTATTATCCGTGAGGATGAGGTGGGCACGGAAGCATCCCGACCCAACACAGGGGGCACGCTCACCTGGCATTACCGGATTGAAGATGCTCGGGATATCGCCTGGGCCGCCTCCAAAGCATTTATCTGGGACGCCGCTCGCATAAACCTGCCGGGGGAAGATCAGTCGCTGGCGATGTCGGTTTACCCGGTTGAAAGTGCGGGCGACTCCGCCTGGGGGCGCTCCACCGAGTATGTGAAAGGATCCGTTGAGTATTACTCCGAGAAATGGCTTGAATATCCCTATCCACTGGCTATAAATGTTGCCGGTACAGTAGGCGGCATGGAATACCCGAGTATCATGTTTTGCAGCTGGGAGGCCACCGGAAGTGCACTCTGGGGCGTCACCGACCACGAATTCGGGCATATTTGGTTCCCGATGATTGTGGGTTCCAACGAACGGGAATATGCCTGGATGGACGAAGGCCTCAATACCTTTATGAATGGCTACAGCACCATGAATTTCAACGATGGGGAATATGGCGGACATCGCATCAGCATTCGGGGCATTACCAACTGGATGAACAGCCCGGCCCATGAACCGATCATGACGCACCCCGACCAGATACAGGAGGGAAACCTCGGTTACGTAGCCTACTTTAAACCGGCCGTGGGGCTCCGTATACTTCGCGAGACCGTTATCGGTCCTGAACTTTTTGATGAGGCGTTTAAAGAGTATATCGACCGCTGGGCCTATAAACATCCCACTCATGACGATTTCTTCAATACCATGGAAGACGTAACGGGCCGCGAGCTGGACTGGTTCTGGAGAGGCTGGTTCGAAAAAACCTGGAATATGGATCAGGCGGTGGATTCTGTCAACTATGTGGACGGAGAAGCTTCAAACGGAGCGCTTATCAGCATCAGCAACAGGGACAAGCTGGTTATGCCGGTCATCATGCAGGTGACACTGGCCGATGGTTCCACGCAGCGGGTGGAGCTGCCGGTACATGTTTGGCACCGCGGCAATACGTGGACGGCAAAGCTGGATACCAAACAGGAGATCACCCGTGTGGAGATCGATCCCGACAGGGAACTGCCTGACATCGATCCGTCGAATAACCTATGGATCGGCGGGGAAGAATGATCCGGATTATTCGTAAGGGGGCTTTGAAAACCCCGGGGTTTTGTTCAAGGCTAAAGCCTGAGCGGATTCGAAACCGCAGTTTATATCTCATAAATGAGGAGTTCGAATCCGCGAAAATGCCGGAATTGAGCAAAACAACGGTTTTGCAAAGTCCTCTCGTAAGTAGAGTGGAGTAGATCATCAACCGCGTGTCAGTATTGTTTATCCCCCCAAACCTGTGTGGAAACAGGGTGGGGGATGCGGGACAGGTATGGATACGGGATCGCTTTTATTGAGTATGTAGGCATTGGCAAGCGACTAATTTCCAAAACCGCGTTCCCCTTTTTTACCGGTCGCTTTTGTATCGAGGCCAAACAGGTTTCCACCGGGCAAAGGCAGAGAGCCCAAACACCACCAACAGTTAATGAAATTGGTAATATTCAAAAAAATGTGCGTGATGAATTTGACCTGAGTTGGAAAGTGCAGTACCTTCCCGGAGTAGCCACCTGCAAGATCCACAAAAACAAACACTTGTGGTTAATAAAATGGGCAATAAAGAACAATATGATGCCCCACCTTTCGAGGAACATCAAGCGCTAAGGACTATACTGCAAGGAACGGCTGCTCACACAGGCAACGCTTTTTTCAGGAAGCTCGTCAAACACCTTGCGGAGGCGCTGCACACAGAAAGTGCCTGGATAACGGAGTATAAAGAAAAGGGACAAAAATTACGTGCCCTTGCCTTCTGGATGGGTGATCGGTTTATCGAGGGATATGAATATGATGTTCCGGGAACCCCCTGTGAAATCGTATTGGGAAAGAAAGAGATGCTGCATGTCCCAAAAAATGTTGTTAACCTTTTCCCGGACGATCCCGATTTACAGAAATACAACGCGATGAGCTACCTGGGAGCCCCCCTGCTCGACCTTGACGGTAACACCCTTGGGAACCTTGCAGTTATGGACACGCGAGAAATGCCGGAAAAGTATCGCGATGTTGCACTGTTCAAGATCTTTGCTGATCGCGGGGCTTCGGAGCTGCGCCGGATTAAGGCCGAGCAGCGCCTGAGAGAACGAGAAGGGCAGCTCAGCCGCCTTTTCGACAGTGCCATGGACGCCATTATTGAGATCACGTCCGACCTCACGGTTACCCAGGCCAACCGGGCGGCACTGGAACTGTTCGAGGATAAAAATAACGATACCATGCTGGGAGAATCCTTTGAGCGATACCTGCTGGCAGAATCCGGGCACAAACTGAGAAATCTGCTGAAGGGCCTTCGCGATCGACCCATGGGGCAGCGTTATCTCTGGATTCCCGGGGGACTAAAAGCTGTGGGGAAAAAAGGGAATTCATTCCAGTTTGAGGCTACCCTGTCCTGCTATGAACACAACAGAAATACCTATTTTAATCTGATTCTGAGAAACATCACAGATCGCATAAAAGCCGAGAAGAGAATTAATACCCTGTCGGCCGAGTCGGAATATTTGCGGGAGGAGCTCGATCTCATCCACAACTCTGACGAAATAATCGGGCGGAGTCCCTGCATGCTGAAAGTGTTCGACGAAATCGACCAGGTGGCCGGTACCAATGCAACGGTCCTTATCTCCGGGGAAACCGGCACCGGCAAAGAGCTTGTGGCCCGGGCGATCCACGCAAAGAGCACAAGAAGTGACAAACCGCTGATCAAGGTGAATTGTGCGACCATCCCGGAAACATTAATCGAAAGTGAATTTTTTGGTCACGAAGAAGGGGCCTTTACCGGTGCTACGGGACAGCGTAAAGGGCGCTTTGCCCTGGCCGACGGCGGGACGATATTTTTAGATGAGATCGGTGAACTGCCCAAGTCCCTGCAACCGAAACTGCTCCGGGTACTCCAGGAGGGCGAATTTGAACCGGTGGGCTCCTCCCAGACGCAAAAAGTGAATGTGCGGGTCATCGCCGCGACCAATCGCGATCTGAAAAAGATGATCCAGGAGGGTGGCTTTCGTGCCGATCTATACTATCGTCTCAATGTGTTTCCGATTACAATTCCTCCTCTCAGGGAGCGTGGCGATGATATCCTGTTACTGGCTGAAGCATTCACAGAGCGATTTTCAAAACAGTTCGGTCGCAGGATGAAACCGTTGACGCCGGGTGACAAAAATCACCTTCGGTCGTACGACTGGCCGGGCAATGTCCGCGAGCTGCAAAATATTATAGAACGGGCAGTGATAACCTCACCGGATGATACGCTTAACCTTCCCAGTGTACTTACCGGTGCTTTACGCACGGATCAATCGAATTCCTCTCATGCGGCCAACGGTCGGATACTCACGGCCGAAGAACTGCTGCAGGAAGAACGCCGGAACATGATCCGGGCGCTAAAAGCAACAGACTGGAAAGTAGCCGGCAAAGGTGGTGCCGCCGAGCTGATTGGCGTTCCCCCCTCCACGTTCAGCTCGCGGATGAAGGCGCTCAATATTAAACGGCCCTCCGACTAGTCCCAAATTTAAAATGTGTTTTGGATTAGGTTGCCAAAATAGTTAGTAAGAAAGCCAAATTTTTAGATCTGCCAAGCTATAACACAGAGAATATCGGAGCAGGCACAGAGTTTCACAGAGGGATTCTTCTTTGTGGTTCTCAGTGTATTCTCTGCGTAACTTTTTTATAGGGGGGCTTTGAAATACCCGTCGGATGGCTGTTTTTGCCGTCCCGACAGCAGTCGGGATCTGTGAGAGCGTTTAAACCGGTCCGACCGCAAATACAGCGGTTGGGCCGGGAGGTTTTGCAAAGGTCTCTAATAGTTTTTTCCAAAAGGGCGTTATTGGCAAAACTCCTATCCACCAGTTGAGATCCCCCTTTTTGTTCATCTTCAGGTAATATTTTTACGAAATTTAGTTACGACATTTCGTAAATAACGATATTTCACTATCCCCTACCCAACAGAATAAAACCCGTAACACACTGCTAGTCAACAGGTTATAAAAACCTTCCTTTTTTGGCACGATTCGTGAATAAATGATTATGCCTATATAAACCACAACTAAAAAAGGATAACTGTCATGGAAAAATGGAAACCTGATGAAACGTTTTACACCTCGCCGCAAATGGCGATGGAAGCACCGGATGAAGAAATAGCCTATGTCGCTATTTTCAATCCGGAGGGGGAAGGTGAAAAAGACGCTATTGGCGTCGTAGATGTTGATCCCAAATCTAAAACCTATGGTAAGCTCATTAGTAAAGTGGAGCTGCCCGAATCGGATAACGAACTGCACCATTTCGGATGGAATGCATGCAGCTCTCACCTCTGCGGGTACGCGCCACACGCTCACGCAGAACGTCGCTACCTGATTGTACCGGGCATCGCATCGTCGCGCATCCATATCATCGATACCAAGCCGGACCCGCGTAATCCCAAGCTGATCAAGACCATTGAAGCAGAAACCATCAGGGAGAAAGCCGGGTATTCCGCGCCCCACACTGTGCACTGCGGGCCTAATGGTATTTATATAAATGCGCTGGGCTCCGCAGAGGGTGACGGGCCGGGCGGCATCTTTATGCTCGATCATGAGACGTTCGAGGTCCTCGGACCGTGGGAGCGAAACCGGGGCGACCAATACCTCTCGTATGACTTTTGGTGGCACCTCGGATACGATACCATGCTTACCAGCGAGTGGGGCACGCCCAACATGGTATCCAGGGGAGTTGACCCCGAGCTGCTGCTGAACGGCAAATACGGGCACTCTCTCCACGTCTGGGATTTGCGCACCCATGATCATTTGCAAACGCTGGATCTTGGCGCTGAGCATCAGATGGTGCTGGAGCTCCGCCCGGCCCATAATCCCCAAAAAGCCTATGGATTTGCCGGGGTGGTGCTCTCGCTTGAAGACCTCTCCGCGTCGATCTTCCTGTGGTACCGCGAGGGGCACAACGGGAAAGCCGAGTGGAAGACGAAAAAGGTCATTACGATACCTGCCGAGCCCGCTGAGGCGGAAGATCTTCCGCCGCTGCTGCAGGGGTTTGGAGCCGTACCGCCACTGGTCACAGATATCAACCTGTCGCTCGACGACCGCTACCTCTACGTATCCTGCTGGGGTACGGGAGAGTTGCGCCAGTATGATGTCAGTGATCCTTTCAACCCGGAGTTTACGGACTCACTGCATATTGGCGGTATTGTCCGTCGCACTCCACATCCTGCGACTCCTGATGTGCCACGAAACGGCGCCCCGCAGATGGTGGAAATCAGCCGTGACGGCCGGCGTATTTATCTGACCAACTCGCTTTATTCCCCCTGGGATGCCCAGTTCTACCCCGATGGCATCAAGGGCTGGATGAGCAAAATCAATGCGAAGCCCAATAAGGGTGAAATGAAATTCGACGAGTCCTTCTTCCTGGAGTTTGAAGGAGTTCGGCCTCACCAGGTCCGGCTCCAGGGTGGAGACACCTCTTCGGATTCATTCTGTTATTCCAATAAAAACTAATCCCGACATCATGTTTGCTGAACTGATATTCACGTTTGTCATGCTCCTGCTGCTGGGGATCTTTCACGGGATCAACCCGGGCATGGGATGGCTGTTCGCCGTGAGTCTGGGGTTACAGGAACAACGCAGGGCGGCCGTATGGTCGGCCCTGCTTCCCCTGGCTCTTGGCCATGCGTTGGCCATCGGTGTAACACTGCTGCTGGTCGGTATTATAGGGCTGGTGATTCCTTTTGAAATCCTGAAGTGGATTGTCGCCGCCATACTGATCGTATTCGGTGTTTATAAGCTGATTCGCAATCGCCACCCCCGTTATGGGGGCATGCAGGTTAACTTTCGCCAGCTTACCACCTGGTCATTTTTGATGGCTTCTGCTCACGGTGCCGGCCTGATGGTCCTGCCGTTTCTTTTTGGCGGGATGGACGCTGAGCCCGGAATGTCATCATCCCACATGGATCATCAAACAGGGGCGATGGTGGACCATGCCAGTCATGCCAGCGTTTTGTCCAACCTGCCAACCGATCCGATGATTGGCATTCTTGTCATACTGGCCCACACGGTAGGATATCTGCTGATAATGGGACTTATAGCTGTTATCGTCTATGAAAAGTTGGGGCTCAGGCTCCTCAAATCGGCCTGGTTTAATATCGACCTGGTCTGGGCAGGTGCCTTGATTTTGAGTGGAGTGCTTGTTCCCCTGATTTAGCTGTTAGCCCGCATTTTTTCATATCAGTAACGTCAACCTCGGGAGGGCACAGTTTCTTATTTGCGAACTGGTTATCAGTTATTTGCTATCCCTACAACTGACTTATTGCCAGTGATTCAACAGGATTGTTTTAGTTCACACTGAAAGAACATCCAATGCCGGGAAAAAGGTTTCGTGACCTTTTGAGCCAAATGACTGATACCCAGCACTTTGTTTGTATCCCCACCAGGACTCGAACCTGGATTTAGGGCTTAGGAGGCCCTCGTTCTTTCCAGTTGAACTATGGGGATAAAACTCACACCGGAATTTATCAGCCTCAAACGATAAGCATCCCTGCCCCTTAAATTCAAGTCTAATTTTAAGCACTATCAATATTCTGTGAATTTTCTATATTTCCGTATGCCTCTTACCCTATAATTAACAACGTTTTAATGTCTTGATCATGTCTTTTTTAAACAGTCAATATATGTCACATACTGCTGTCTTGTTGACCTTTCTTGCTGTGTTGAGCTTTATATTTGCGGCATGTGGAAGCCGGGAAACAACTACCAGGGATGCAACCCAGAAAACTCCAGGTGACGTAGAGGTGGTGGACTCAACTGTCACCGATCTAATCGATCCGCAAGCCACGCTGCAGGAGCTGGGCAGCGGGTACGAATGGTCCGAAGGACCCGTGTGGGTGGAAGAGCATGGGTTCCTTCTTTTTTCCGACATCCCCAACAACGTCATCCACAAGTGGACGCCCGGCCAGGGTGTCACGGAGTACCTGAAGCCGGCCGGCTATACTGGTGAAACGGAACGCGGCGGCGAGCTTGGATCCAATGGACTTTATATCAGCAACGACGAGCACCTGCTGCTGGCACAGCACGGCGACCGCCGCATCGCCCGTATGGATGCTCCGCTGCAGGACCCCGCACCGATATTTACCACGCTGGCCGACAGCTACAACGGAAAAAGGCTAAATAGCCCCAACGACCTGGTGCAGCACAGCAACGGCGACATCTACTTTACCGATCCGCCATACGGGCTGGAGCAGCGGATGGAAGATCCCGCCAAAGAGCTTGATTTCCAGGGCGTATACCGGGTTACCCCTGAGGGAGACATCACCCTGCTGACCGATGAATTGAGTCGACCCAACGGCATTGAACTTTCTCCGGATGAAAAGACGCTGTATGTGGCTAACTCAAGCATGGAGAACCCCGTATGGATGGCCTTTGATGTAACGGACGAAGGCACTATCACCAACGGCCGCGTGTTCCATGATGCCAGTGCATTTGCCGGCAAGGAGCCGGGCAGCCAGGACGGCATGGATATCGATGAAGATGGGAACATCTACGCCACGGGCCCGGGCGGAGTATGGATTTTTGCCCCGGACGGGAGTCTGCTCGGCAAAATAAAGACCAACAAGCCCACCGCCAATTGCACCATCGGCGGACCTGATGGCAAGACACTCTTCATAACGGCGGATGACCAGCTGCTGAGCATCCCGCTTCGGTAGATTGGTTACTGGTGTCTTTGTTTCTCAGTTTGAAAGGTAAAATCCCAGAAAGCTGAGCAAGTCGCTGGAAATTCAATCTTCCGCAGGGTCTCGATTGAGGGTTAACTACAAAAAACTCATACGCCAATTGCCAAATCAAATACCTGCTGTTCATCCCATACTGCTCGCGGCCAGAGATCATGCCTGTTTTCCCCGGCATAAAAAAACCGGGGCAAATGGTTCTGTGCCGGCTAATACCCTTTTTAAGAGGACTTTGAAAAACCAGGAGTTTTGTTCAAAATCAACCCCTGAGCGAATTCGAAATCCAATTCCTGTTCTATAAATGAGGATTTCGAATCACGAAGATGCAGAAATTGGGCAAAACAGCGGTTTTGCAAATGCCTCTGGTATATACCCGCGCTATGAAGGTGGGTGCAGTCTTGACCCTAATGCAGTAGCAGCAGCTGTAAATGCAGATTTTTTGGATATGCAGAGCACCTGGACATAAAGCCCGCCGGTACACTCCGACAGGCTTTATTACTTATTTCCGTTTTGTTGGAAGGTGGTTGTATCACCGACCGTATTGCCCTTTAAAAGGGAGTGCAATTTCCTCAGATCGAAGAAATGATAGTTTTACAAGCCCCCATATAGTGAGAAAGCTAAATCTCCCGCTACTGAATAATGGTTATTCATTCTCGAGAATAATCTTTAGAGCTTTTTCTTCGGCCGCGTTGCCGAAGGTGTCATATGCCTCCATGATATCGTCGAGTTTAAAGTGGTGGGTGATAAGTTGTTCAGGTTCGAGCTTCCCAGAATCAAGAGTTTTCATCAACATCGGGATGGTGTAGGTATCAACCAGTCCGGTAGTCATGGTGATGTTATGAACCCACAGCTTTTCCAGTTTCAGATCTACACTTTGGCCGTGAACACCTACGTTGGCAATATGACCGCCTGCTTTTACGATTTCCTGACAGATGTCAAAAGTTGCCGGAATACCCACTGCTTCAATCGAAACGTCAACGCCTTTGCCATCGGTTAACTCCATGATCTTGTCAATGGCGGTGCCATCGCTGCTGTTAACTGTTTTCGTGGCCCCAAATTCTTTGGAAGCCTCCAGTCGGTTATCATCCAGATCTACCATAATAATTTCCGCCGGGGAATAGAATTGAGCCGTCAGCAGGGCGGCCAGTCCAATGGGACCTGCTCCCACAATGGCAACCACATCGCCAGGTTTGACCTTGCCGTTGAGTACACCAACCTCAAAACCGGTCGGTAAAATATCACTTAACATCACCAGTGCTTCCTCGTCAGCTCCTTCCGGGATATGGTACAGGCTGGTATCAGCATAGGGGATACGTACGTATTCGGCCTGCGTACCGTCGATAGTATTACCGAGAATCCATCCCCCATTTTCGCAGTGTGAATACATCTGCTTTTTACAATTATCGCACTTGCCGCAGGCAGTTATACAGCTTATCAGAACGGGATCTCCTTTTTCAAAGTTGGAGACGCCTTTGCCAACCTCTTCAATGATGCCTACACCCTCATGACCAAGTGTACGTCCGTCAGTGACGGTAGGCACGTCTCCCTTCATAATGTGGAGATCGGTTCCGCAGATTGTTGTTTTTGTTATTTTGACGACCGCGTCAGTCGTATCTTGAATTTTTGGCTTTGGTTTTTCTTCGTATGCCCGATCGCCGGGACCGTGATAGACAAGTGCCTTCATAACAGACCTCTCATGTATTTTAGTTGGAACACATCTGCACAATGTATTTGCGGGATGTTGTTATTGCTTATACAGTGAGAAAGGATGCAATTTCTGTACCACAAATAGCCTCTTGAATTAACGCCGTTTGCAGCCGATAAACGATATATTTGGGAAAGAAATCCAGCTGTGTCGAATACCTGTTGCAACGGTGCAATAGCAGGGATGGATGAGATTCGCAGAAATGCAAAAGGATCTATAAGAGGGCTTTGCAAAACATTTGAATTCTCGTTCTGAGGGAGTTGTACTCCGTTTAAAAGGGCAATACGGTCGGTGGTACAACCACCTCCCAACAACATAGCAGGTTCTGCAAAGGGCCCTATGAATAAAAAAGGGTCCAGTTGACCGACCCCAGGCCGTGTGCGTGTACGTTGCACTTGTCCTGCCCGAAAAATGGAATTGCGGTAGTGCAGCTTCTACAGGGAGTAGCTTGTTACAAAACAGACATTTTCAGTTTTGCTTTGAATGGTAACTGGAGTATGTTTGATACTCCTTTTTACCTCAATTTTTTAAGCTATTTTCAGTCATCTGTACACTGGAAGTACCGGGTACTCATCCGGCGGGTGATGCGATGATGGTCGTCATTGTTAAAACACCACACAGCAACACTTATATTCAGTAAATCTTAGAATTACATGGTTTTAGCGGTAGAACTTCCCTTTTTGAATGAACTGGTGGCCCTGTTTTTGGTGAGTGTGGGTATTGCCTACCTGTGTTACCGGCTAAAGCTGGTTCCCATTGTGGGCTTCCTGATTGCCGGTGTCATCATTGGTCCCAACGCCCTGGCGCTGGTCCCCGACCAGGAACTTGTGGATATCCTGGCGGAAATCGGCGTCATCCTGTTGCTGTTTACGATCGGTATCGAATTTAGTCTGGAAAAGCTGAATCGAATCCGAAAAGCGATATTGGTGGGCGGCGGCTTCCAGGTAACGTTAACCACCCTGGCGGTGGTGGGACTGCTTTCCGCCTTTGGCGTTTCATTGAGCAGCAGTATCTATACGGGGTTTCTCGTGGCGCTCAGCAGTACCGCTATTGTGCTGGGCCTGTTCAGCCAGCGCAATGAAACGGATACACCCACCGGACAGTTGTCGCTGGCGGTGCTCATCTTCCAGGACTTGGCTATCATTGTCATGGTGCTGCTGATTCCCATCCTGGCGGGGCAATCCGAATCCACGCTCGATCTGCTGTTGATACTCGGCAAGGCGGTGCTGCTAATTGTTCTGGTTATCGTGCTGGCCCGCCGTATCGTCCCCTGGATCCTGGAAAAAGTGGCCAAGACAAGAAAAAGAGAGCTTTTTCTGCTGACAGTGGTAGCGATCTGTTTTGGTACCGTGGCACTGAGCAGTATGGCGAATGTCAGTCTGGCGCTTGGAGCTTTTATGGCGGGGTTGGTCGTGAGTGAAAGCGAGTTCAGCGAGCAGGCATTAAGCGAAATTTTGCCACTGCGCACAATATTTAACGCCGTATTTTTTGTCTCTGTAGGCATGCTGCTGGATTTCAGCTACGTGTTGGAATATCCGTTGATATTGCTGGGAGTCGCCCTGTTTGTCATTTTGCTTAAGCTGGTAATCACTTCAGCCGGACTGCTTACCCTGGGCTATCCCATTCGCATTGCGGCGGCTTCGGGACTGGCTCTCGCACAAATCGGAGAGTTTTCGTTTGTACTGGAGCGAGCTGGGCGGCTGGCCGGTCTGACCCCCGCCGGGATGGGGGAGCCGGGGTCACAGATTTTTATCGCCGTTTCAGTTCTGCTGATGATCGTCACTCCTTTTCTGCTGAATGCGGGACCGGCACTGGGTACAACGCTTGCTCGCACCCCTCTGAAAAAGTTGAGCCAGGAATCGGACGGTTTGCAAGCGGATCAGAAAAAAGCACTGGAAGACCACGTGATTATCGTAGGATACGGTCCGGCCGGCCGCCACCTGGTACAGGTACTGCACAAAACGGGGATCCCCTATGTGGTTATTGAGATGAACCCGGAGTCGGTAAAGGAGATGAAGGCCAACAACATTCCCGCTATTTACGGGGATGCCGGTCGCGAGCATATTCTGGAACTGGCAGGTATCGCAACCGCCAAGCTGTGTGTTATCGCCACCAACGCCCCCTCTGCCAGTCCCCGCATCATAAGTTTGGCGCGGCACAACAATCCCACCCTGCAGATTATCGTTCGAACCCGGTACCTCAATGAGGTCGATCGGCTTGAAGAGCTGGGGGCCGACAATGTTATACCTGAGGAAATGGAAACCACCGTGCGGATATTTTCACACGTACTCGGCGCCTACATGATACCGCAGGACGAGATTGAAGAGCACATTCAGACGCTCAGAGCCCACGATTATGAAATTCTGAGGGGAAGTGTCCAGGAGGCACATCTGATGGTGTTGCAGGGCCTGGATGAAGAGGGTCTGCATACCCGTGCGGTGGTGGTTCGTGAGGGCGCGCCAGTGGCAGGGAAAACGCTGCAGGAATTACACCTGCGCAACAGGTACAACCTGACCGTGCTGACGGTCCGCCGGAATGATAAAACATTTGGAAATCCCGCCGGCGACTTCCGGCTGGAACCGGGCGACCGCCTGATTATGGTGGGGCTGGCCAGCCGTTTTGCCGAATGCGCGGACCTGTTCCGCACACCGTTGGAATCCTGACTTTTTAACTTTTCGGGAAGCTTCTTTATAACATCGATATCAAAAACTGGAAATACCATGAATAGCAAAGAGCAGCAGGAGATGAAACAGGTTATCCTCGAAAAAATTGAGGAAACCGAAGAGGAAATAAAACAGCTGAAAGAGCTTACCAAGCCTGTCAAGCCGGATAACGCCTATGGCCGGCTTTCCCGGATGGATGCGATCAACAACAAGTCTATCAATGATGCGGCGTTAAGAGAGCAGAAAAGTAGGTTGCAAAAGCTTGAGCGGGCCCTCGATAAGCTGGAGGAAGGGAACTACGGGAACTGCGTAAAATGCGGGGACCCTATTCCCCTGGGGCGCCTCAAGTTTATGCCCTGGACTGCAAAATGTGTGAATTGCGCATAGCGTATGAACTGGCCCAATTATTGATGAAAATGGTATATAATCCGGGGAGTGCCCCTCTTTCAAAAAATGCTTTTGACCCGGTGCCGGAGAGTTTGCGTTTCTGGAGCGGATCTATCCTACATGTTCATCAGTAAATGTACTACATCGCCCCACGATGTAATAGAATATACTGTATATACGCGGATTACCGTTATTGAAGGTAGACAGAAAGGCGTTGCAAAACCATCCATGCCACTCCCTGCTATCAGGTGGCGGGAACTGTTTTCCCATCAGCAGTGGAAAGATGGTTTGGCAAAGGCTTTAAATAAACCATTAACTCAAGCGAAAAGGTGACTGTTATGGGTCTTACATGGAAAAAGCCGGAAGCTGAGTTGCGAAACTACTATATACTGTTTATTGAGATCGGTATAGTGGTGGTCCTGATTATCTTTTTGACCGCGACAAAACTACACATCCGACCCCAGGCTAAAGAACTTGATTTGACAATGGAGCAGGAGGTAATACAGATGGAGGAAGTCATTCAGACCAAGCAGGAGCAGCGGCCTCCCCCTCCACCACGCCCTCCGGTACCGGTGACGGTTCCCAATGATGCCGTTATCGAGGATCAGATAATCGATATTGACGCCGAGCTTACATTCGAGGAAGAGCTGGAACTGCCGCCGCCTCCAAAAGAGGAGAGCAGGGAAGAGGAGGAAGAGGATTTTTTTGTGGTAGTCGAACAGATGCCACAGCTCAAAGGGGGATTGGCCAAACTGCAGCAGTGTGTTAAATATCCCGAATTGGCCCGCAGGGCCGGCATTGAAGGCCGGGTTATTGTGCAGTTTGTGGTCAATGAGCAGGGAAAAGTTGAAAATCCCCAGGTTGTTCGGGGCATCGGCGGTGGTGCTGATGAAGAGGCCCTGCGTTGCGTACGACTGGCCGAATTTGAACCCGGGCGCCAACGCGGTATTCCGGTGCGCGTACAATACAGCCTGCCGGTCGTTTTCAGGCTCCAAAACTGAGGGAACGACCGCCTCTATTATTATCATTTGTCATCAGCAGGGTGATGAAGGTGGAACATAGCTGCAGCCTCGCAAAGATCTTTGGCATAATCATAATAATACCGCCGTGCGGGAAGGCGGCCCCGGAATCCCGGACTCATCAGCCGGCCTATCTGCGCGCGTTGAAAATGCCTGTTAAATCTATTATTTAAACAACAGGAGAATTTTTCAGGCTTATTTTCCGTTAAATATTTGAATATGAACTTAAGAATATCTGGTTATGGCTGAGAAAAAAGAAAAATTTGAGAAAATGATTGAGAACCCGACCTCATACCAGTTAAAAGCATATTATGATGCAAAAGAGAAGGCGTGTCTGGATGCCATGAAATCGTCTAAATCAAAAAATCCACATAACAAAGGATCTCAACTGGCTGATTTTTGGGATTATGTTTATGAGCAGTTTTATGAGATACAGTAATAAAAATTGGTTTATGCAATTAAATTTAACGTAGTGCCATAGGTAGCAATTGCCCTGGAGCACAACATACGTTATTACCATTGGTTGCAGGATGTACACATCCTGCAATTTTTTTATGTAATATTTTTAAAAGATTAATTTTCTTTGAAAGAATGCATTGTTCAGTTTTATAACAGTATATTTTATATACAGAAACTTATATTACTTTTTATAAGTTGTATTGACGACTACAGAAGCTACCATTTGTAAAAGGGAATAATATATATACTTGACATGGATATTAAATTTGTAGAAAGAGAAAAGATTAAAACATCCAAAAAAAGATCCTCTAAATTTAAGCCCCTGTTGGAAGCGCTTGACCAGCTGGAGGTGGGGGGAGATGCCATCGAAGTGGATTATGAGGATGATAAGAATGTCAACTCTATGCGTACGGCGGTATACCAGTACAACCAGGAGAAAGGCGTTAAAATCAAAAGTGGCAAAGATTCGAAAAACAAAAAAATCTATTTTTACCGTGAAAAATAATTTTTGCCGTATTTAGTAGATCTTAACAATCCATCTGCTTACGAATCGCCAGGCGGAATTAGGGATTAAGGATTAGGAATTTCGAAAGGGGGGCCGGGATGGAGAGCGCCGGACTTCGATCTTCCTGAATTCCTCTTCTCCAACCGGAACTTTATGGATGCTCATCCCATCCATTAGGAGCTGATTCTTACCTCATCAAGATTCTCCCTGTAGAAGGAGGACAGGAAGATTGACCTTCTGTTTCTTCTAACGCTTACATTATTCACGTATGCAGCTTCTTGTTGAGACTTTTTAGTCAGCCTCACGGAATAGCCCGTTCGTATGTAAAACTAAGGTTATCAGCCTTCCCGGCCTTGAACGGGGCGGGTGTCCATTCCCGCCTAGATCTTTTATGTTTCTTTTGGATCAAGTCAAAATAGGCTACTTTTCCGTTGAGACTTCCTAATCACCGTTCGCTGTTCTTCTTTTGACCATTTCAAAAAATGGACACCCGGTCATGTTTTGGTAAAGCCTTCCTGCTGTATAATGTTGAAATAGAGTGTAGTATATACAAAAAAGGCGCGTGAAATTAGCAGCCTGACAAAGAAATGGGCGACTACGTTATTACGTTATAATATTGTACTTTAGTTTAGGTCATATCCCTCAATTTAATTATATACCGGCATTAACATTGGAATATTCGATACAGTCTGAGTTGAATCAGCTACAATGCAGAGACAGAAAGCTGGATCTTACCTCACCCGCAGTTATGGGCATATTGAATATTACGCCCGATTCTTTTTCCGACGGGGGAGAATACAATGAACTGGACAGCGCCATGGGCCATGTCGGGTTGATGGTGGGCCAGGGAGCCGACATTATTGATGTCGGGGGAGAGTCGACCCGCCCCGGCTCTGATCCGGTAACCGAAGACGAGGAGCTGCGCCGGGTAATTCCCGTGCTGGAACGAGCAATTCCCGAATTCCCGGAAACTATTTTTTCCATTGACACTACAAAGTACAGGGTGGCTCAGAAGGCGCTTGACTGTGGAGTCCATATCGTAAATGATATCAGTGGCCTGCAACGGGAGCCCCGGCTGGCCGACCTTTGCGCTGAACGGGGCGCTGGATACATCCTGATGCACTCGAAAGGAAACCCGAAAACGATGCAGGACAATCCCCGGTACAATGATGTCGTTGACGAGGTGCATACCTTTTTTGAACGGCAGGCGGCCCTGGCAAAAGGAAAGGGAGTTCAGAATATAATACTGGATCCGGGCATAGGATTTGGCAAGTCCCTGGAACACAATTTGACCCTCCTGTCAAATCTGGATGCATTCGGCGATCTGGGCTACCCCCTGCTGGTGGGAGCCTCCCGAAAGTCGATGCTGGGAGAAATACTCGACGGGCGCGAGGTCGACGGGCGGCTGGCCGGCACCGTGGCGGTGCATTACCACGCCATGATGAAGGGCGCCAAAATCATACGCGTGCATGACGTCCGACAAGCAACAGATTCCGTAATGGTGTATAATGCACTGGCGAAGACGTAGTCTATGCTGAGCTGTTTCCTGCTTAACCGGTCGCGGCCGTACTTCTTACATAATGGAATTATCTGATAACCTTTAACCGATTACAACGTGATTCCCGTAGGATTTCTCGAATTTGGCTTTAAAGACCTGTTCGAGGTACTCATTATCGCTTTTATCCTGTTCTACCTCTACCGGTGGATACGGGGATCGTTTGCAATCCAGGCGGCGGTGGGACTCGTCTTTATTATCCTGATTAATGCGCTTGTCAGTGCCCTCGGCCTGACCACGATCAACTTTATCCTTCGCAGTATACTGGATGTGGGGGTCCTGGCGGTGTTTATCATCTTCCAGCCGGAGATCCGCAAGCTGCTCTACAGCCTGGGGCAGAATACCAACCTCGATCGTTTCTTTATCCGCTCCAACTCAGATACCGTGATTGACGAGGTGATTGAAGCGGTGCGAAATATGTCGCATACCAAAACGGGAGCGCTCATTGTTTTTGCCCGTACCTCCACCCTGCAAGACCTGGTCGACGTGGGAGTAAAGCTGGATGCCCGCGTAAACAGCGAGTTGCTGGAGTCGATCTTTAACAAAACCAGTCCCCTGCACGACGGCGCCATCGTTATCCGCAACAACCGGATCGTCGCCGCCAGCTGTTACCTGCCGATCTCCCAAAATCCCAACTTATCCTCGGTCTTTGGCACCCGTCACCGGGCCGCTGTGGGGATCACCGAAACAAACAACGTGTTTGTGGTGGTGGTATCGGAAGAAACCGGAAGAATATCCGTGGCCCGAAACGGATCGCTGACCAGTGGACTCACGATACAGAAGCTCCGGGCGGAAATGCAGCAGACGCTCGGGGAGCAAAAGATGGATGAAAGCGAAATGAGTTTCTCTTCCACAAAGTCTGAGCTCAACCTGAATTAATCCACGTTCTTTCGCAAGAGAACCTTGAAATCGGGGATTCCATTTTTCTTTTCATAAAAATCCGGTTTGGAAAAGAACAGGATAAACATTTGCTGCCTGCTGTCGCATAAATGTTGTTTAAGAATCAGAATGCAAATCAAATAGTGCTACATATGAAAATGCTCAGGAACTACAGTTCAATACTACTTGGGATTCTGTTTTTCAGTTTGGCAGGTACGACGGCGGCTCAAAAGACCGACACGTATAACCTGGACGAAACGTATGAGATATCGGAGAACGGGACGATTGAATTGCACAGTAACGATGCGGGGCTCGTTGACATTCGCGGTTCCGACCGCAACCAGGTGCGCTTGATCGTCACCTATCGCCTGGAAGTGGATGGACTCAGCATCGGTAAGCAGGATAAATTTGACATGGAGGTTGCAGAGCGAAATGGGGATCTTATCATTAGAGAAACAGCGGATGAGCAGGGATTGAACCTGAACCTGGGCTCTGTCACTAAAAAATATACGATAACAATACTTGCGCCCCGGGATGCAAACCTGGATCTCTATGGGGATGACGATACCTACGAAATTACTGATATGGATGGAAGTATTCGTATCGATTCAGATGACGGCGAAATGTACTTGCGCAACTGCCGGGGTGGTGAGTTTCACTTTGATTATGACGATGGAGAACTCGTGATGGACAGCGGTTCCGGGCGACTGGTGCTGAATGTTGATGATGGGGAGGCGGATGTTCGCAACGGCCGGTTCGATGAAGTTGACATAACGAGTGCCGACGGAGATATCAATTTATCAACTTCGCTGGCCGAGGGTGGAAATTATAATGTCGGTTCCGATGATGGCGATATCGACCTGACAATCCTGGATGGAGGCGGCGAATTTCGCGTGGAACACGATGATATCAGGATCTCGGCCGGTCCCGACTTTGAACAAGTTGAAAGGAATGAAAATTTTACACGTTATCGATTGCCTGGTGGCAGTGCCCGGGTCCGGATAGAAACCGATAACGGTGGTGTGCGTTTTTTCACCCGGTAGCATGATATTCAAGTCTAAAAAACGGTCTGTCCAATTTTTTTGAACAATTTGCGTATGTTCAGACTTGCCGGAATTGATCCAGGAGGATGTTCGCTGCTTTGAATGGGCTTATTTCTCCATTCAACACGTTCTGTTCAACCCGTTCGAGCATTTGTTTTACCCTGGAATCACTATAAAATTCATCTGAGAGCCGGTTTTGGATCGTCTCGTACATCCAGTTGCGCGACTGCCGGTTCCGCTTGTCCCGGAAAAACCCGTTTTCTTTGGTTTGGGATATATACTCCTCAATCATTTCCCAAATTTCCTCAATCCCTTTGCCGGTGGTCGCAGAGCAGGTCGTGACCTGGGGCCCCCAGCCTGATTCCGGCTCGGGATACAGGTGCAGTGCATTCTTGTATTCGCGCACCGCCTGTTTTACCTGGATTGGATCACTGCTGTCAATCTTGTTAATGGCAATGGCATCAGCCATCTCCATGATGCCGCGCTTGATGCCCTGCAGTTCATCGCCGGCGCCGGCCAGCATCAGCAGCAGGAAAAAATCGACCATGGAATGCACGGCCGTTTCGGACTGTCCCACCCCTACTGTTTCGATAAAGATGGTATCGTAGCCGGCGGCCTCACAGAGGTAGATCGTTTCACGCGTTTTGCGCGCCACTCCGCCCAGCGATCCGGCGGTCGGGGATGGACGAATGTAAGCATGTTCATTATTGGCCAGCGTTTCCATCCTGGTTTTATCACCCAGGATGCTGCCCTTGGTCTTAGTGCTGCTGGGATCGATCGCCAGCACGGCCAGCTTTCGCTGCTTCTTATCAATAATATGATTGCCCAACATTTCAATAAAAGTGCTTTTCCCCACGCCCGGTACGCCTGTGATACCTACTCTGATGGAATTACCGGTATGTGGCAGACACTCTTCAATGATCTCTTCGGCCTGCTCGCGGTGTTTCGATCGGGAGCTCTCAATCAGTGTAATGGCCCGGCTGAGGATAGTACGGTTGCCTTCCCGAATGCCTTCCACGTAATCATCAACTGTCAGCTTTTTTCTGCGATTTTTCAGGCGTTCCAGTCCCCTGGGATTGATGGAGTCGGAGAGACCATCTTGTTCTCGGGATGCTGATTCGGTTTTATTTTTTGAGTCAGACAATAGGGTGTTTGCTTGGATTTTAGTTCAGCATAATATTTAACCGGAAAGGACTCGAAGAATATGTTTGGTTAGGTATTCTTATTGATCCAGTATTCCAATGAATCCATAACTTCATCCATATTTTCTTTGATTTCCATGTCTTCAAATCTAAGAAAATGGACTCCCAGCTTTTCTATTTCTTTTTGACGATTCAGATCCGAAACACTGACTTCGGGATGCAAGTGCGTTACTCCATCCACTTCGATCGCCAGTTTTAATTCATGGCAATAAAAATCAACAATATAGTCAAGAATAGGTACTTGTCGATGTAATTGAACACCCAGGGCTCGTTTCCTGATTTTCTGCCAAAGCAATACCTCACAGAACGTCATATTCCTCCTTAACTTTCTTGCCAGCGGCTTTAGTTTAGGGTTATATGGCAGAATTTCGTTTCGAGCCATATTCTATATTTTTGCAACTTGAAAATCCCTCCTTGAGGAGGGTGCACAGATTCCGCGGGTTTTCGGAATTTGAGCGGGAGGTGTCCTTTATTAAGTGGGAGTTTTCACACCCCTCAGATAGATTTGAGGAACAGCTAAAATCTATCATCTCCCCTCGAGGAGTTCTACATTCCCAGTTGGAAATAATTTGCTCTAAAAGAAATTGCGACCTATGGTTTCTTTGAAACTTACAAAGTTGTTCTATCGACAAAATGTTATCATATTGAAGAACAATGATACATAAATAAATGTTATCAAAACAATTGTGGCAATGGAAACAGACAACAAAAAACTTGAGCTGATTCGCTGGCTAACAGAGGTTGAGGATGATGCTATTCTTGAGCAAATAGAATTTATAAAACGAAGCGACCGGGAAAATTGGAATGCTCTTGCAAAGGAAGAGCAAGAGGCTATCCAAGAGGGACTTGCAGAACTTGAGCGAGGTGAAGGAATTGAGCATGATGCCGTAATCAATGAGTTGAGAAAGAAGTACTCAGCCGAATGAGTTACTCGATCAGATGGTCACCGCGTGCAGTCGATGACATCTCTATTCAACTGGATTACATTGAGCAGGAATGGAACAGAACCGTTGTAAATAAATTCCTAAACCGTATTGAAGATGTTTTGGAGACCATTGCTGATAACCTTAAGCTTTTTCCTCAAATTCAAAAAAAGAAAGCAATTCGCCGGTGTGTTATAAATTCACATCTTGTACTTTACTACCGCCTTTCCGGAACACAAATTGAGCTAATCACATTCTGGAATACAAGTAAAAATCCAGAAAATTTACCTATAGATTAAACTCTGTGTAACTTTGTGCCTTCTCTGCGCAACTCTGTGGTACAACCCCAACAGCACAATATCTAATCCTACTCCTCCCGGCTCTCAATCAGCACCTTCAAAATCTGCTGGCCGGCCAGCGAAATGACGGTGCCGGGACCAAAGATGGCAATCACGCCCTTGTCGTAGAGAAACTCATAATCCTGCTTGGGAATGACACCGCCGACAATCACCATAATGTCATCGCGACCAAGTTCCTCCAGCTCCTCGATCACCTGCGGTACCAGTGTTTTGTGTCCTCCTGCCAGGCTGGAAACACCTAAAATATGTACATCATTTTCCACCGCCTGCTGAGCGGCCTCCTCCGGTGTCTGGAACAGCGGACCGATATCCACATCGAAGCCGAGATCAGCGAAGCTGGTTGAGATCACCTTGGCGCCGCGGTCGTGCCCGTCCTGGCCCATCTTGGCCACCATAATGCGCGGGCGGCGGCCCTCCAGCTCCGCAAAATCATCTGCCAGCCGCTGGGCTTTTTTAAAATTTTGATCTTTGTCTATTTCTGAAGAATACACGCCTGATATCGATCTTACGGTTGCCTTGTAACGTCCGAACACCTTCTCCATAGCATCGGAGATTTCCCCGAGGGTCGCCCGTTTGCGGGCGGCTTCCACGGCGGTCTCCAGCAGGTTGCCATTGCCGGATTCCGCCACGTCAGTCAGCGCATCAAGTGCTGATTGCACCTCGGCCTCGTTGCGTTCGTCGCGCAGTTTTTCGAGGCGGCGGAGCTGGTTGTTGCGGACTTTCGTGTTATCCACCTCAAGAATGTCAATCGGTGATTCTTTGTCAACCCGGTACTTGTTGACGCCCACGATGGTGTCCTTGCCGGAATCGATGCGCGCCTGCTTCTTGGCGGCGGCTTCTTCAATCCGCATCTTCGGCAGACCCGTTTCAATAGCCTTGGCCATGCCACCCAGCTCCTCCACCTCCTGGATCAGCTCCCACGCACGGCGGGCGATGCGGTCGGTGAGATACTCAACATAATAGGAGCCCGCCCACGGGTCCACGGCGTGCGTGATGCCGGTCTCTTCCTGCAGGTAGATCTGTGTGTTGCGGGCGATACGCGCCGAAAAGTCGGAGGGCAGTGCGATCGCCTCATCCAGCGCATTGGTGTGCAGCGATTGTGTGTGCCCCAGCGCCGCGGCCATCGCCTCAATAGTGGTACGCGTCACGTTGTTGAACGGGTCCTGCTCGGTCAGGCTCCAGCCGGAAGTCTGGCTGTGTGTGCGCAGCGACATCGATTTGGGATTTTGAGGATTAAATTGCTTCACCAATTTTGCCCAGAGCATACGCCCGGCGCGCATCTTCGCGATCTCCATAAAATGATTCATCCCGATGGCCCAGAAGAAGGAAATCCGCGGGGCAAACTCGTCGATATCAAGCCCGGCGTCCAGCCCGGTGCGCAGGTATTCGAGCCCGTCGGCCATCGTGTAGGCCAGCTCAATATCACAGGTAGCACCCGCCTCCTGCATGTGGTAGCCGCTGACGGAGATGGAGTTAAACTTCGGCATATACCTGGAGGTATATTCAAAAATATCGCCGATAATCCGCATGGAGGGCTTGGGCGGGTAGATGTAGGTATTGCGCACCATGAACTCCTTGAGGATGTCGTTCTGGATGGTGCCTGCCAGCTGCTCTTTGGCCACGTCCTGCTCCTCGGCCGTCACGATGTAAAACGCCATGATCGGGATCACCGCCCCGTTCATCG
Organism: Halalkalibaculum sp. DA384; assembly: GCF_043951955.1. Taxonomy (NCBI): domain Bacteria; kingdom Pseudomonadati; phylum Balneolota; class Balneolia; order Balneolales; family Balneolaceae; genus Halalkalibaculum; species Halalkalibaculum sp. DA384. The sequence continues at coordinate 106,767 of NZ_JBINJE010000012.1, read as the reverse complement.
TCATGGAAACCGACATCTCATCCAGCGGAATCTGGTCGAACAGGATCTTCATATCCAGGATAGAATCGATCGCCACGCCGGCTTTGCCCACATCGCCGGTCACGCGCGGGTGATCGGAATCGTAGCCGCGGTGGGTGGCCAGGTCGAATGCCACGGAGAGCCCTTTCTGCCCCTGGGCCAGCGCTTTTCGGTAAAAGGCGTTGGATTCCTCCGCAGTCGAAAAACCCGCGTATTGGCGAATGGTCCACGGCCGGAGCGCATACATGGTGGAATACGGTCCGCGGAGATAGGGCGGAACGCCGGCCGCGTAGTCAAGATGTTCAACGCCTTCGAGGTCTTCTTCCGAATAAAATGGTTTGACCGGGATTTGCTCCGGCGTTTCCCACTTTTCTGCCGTCTTGTCCGGCGGACTTTGGCCGTTTCCGGGAAAGGTCGATTCGTAAGTGATGTCGGCAAAGTCAGGTCTCATAGGAATTAAAAATTAGGAATTAAAAATGAAGAATTGGTGGATTGCTCAGTTCCAATTTTTAATTCTTCATTCTTCATTTTTAATTAAGTTCGATTCCGAGTTTCTGATGGAACTCTTTGAGTGTTTCCAGTACGTTTGATTTTCGGTGGATAAAAGCCTCGATACCCGCTTCCATGTAGGATTCAATCCGCTCCCCGGGATCGCCGGCCAGTACTGCTATCGGTTGTTTGTCAAGAGATTGAAGCTGTTTGCACAGTGGCTCAACCAGTTCGGTGTATTCCTGGTCGGAGCTGCACAGAACCACGATATCCGGCTGCTGCTCCTTAACTGCTGTTATAGCTTCCTCAATATTTTCGTAACCCAGCGGATCCTCAATATCGTAGCCTGCGCAGCCGAAGAAGTTGGCGGCGAATGTGGAGCGGGCCTTGCGCATTTTGCGGTCACCGAGCGGCAGCATCAGCACTGTCGGGGTTTCAGGATATCGCTCTGTAGTTAGCCGCAGCCTTTCAAACGGTTCCGTGCCGCGGTAGGGCTGAATGGCCCGGAACAGCTGCTTGCCGTGATCGAACAGGCCCGGAATAACATCGCCCAGCTGTGAGCCGGCCTCAAACTGGTCCGCCAGCGAATCCACAATCCGTCGCTCGTCAATCTCCACATCGCGATCCGACTCCTTCAGGGAAACGGCCCGGTATTCGGAATCAAACTTATCGGCCATTCTATCATCCGGGTTGGGATACTGGTTGATGCCCACAAAAATGCGTCCCCGTTCGGCAATGGCACGGTTTCGTTTTTCCACAGAACCCCGGATCACGGTAGCAATAGTACCATGTTTAAGAGCTTTGAAAATACCGCCCTGCTTTTCGATCTCCTGGAACTGTTGCCAGGCTGCAGCTGCAATCTTGTCGGTCAGCATTTCAATATAGTAGGAGCCCGCCCCGGGATCATACACCTGGTCAAGATAGGCTTCCTCCTTGAAGATGATCTGGGAATTCCGGGCAATACGATCACCGAACTCATCCGGCTGCTGGTAGCTCAAATTAAAGGGATTGATGGTGAGCGAATCGCACCCTGCGATGGCGGCCGACATCCCCTCAGTGCTGGTTCGCAGCATATTCGTATGGGGATCGTAAACCGGTTTGTTCCAGCGAGAAGTTTCCCCGTGGATGTATGCTTGTGACGATTTTTCTTCGTCAGGCTTATAAGCTTCTACTACTTTTTCCCAAAGGACTCGGGCGGCACGGAACTTGGCTATCTCCAAAAAATAGTTGCTGCCTATGGGAAGCCTAAAGTGAATGCGAGAAGCGATGGCATCCACCGGGCAATCCTGTTCAGAGAGTTTGGCCAGGTACTCGCTGCCGGTTGCCAGTGCCAGTGCCAGCTCTTCCGTGATGGTCGCCCCGGCCTCGTGCCAGGTTCGCCCGTCAATTCCAAGGCAGCGTACGCCCGGCAGATTTTGATCACAAAATGAGACCATCTGGGCCGCTTCATCAAGCAATCGCCCTTCCGGCTTGGGCAGCTGACCGTGGATGGCGATGTAGGAATAGGGATCGTACAAAAATGTAGCCTGTACGGAATCCGGATGTACATTGCGTTGCTTCAGTTCATTGTGGAGCAACGCCATAAGCACAGGCGTGCCAAGGCCTGAATCAAAATGGAGGGTCACATCTTCCAAGGCAACCTTGTTCAACAATTCCCGGAAATCTTTTTGGCTTTGGATGGCTGTTCCCTGCAGGTCGCCCCCCAGACCGCCCTCGGTGCGCCGCACATGAAATTGGAATTGCAGTGCCTCAGCACCGCGCTCGATGGCATTGCGGGCGGTTTCATTGGCCCGGGTGACATCCTGCCCAAAAATGGGCTGGCAGATCTGCCACTCGTTTTTCTCTTTGTCGGGCGGGGGCACGGGACGTGTATGCTCGAGTTCATCCATATCCTCGCGCCGGTAAAAAGGCAGGGCGTTGATACCTTCACCGGTTTCCCATTTCAGTTTCTGCCGGTAGTCGGCGCCTTTAAGATCTTCTTCAATTACTTTTTCCCACTCTTCCCTTGAGACGGGCGGAAACTCCTCAAAGAGTGATTGCCCGGTATCGATCTCCTTATTTCCCATAATCACCTGTGATTTTTATGAAAGATAAACAGTCACATTCTAAGATAATAACAGCAGTTTTTGGGGATTGATTCATATTAAGTTGTCAACTCAGCAGGAAAATGAATATCATTCTTCCGGTTTTGTTCAAAATAAAATAGGGAAACTCACCACATTTTAATCATCTATTTATGGACCAGGTTAAACAAGAGATGATGCCACTTACCAATCTCACCGAAGATGAACGCATGCTGAAAGAGGCCGCCGCTGACTTTGCCCGGGCCTCCATCAAGCCCAAAGTGGAGCAGATGGACGAACAGGCCAAGCTGGATCCCGACCTGATGCAGGAATTTTTTGAGATGGGCCTGATGGGGATCGAAATTCCCGAGCAGTACGGGGGCGCCGGCGGCAGCTTCTTCATGTCTATCCTGGCGATTGAGGAGATCTCCAAAGTGGATGCCTCGGCCGCCGTGTTCATGGATGTGCAAAATACGCTGGTCAACAACGCCTTTCTGCGCTGGGGTAGCGAGCAGATCAATGAGCGATATCTTCCCCGCCTGGCTACCGAGAAGGTCGGCGCCTACTGTCTTTCGGAGGCGGAATCCGGCAGCGACGCTTTTGCCATGAAGACTACTGCCAAGGAGCAGGGCGACCACTACCTGCTAAACGGTGCCAAGATGTGGATCACCAATGCGGCGGAGGCAGACATTTTCATCGTTTTTGCCACGCTTAATCCCGAGGCGGGCTACAAGGGGATCACCGCTTTTGTGGTGGAACGGGATTTTGACGGATTTTCTGTTTCAAATAAAGAAAACAAGCTGGGCATCCGTGCCAGCTCAACCTGCGAGGTGCTGCTGGAGGACTGCAAAGTGCCTAAAGAGAACATCCTGGGCGAACCGGGCAAAGGCTATAAAGTGGCCATGGAGGTGCTGAATGAAGGCCGCATCGGCATCGGGGCGCAGATGGTGGGCATCGCGCAGGGCGCCCTGGATGCCGCGCTGGACTACACGCAACAGCGAAAGCAGTTTGGACAGGCGGTATCTGAGTTTCAGGGGGTCCGCTTCCAGCTGGCAAAGATGGCCACCGATATTGAGACGGCGCGGCTGCTGGTCTACAACGCCGCCCGCATCAAGGAGCAGGACCAGGATTTTACCAAACAGGCGGCGATGGCCAAGTACCACTCTTCGGAGGTGGCTGAACGAGTCTCTTCACTGGCTATAGATCTTTTTGGTGGGTATGGGTATGTAAAGGAGTACCCGGTGGAGAAGTTTTACCGGGATGCGAAAATTGGGAAAATTTACGAGGGGACCTCAAACATGCAGCTCAATACCATTGCCAAACTGCTGATCAAATAATGAGGTCTGGAAGTTTCATTCCATCCTGTTCCCGCTGTTGATGTACTGAAGGCGCCCCGCCTTTTTCGCCATGGAACGAAATTCATTGCCAAAAAATTAGTTTGTATGGAATGATTTGATTTGGTATTACTGTTCCTTCCGCTTGAACCCGAAATAGAGAACAAACGATCGAACAATGGCGTCGAACTGGCAAGAAAAGATTAAGAACCTTGGAAAAGACAAAGAATCCCAAAAGCAGCTGGAAGAGCTGTTTAAAGAACTGGAGAGCGAGAAAGAGCGGTATAAAACCGATCTTAATCTGCTGGAGTCGGCGATCAAGAATGACTACGACTCGATCCTGATCACAGAACTGAACCTGGATGAACCCGGTCCCCGTATTGTGTACGTGAACGAGGATTTCACCAGGATGACAGGGTACAGCCGGGAGGAAGCGATCGGCCAGACCCCCCGCATCCTGCAGGGGCCGAAGACCGACCGAAAGGTGCTCGATAAACTGAAGCAGCGCCTTAAGGCGGGCAAGTCATTTTTCGGGCAGGCGGTCAACTACCGGAAGGATGGATCCGAATTTGTAAATCAGTGGGATATTCACCCGCTTACCGACGCGGCGGGCAATATAACACACTGGGTCTCGTACCAGCACGACATCACCGAGCGGAAACGAGCCGAGGAGGTACTCCTGGATACCCAGCGTGAGTTTGACGAGCTTCGGGAGGCTTCACACAAAACAGTCCTGGACGTGGATTTGCAGGGAAACATCGTGATGGCGAACAAATCGTTTCGAGAGCTGGTCGGATACAGCAAGGATGAACTCAAGCAGATAAAGGTGTGGGACCTGTTTCCCCAAAAATATCGCGATTCTCTCAAAAGCCGGTTTGACCAGGGAGCGGATGAAGAGCGGTTTGGCGGCCGACATTTCAAGGGCATTATCCGCCACAAGACCGGGGTCCCGATACAGATAGAGGGGGATACGAGGCTCCTGGATCTGAAGGACGGGACGCTGATCCGGGCTGAAATTCTCAATGTCACCATGCAGAAGCGGATTATGGAAACCTTGAAGCGCCGGAATCAGGAGTTTGATCGGCTCATGAGACAGGCGTCGGAATTCACATATCGGCTGCAGCTGATGAATGGCGAACCGATCTTTGAAGCTGTTTCCGAAGAGTTTCCGGTCTTTACCGGTATTTCGGCCGAGTTGGTACGGCAAGAGGGGGGATACAAAGAGTTTATCCACCAGGAGGACCTGGAAAAGGTCCGGAAGCACTATCAAAACGTGTTGAAAGGGAAAAGTTGTACCTGCAACTACCGGATTCACACCTCCGAAGATGAGTATGTGGAGATCATCGATTATGCCAAGCCGGAGTGGGACAACAGCCGTCAGTCGGTCGTTTGCGTGTGTGGAGCTGTAAGCCTGAAGCCTCAAACCGAACCGGCCGTTTAGTCTTGCATCAGCCTGGATTTTTCACCAAGAAATTTGTTCTTCAGCGAGGCAAAGGGGAAATGGCCGTGCAGACGTACTGTTGTACGATGAGCAGGTGATGTTCCCTTTAACGCAGTTGAAGGACAGACCCTTTACACCCTGTCAAGTAAAAAGGCCGTAAAATATGAGGTAAGATACTGCCTGCCATCAGGATACATGACTTTTGCATGCATTATCGTGAGAAATACGGGCTAAACATCGATCAGAATTCTTCTTATCTTGTAAGGAAACAAAATGATCTGTGGATATTTATATTTATGTCTGATATTCAGGAAATACAGCAAGAAATTATAAACGAGTTTCAGGCGCTCAGCGACTGGACCGAGCGATACAAGTATATCATTGAACTGGGTCGTCAGCTCTCCCCTCTTGATGAAGAATATAAAATTGAAGAAAACCTGGTGCGCGGATGCCAGTCTCAGGTATGGCTGCATACCCACCTCGATGACGGCATGGTAATATTTGAGGCTGACAGTGATGCCGCAATTACCAAGGGGCTGGTTGCACTGATGGTCCGTTTCTACTCTGGCCAGGATCCGGACACGATTATATCCACAAAACCCGCATTTATCCAAAAAATCGGGATGGAGAAGCATCTGTCTCCCACAAGATCCAACGGCCTGGCATCGATGGTAAAACAGATGAAAATTTACGCCATGGCATACAAAACCAAGCTTGACCAGCAGGCCGCGAATTAAACCAAATCATCTACAAAACACAATAGCGCGAAGTCGTTGGTTCGCAGGGCAATAGCAACATGCAGCCCAAGGAAAATATTAAGATGCCTTAAATAAGTTTGCGCGGTTTCTTTTTCTTTGTTATTTCTCCCTGTGCATAAAATGAACAACGAACAGGCGATGGGTACTCTATCTGCAATTAAGAAATATGCGCTGGGGCTCGACCTCAGGGAAAACCGGCGGGATGTCATCAGCAAAAGCAGTTTGATCGTCTTGAACTCGGTTTCCTTTTTTTTGGCCGGGGTCAGTATCGTGTTTTTGATCGCCTTCCACCTCAACCGGTCGGTATCCCTCTCCTGGTTTTTTCTATGCGAGGCGGTCGCGTTTACGCTTATCCCGATTCTGGCCAGGCAGGGATATGAAAACAGCTCTAAGCTGCTGCTGATTATTTATGTGGACGTGGCGATAGTCATCCTGAGCTCGGTGTTTGGCACCAACATGCTTATCCAAACCTTTTTTATTCCCGCCAGCGGTCTCTCCATCCTGCTTTTTGACAAGGATAAAAATGTGCTGCGCAATGCCGGTATCGGTTTTTCCATACTTTCCTATTTTGTGCTGGACTACATCATTTTTGACCAGATCTACTTTACATCCGAGGGATACTGGCTCATTAAATGGAGCGTGCTTTCGGCAGCTTTCATCTCCACTTGGATGATCTTTAATTCATTTTCCGAATCGAAAGAGCGGGCCGAGGAGCAGACCCGGCAGCTGCTGGAAGAGCAGAAAGAGCTCAATGCCGAGCTCAACAAAAAGAAAAAGGAGCTGGAGGAGAACCTGGCCGAGCTGGAAAAGGCAAAAGCCAGTGTGGAGGAGGGATCGAAAGCGAAATCGGAGTTTCTCTCCACGATGAGCCATGAAATACGAACGCCGATGAACGCGATTATCGGAATGACAAACCTGCTGGCCAAGGACAATCCCCGGGAAGATCAACTTGAGCAGATCGAAATTCTGGACTTCTCTGCCAAGACGCTTTTGGCACTGATTGATGACATCCTGGATTTTTCCAAAATCGAATCCGGGAAAATTGAACTTGAGCATGCCGAATTTGATCTTCGGCGGCTGGTGCACGAGGTCATCGAAAGCTTCAAGTTTACCGCCGGAAAGAAAGATATTGTGTTAAAAGCGGACGTTGATGAGGATATCCCCGACCTGATATGCGGTGATTCGGCCCGGATGACACAAATCCTAAACAACCTGACAAGCAATGCGGTCAAGTTCACCGAGCAGGGAGCGGTTGAGATCCGGGTGAAATGCAGGGAGCAATATGAAGACCGGGTTCGCGTACAATTGCAGGTCTCTGACACCGGCGTGGGCATCGCACGCGAGAAGCAGGCCGACATTTTTGAGAGTTTTACCCAGGAGCGAACCGATACCACGCGGGTTTTCGGGGGAACCGGCCTGGGTCTTTCGATTACCCAGAAGCTGGTAGAGCTGCAGGGAGGCACCATAGATATCGAGAGCAGAAAGGGGGAAGGAAGCACCTTTTACGTTGACCTGGAGTTCGAGATCGCCGATGAAAAGGAGGGAGAGACGAATGGACTGACTTCAACATTCCAGCGCGTCAACAGTCTTGAGGGTGTCAAAGCCCTGGTGGTGGAGGATAACCCGATTAATCAGAAAGTGATGAAGCGGTTCCTGGATCGCTGGGAGATGGAAATTTCTGTGGCCGGGGATGGAGAGGAGTGTCTGAGGGAGATCAAAAATAACAATTATCACATTGTGTTAATGGATCTGCAGATGCCCAACATGGATGGATATGAGGCAACGCGGCAGATCCGGATGCTGGATGAGGTGCACAAACGTTCGGTGCCGATAATTGCATTGACGGCTGCGGCACTCAAGGAGGTAAAGGAGAAGGTATTTGCCGCCGGCATGAACGATTTTATAACGAAACCGTTCAACCCGAACGAATTGAAAAGCAAGTTGGAGCAGCACGTTCTGAACGAGGATGGAAATTACCTGTAAGAAGGCTTTGAAAAACCAAGAGCTTTGGTCAAGATCAAAAATGACGATATTGGGCCAAAACAGCGGTTTTGCAAAGCTCTCTGTAAGTAAAGACTTTCCCCAGAGAAAAATTTGAAGTAGGGCCTGCTCGTATCTCCCTCGTACAAGATACGGGCAGACAATAACCTGGCACCGGTTGGGGAATCGCTGGCTGTGGTGACGCCAAAACGAAGCGCAATGCCGCCCGCCACAGGGGGCATAAACGTGAAAACGCTTGCCTGCAGGCGGCGTTCGCATAACCCCAATCCCACGTACGATATTCTTTCACCGCTCTGGCAGCGTTGCGTATGCCATGTCTCCAAAAAAATAAAAAGCACCATGAGGGCCATGGTGCTCAAAAATATTACTATTGATTCTAATCGAGGAGAATCACCTCCTGAGCCTGTAGCCCCTTGTCACCTTCAGCTACAGTAAACTCGACTTGCTGACCTTCCTCAAGCTTTTTATATCCCTCCATATTGATTTCACTGTAATGTACGAAGATATCTTCTCCTTCTTCTCGGGAAATAAATCCGTATCCTTTACTGTTGTGAAACCACTTGACGGTTCCAACTTCTCTATCTGCCATAATAAATACTCCAAATTTAACTTCTTTACTACTGTTCAAACGTCTTCTTTGGGAGTAAATATGGTAAAATTCCCCCAACAGACGTCTTAGTATAAAATATTTTTTGGGGATTCCCTACTTTTTATGAATCAGAGCGTTAATTTTTTGGGAATGCAGTACCGGAGATGCTATGTTATTCGCTGAAATAGTTATTGAAACATGAATTTCCCGATGAAAGAATGCCGCCCCTACTTTTTTGATGATGACGGAACTATACCCAATAATCCGAGTCTGCCGCTGCTGGTGTATCCCGGCGTCTTGGAGTCTGCGGAAGGGGATCCCGGGGCCGTAAAGAGGCTGCTTGGCCGGCACAAGTGGAAGGGCGCCTGGGTCAACGGCATCTATTCATATCCCCACTATCACAGTACGGCGCACGAGGTTCTGGTGGTAACCGGGGGATCGGCTGAGGTGCAGTTTGGTGGGACGCAGGGAGAACAGATGCAGCTTGGGGCGGGAGACGCCGTGGTGATTCCCGCCGGAGTTGGTCATTGCAGGATCAGCAGTTCTCCGGGTTTCCAGGTCGTGGGAGCCTATCCCGAGGGGCAGTCGTGGGACCTGTGTACCGGCAGGTCCGGGGAGCGGTCCCGCATTCTGAAAAATATACGATCGGTCCCCTTGCCGGAACGGGACCCCCTTTCGGGCGAACGGGAACCGTTGCTGGGATATTGGGAATAGCCTGTTCCCTTTTTGGACTTCCCAATCAGCTTCCCCTGTTCATTTTTGTACATTAAAAATGAACGCCCCGTTTAGCCCGGATTTCTCGCCAAGAAATCCGGGTTAGCCTAGCAAGTTCCTGGTAGATCGTGAGTTAGCATCTGTCTGAGGATGCCGTGGTTCCCGTGCGAAATGTAGGGCAGCCCGATCCACAGCTTTGATGCGACATCGCATTTGCCCCGCGATAAGAGAACGCCAGGTTTTACTACCTGGTCAGCCGGCTGAAAAACAGGCGGACCCGTGACGAAAAGGCGCACATCGCCAGGAGCGTCCCCACCAGCGTGGTTATCACTGCCCAGAAAAGGATCGTAGTCATGGGAGTGCCGTTGTCGATAAGCCAGCCCATCATGAAGGGACTCAGTGCAGAACTGAAGACCATGAGGGCGGAAAACATGCTGCGTACGGTGCCCACCGTTTTCGTTCCGTAGAGCTCTGCCCACAAGGCCGATTTTATGGCACCGCCCATCCCCATTGTAGCCCCGAGCAGCGCCATATAGACAAAGGCCGACCACGAACCGGGATGGTAGAATGCAAATACAAATCCGGCGGCCATCGGCAGCATGTAATAGGGAAAGATGGTACGGGCCTTGAACAGGTCGATTAGCGGCCCCACTCCAAGTGACGATAAAATACGGGCGACCGCAAACATCACGAAGGCGGAAGCGATGAGGGTGGCGGTCCACCCCAGGGATTCGGCCACCGATACCTGGTAGAGGAAAAAGCCGGTAGCCCAGAACGGGGGCAGCAGTACAGCGGGAAAGAGAAAATAGAAGCGATAGTCGCTGAGGATCCGCATGTAGGAGTAGTCGGCGTCGGAGTTTTGAGAGACAGTCTGGTTGTCTTCCTCGAGTTCGCCCTCCTCCTTGCGAAGGATGATATGGATAAACGGGATCATGATGCACGCGATAATCAGCAGAATTGTAGCCCAGGTCATCCGCCAGTGGAACACCGTGAGCAGGGCGGTAACCCCCAGCGGCAGAATCGCTTCCCCGATGGGATAGCCAAGGTTGGAGATACTGAGCGCCTTGCCGCGCTGATGGTCATAAAATTTGGCCATTGCGGTTTGGGCTGTATGGCTGCTCAATCCCTGTCCGGCCAGGCGCAGCAGCAGTAACCCCACAAACAACAGTCCCACGTGCCACGAGATCGCCACCATAAATGAGGCGATTACCAACCCGACCGCCACGCAGGTGCTGTATAGGCGGAGTGGAATATGATCAATCCACTTGCCGAGCCAGGGAAGTACGGCAGCGCTGGTAAGGGTGGCGGCCGAATAGAGCGAGCCAAATCCGGCATTGGAAAGCTGAAACTCCTGCAGGAAATAGGGAACAAACAGGGAGATCAAAAAGGTTTGTCCAAAACTGGAAAAAAAGGTGAATGAGAGTCCAAATGACAGCAGCCGCCGTTCTTTGAGGACAAATGTGAGGTAACTCATTATGTTGTGTAAAACGGGATTGTGTATATATTTAACGATCTTTCAACAAGCCGCAAAGATACGGTTAAATGCGTTAAACATAAAGGAATCCACCACTACTTAATATTGTCTTAATATCCGGAATGTCGATTTCAAAAAACGGTACACCTTGATATGTTAACCTGTTATTCAGGTCTGGAGATGGTTTTAATAAGTCGGTTTTAGAATATTTGATTGATCAGGTCAGCAAAGCCGGAGCGAATTCGAAACCACAGTTAACATTCCATAAGTGAGTATTTAGCATCCGCAGAAATACCGGAATTGATCAAAAGAACGGTTTTGCAAAGGCTTCAATTTGCCTTCCAGCCATCTCTTAAACCGAGCTGATTGCAGTTTAATTTGCTATCTTCAGAGTATCCGAGATATACATTAAATTCTTGCATGCAGAACTCAAAACAGCCTGACACCATCCATTCTCCAGCAAAACCCGATACCTGTATCCTTTGCCACGGCTCCAACTTGCGACTTTTCTACCAGGATGTTACCGAGCAGTACCGCTCCGATTACTATCAGTGCGATACCTGCCGCCTTATCTTTGCCCCTGAACGCCACCGGCCGACTCCACAGGAGGAGCTCGAACGCTACGACCAGCATAACAATGATCCCGAAGATGAGCGGTACCGCGCGTTTCTCGGCCGGCTGTTCAATCCGCTGATCAGGCTGCTCGGGAAAAACAGCAAGGGACTGGATTTTGGCTCGGGACCGGGACCAACCCTGAACATCATGTTTGAGGAGCAGGGACATACAATGCGCATCTACGATCCCTTTTATGCCGATGATCCCTCCGTGTTTGGCGAGACCTATGATTTTATTACCTCAACCGAGGTGGCTGAACACCTGCATGCCCCCCGGCATGAGTTCGACCGGCTGTGGAACTGCCTTCGCCCCGGCGGATACCTGGGAATTATGACCAAGCTGGCCGAAGATGACAACGAGCACTTCGCCGACTGGCATTACCGGCTGGATAATACCCACGTCACCTTTTACACGAAGCAGACGTTCCGCTGGCTGGCCCGGCAGTGGAACGCCACACTCGACTTTTACGAGAACAATGTGATGATTTTCCAAAAAAGTTCGTAAAATTCGGGCTGGACTATTGTTTCCAATACATGGAAATCACCTGTTGACCACCTCCCGGGGCTGTTATATACTGATAACAAAGAGACGGGCGAAAAAAACGCGACCGAAATTGAGACCTATCGGGAAAACGCACCCCGGAGATACTGCATAGAACAGGGTGCGGGACGACTCTAAAACAGGATTGAGAACATCGCGGGCCGCACAGGTCCCTGGAAAACCGACATACAGACGACAGGCTTTTATGATGCTTGATTTGGCAGAGTATAAATCAATATTTGAAATATTACCAGTCCCCTCGCTCGTTCTCGCTCCCTCGGGAGGTGACGCCCGGGTTGCGGCCGCAAATGAAGCGTACCTTGATGTAACACGTCTGGACAGGTCGCAGGTGCTCAACAAGGATCTCCTGGCGGACCTGGTTCCGCTCCTGGCAGTCGAAAGTGAATCCCTGAAATCCCTGTTAGCAGTATCCATTGCACAGGTAAAGAAGAGGGCTGAAGCTCATCATACCGATATTGAACTGTGTCGGATCGCCGACTCCTCAGGCTCCCGAGAGTGTTTTTGGCAGTTCACGCACACTCCTGTCATGAATGAAGCAGGCGAAATAAGATATCTGATCCATACGCTTGAGGACATGACCGACCAGTTTACCGAAAGGGAAAAACAGGAGAGGAAGACCCGGAAAGTGCGGACAAGAAGTGAACTGCAGGGAGAGAATGAAGACCTGGAAATGCGCATCGCCCGGAAAATGGCGCAATATGAGGCCGCCAGTGAAGAACTTAACGACTTTATCTACTCGGTCTCGCACGACCTGCGGGCCCCGCTTCGCCGCATTGACGGATTCAGCCAGGAGCTGGTCAATGAATACCTTGACCAGCTGGATGAGACGGGCGCCCACTACCTGAAAAGGGTCCGGCAGGGCGCGCAGGATATGGGCAACCTGATTGATGACCTGCTGAAACTTTCCCGTATCTCGCGGCGCGAACCTGAGTTTGAAGAGGTTGATATTTCCAGGCTTGCAAAAACAGTATTCGATGATTTAATTGAATTGAAACGGGATAACGGGATAGATCTGCAGGTCGAAAAGGATTTACGGGTTGAGGCGGACCGCGGACTGGTAAAAGCGATGCTCACGAATCTGCTTTCGAATGCGATCAAGTTCAGCTCCGGGGAGGAACAGCCGATGATACAAATCGGGACAACCACCCGTGATACAAAGAAGGTATTTTTTATTAAAGACAACGGCGTTGGTTTTGACCCCCGCTACTCTGACAAGCTGTTCAAGGCGTTTGACCGCCTCCACAGCCAGAAAGAGTTCGAAGGCTCGGGCATCGGGCTGGCAACGGTAAAACGTATTATAAATCTGCACGGCGGCGAGATCTGGGCTGACAGCACGCCCGGCGAGGGAGCCACCTTCTATTTTAATTTCAGAACAGAAACATAGTTATGGCAGGAGACGAAAACTATATTTTGCTGGTTGAAGACAATCCCGATGACGTGGAGCTGACCATGCTCGCGTTCAGGAAGAATAACTTTGCCAATGATATAGCCGTGGTGGAGGACGGCCAGGAGGCGATCGATTTTCTGCTGGGTGACGGTCCGGGCGGGGTGGCAGAGCGGGGCTACCCGGAGCTGATCCTGCTTGACCTGAAGCTCCCGAAGCTGAATGGGCACGAAGTGCTGAAGCGGGTAAAGGCAGAGCCTGCCACCAGGCGCATTCCTGTCGTCATCCTGACCTCCTCGCAGGAGGAAGAGGATATTATCAGGGGCTACGACCTGGGCGCCAACAGTTATGTGCGCAAGCCGGTGGACTACAAGGATTTTGTGGAGGTGGTGAACAACATGGGAATTTATTGGCTGGCGATAAATAAGAGCTCTTTCTGAAAAGGGCGCGCTATTAAAGCAAGAATTGAGGAAGCGGTATGGGAAAAGTCTACCAGGTATTACTGATTGAAGATGATGAGCGTGATGCAGAGCTGATCGAGATAGAGCTGAAAAAGCTCAAAATCGAAATTGAGCTTGAGATCATCCACCAAAGGAAACAGCTGGAAGACCGGCTTGAAAACAGCCCGCCCGACCTGATTGTCAGTGACTACAACCTCCCCTCCTTTAACGCGATCCAGGCCCTGAAACTCGTAAGAGAGAAAGATCCGCACCTGCCCTTTATCCTGGTTTCAGGATATATCGGGGAGGAGAAAGCGGTCGATGCGATGCTGGAGGGCACCTCCGACTACGCCATGAAAAGCAACCTGGACCGGCTTGGCCCTGCCATAAAACGAGAACTTACCAACTATGAGGAACAGAAAAAAAAGACCCGGCAGCTGGCCCTGACCCGCGAGCGGTACGAGTCGCTGGTTCAGTCCGTGGACGGCATCGTATGGGAAGCTGATGCCGACACCTTTCAATTCTTTTATGTCAGTCCACAGTCCAAAGACCTGCTGGGCTACAGCCCGGAACAGTGGTTGCATGATCCCGACTTTTGGAAGTCCCATATCCACCCAAAAGATCGGAGCCGGGTTATAGACTTTTGCCGGAACAAGACGCAACAAGGGGAAAACCACAGGTTTGAGTACCGGATGATCTCCGCCGACCAGGAGGTGGTGTGGCTGCGAGACTACGTAACCGTTGAAACCAAGCGGGGCGAGCCCGACCGGCTGCGGGGCTTTATGGTGGATATCACCAATGAAAAAAAAGCTGAAAAGCAGCGCGACAAAGCCTATCAGATTGCCGATATCGGTCACTGGGAACTGGACCTGGTGCACCAGCAGCTGCACTGGTCGAATACCGTCAGGAGGCTGCACGAGGTGCCGTCAGATTATGAGCCCGATCTTGACACCGCCATTGATTTTTACAAAGCGGGCGAACATCGTCAGAACATCACCGAGGCCGTGGAGCAGGCGATCCAAACCGGCCGACCGTTTGATGAAGAACTGAAGATCGTCACCGCCGCCGGCAATGAAAAGTGGGTACGTGTAGTCGGCGAAACGGAATTTCGAAACGGGCAGTGCGCACGCATTTACGGCAGCACGCAGGATATCACCCGCCGGAAAGAGGCCGAACAAAAACTGCGTGAGGTGGTGGAGCACAGCACCAACATGTTTTACCGGCACGATACTGACCATCTGCTTACCTACGTCAGCCCGCAGTCGGAGCAGTTCCTGGGTTATTCCCCTGAGGAAGCCAAACAGCAGTGGACGGAGTTTGTGACAGATCATCCCATCAATGAGGAGGGATTCCGCCATACCCAGAAAGCGATTGAAACCGGGCAGGTCCAGCCCGCATTCCCCTTGCAGCTACAGAAGAAAAACGGGGAGATAATATGGGTACGGGTCAACGAGGCTCCACTTACTGAAGATGGGGAAACCGTGGCCATCGTCGGCTCACTGACCGATATCACCGAGCAGAAAAAGTATGAGCAAAAACTACAGGAAAGCCTGGAGCGCTACGACTACGCCACCCGGGCCACCTCTGATGCGATCTGGGACTGGGACCTGCAGGAGAATACCGTGTTTTGGGGCAGCGGATTTGAAAGCCTGTTTGGGTATGATCTGAATAATCTGTCTGGGGACAGTTCATCATGGACTGAGCACATTCACCCGGAAGACAGGGAGTGGGTATACAAAAGTATAAAAGAAACCATTGAGGGGGACGAGCAAAACTGGTTTGAGGAATACCGGTATATGAAAGCCGACGGCAGCTTCGCATACGTAGAGGACCGCGGTTTCGTCATCCGGGATGACAACGGAAAGGCCACACGCATGATCGGGGCCATGCGTGATGTTACGGAAGAGAAAAAGGCCAAACAGCAGATTAAAGATGTGAATAAGAAGCTGGAGACCGCCCAGCAGATCGCCAAACTGGGATACTGGGAGATGAATGTGAACACCGAAGAGATCTACTGGTCAGACCAGACCTACAACATTTTCGGGCTGAACCCGGACGAAGACACCGTAGATCTTGAAACCGTGCTCCATCATATCCACCCCGACGAATACCGTGAGGTTGTGGAACAAAATGAACAAGCTATTGAAAACCGGGAATCGCTCAATCTGGAGCACCGTATTATGCTGGCTGACGGTTCGGTGAAGTGGATCCAGGTAATAGGAAATTTTGATGACCCGGATAATGGCGCGCCGGTCATGGAAGGAACTATTCAGGATATTACCCAAAAGAAAAAGCTGGAGAGACTCCTCCAGCAGGCCCACAAAATGGCGCGGATCGGGGCCTGGGAGGTGGACCTGAAGACCGAAGAGATTCTTTGGACGTCTATGACGAGGGAAATCCATGAAATTGATGATCCCAATTTTGCGCCCGACCTGGAAACCGGTATTACCTTTTATAAAAAAGGTGAAAGCCGGGAGACGATACGCCGGGTGGTGCAACGAGCCATTACAGAGGGTATCCCCTGGGATGAAGAGCTTCAGATTGTGACCGCAAAGGGTAATGAGCGCTGGGTTCGCACCAAAGGCGAACCACATTTGGTGAACGGGGAATGCCTGCGCCTGTACGGCAGCTTCCAGGATATCCACGACCGCAAAGAGGCCGAGCAGAAGCTGCAGCACGTGGCTGATAATATCCCGGGAGCTATTTTCCAGTACCGCCTGTATCCCGACGGGACGGATGAGCTGATGTACCTGAGCAAGGGCGCAAAGGAACTTTGGGGGATTTCACCTGAAATGGGAATGCAGCACAACGAGCTTATCTGGGACCAGCTCCCGGAAGCGGATTACCAGCAGGTTAAACAATCTATCGCCGATTCTGCCGAAGCCATGGCCCACTGGAACGCCCAGTGGAGGAGCCGGCACCCGGAAAAGGGAATCCGCTGGCATGAGGGCAACGGTATTCCCCGCAAGCTGCCGGACGGAAGCATCGTGTGGGACTCCATCATCCTGGATATCACCGAACAGAAACAGGCGGAGCAACAGATTACCAAGATCAACAATAAATTAAAGTTAGCCCAGGAGATCGCCAGCCTGGGGTACTGGGAACTGGACCTTGAGACCGGCAATGTCTATTGGTCGGAGCAATCGTATAAAATTTGGGAATTCGACCCGAAAGAAGTGCAACTGACTACAGATCTTGTTTTTGACCGGATGCATCCCGACGATCGGGAATATTTCAGGAAGCAGCATGAGAAAACTCTGGAGACCGGCCAGCCGCTGGACCTGGAGCATCGCATCTTGCTACCGGATGGTACTGTAAAATGGATACATGTGCTGGGAGAACTTAAAACATCAGCACAGGGACGGCCAATAGCAATGGAGGGAACAGCCCAGGATATAACGAAAGAGAAAGAAGCCCAAATACAGCTTGAGAAAGCATACCAGGAAAACGAGACCATTCTGGAAAGCATCGGGGATGCCTTTTTTGCTGTAGATGAGAACTGGATTGTCACCTACTGGAACAAGGAAGCTGAGCAGATCCTGGATAAACCCAAAGAGGAGATCATCGGTAAAAACCTGTGGGAGGAATATGATGATGCCGTTGATCTCGACTTCTATACCCAATATCACAAGGCTGTTAATGAAAATGTATCTGTTAGTTTTGAAGAGTACTATCCCGGCGTTGAGAAATGGTTTGAAGTCAGTGCCTATCCTTCTAAAACGGGCCTTTCGGTATATTTCAGGGATATCACCGACAAGAAAAAAAGAGTAGAAAAAATACGCCAGGTCAATGAGCGGTTCGAGAAGGTAACCGAAGCCACCAACGATGCCATTTGGGATTTTGATGTCGCTGAAGGGGAATTGTTCTGGGGCCGGGGTTTTGAAACCCTGTTTAGATACGACCTGGAAGAGACCAATCCCACGCTGGATTTTCTGATTAATCTAATCCACCCCGAAGACCGCGGTGAGATTGTGCAAAAAATTGAAGAATATATGCAACCCGGCACAAAAACCGATTGGTATGAAGAATATCGGTTCAAAAAGGCTGATGGCAGTTATGCCCCGGTCATGGATCGCGCCGTATTCATCCGGGACGACCGTGGAGAGGTCACACGCGTGGTTGGCGCCATGACCGACCTGACCCGCCAGAAGAAAAACGAGGAAGCCCTCAGGCAGCTCAACCGGGAGCTGGAAAAGCACGCCGAAGAGCTGGCCGCCTCCAACGCCGAGCTGGAGCAATTCGCCTACGTGGCCTCCCACGACCTGCAGGAGCCGCTCCGCATGGTCTCAAGCTTTCTGAAACGGCTGGAGAAAAAGTACGGTGACCAGCTTGACGAGAAAGCCCGCCAATATATCGATTTTGCGGTGGACGGGGCCGGGCGCATGCGGCAGATTATCCTGGACCTGTTGAACTACTCAAGAGTGGGACAACATGAGTTTGAACGACAGAATCTTTGCCTGGAGGAGTTGCTCAATGAGATCCTGAAGCTGGAACACCGGGCGATTGAAGAGAGCGGTGCAACCGTCGAATGGGATCCGCTTCCCGAGATTCGGGCCGCCGAAACCCCGGTCCAGCAGGTATTCCAGAACCTGATCAGGAACGCCATAAAGTATCGAAGGCCGGAATGCGAGCCGGAAATTCATATCAGCGGGGAAGAGACCGGCACGCACTGGAAATTTTCAGTTTCCGACAACGGCATCGGCATCCGAGAAGAGTTCCAGGAGAATATTTTCAACATTTTCCAGCGGCTGCATACCCAGGAGGAGTACTCCGGCACCGGCATCGGGCTGGCAGTGAGTAAAAAAATTGTGGAAAAACACGGCGGGGAGATCTGGGTGGAGTCGGAAGAGGGCGAAGGCAGCACTTTTTACTTTACCATAGCGAAAGAATGATAATAGCATAAATAATCCTCCAGGGGTTTGGAACCCTTGGAGGGTTATGACTATTATGTTGTTGTGCCAACAAGTATTCTGGATTAAAATCATCTTTTTGAAATGGCTTTTACCGCGATCAGCAAGTTCGAAGTGCGAAACAATATGGAGGACGAGGTGCGGGAGGCCTTCCGCAACCGGCCGCACCTGGTAGATGATGCCGAGGGGTTTAAAGGCCTGAATGTGCTGAATCCCCGGGAAAATCCGGCGGAATTCTGGCTGATCACGCACTGGGAGACGGAACAGGATTTCCATCACTGGCACAGGCACCACCGAAGCGAGGCCCACAAGGGGATCCCAAAAGGATTAAAGCTGGTGAAACGCAGCTTTGAGCTCCGCTTTTTTGATCATATTACCTCTTAAGGTATGTCCCCATGAAAAAATACAGCGATCTTATAGCGCAGCTGGAAGAGCAAAAGCAGCCGCTGGCCGAGCGTATCACCGCACTGCAGTTTAAAAACAACCCGATGCTGGAAGAGCGTTATGGGCAGGAGGGCCGAGACCGGTGCCGCGAGGATGCAATATATCACCTTGAATACCTGGTTGAGGCGCTGCGGGTGCAGAGTCCCGGGATTTTCAACCATTACCTGGAGTGGGCCCACCACATGCTCAGTGCCCGCAACATTCCGCTGAGCGATCTGGCGGAAAATGTCGGGTACATCAAACAGGCGGTCCGTGAAAAGCTGCCGGAGGAAGATCTGTCGCCGGCGGTTGATTACCTGGATTCGGGGATCAACCACCTTAAAGATATTAACCCGCACAATGAAACCCATCTGAAGCCTGACAATCCGTTGGTTGAAGAAGCCCGGGAGTACCTCAACCTCTTGCTGAATTCCAAACGACAGCGGGCCGCGGAACTGGTGGACGAGCTCGTGGATCGGGGCGTATCGGTTTCGGATATCTATGAGCACATATTCCAGGCTACGCAGTACGAGGTGGGCGTGCTCTGGCAGCGCAACGAAATTACCGTGGCCCACGAGCACTACTGCACCGCGGCCACGCAGCTGATTATGTCGCGCCTGTACCCGTTGATTTTTTCCGGTCAAAAGAAGGGCTCGCGCCTGGTGGCCTGCTCGGTCGCCAGCGAGTTGCACGAGATCGGTATCCGCATGGTGTCCGACTTTTTCGAGATGGACGGCTGGGACACCTACTACATGGGCAGCAACATGCCGGACCGCCACCTGATGCAGTCGATCCGCGAGCACGAGGCCGATCTGCTGGCGATATCGGTAACGCTGCCACTGCATATCGGCAAGGTGGAGCAGCTGGTGGACGACATCAGGAGCCGAAGCGAATTTGATCACCTCAAGATCATGGCCGGAGGGTATCCCTTTACCGTGGTTCCGGACCTGTGGGAGAGGATCGGGGCTGATGCCACCGCCCGAACTGCCCGCCAGGCCGTTTCAAAAGCAAATAAGCTGGTGAACTGATATGAATATCGACACCCATGAGATCAAAAACGGGCTCTGCCTGGTCTGCAGCCGGGAGGGACAGATTCTGCGGGTGCCGTTCGACGACCTGGAGATGGTGCCGAAGGACCGCCTGCCTGCGCAGTTTTCCGATATCATCGACCGGGAAAGTATCGGCAAGGCGGCCGACTTCTGGGAGGAAATCCTCGACAACGAGTTCGTCTTTGACTACCAGCTGTATGTGAGACAGGATGAGGAGCCGGTGCCGCTGCATTTTTCAGCAGCCACGTTTAACGGGCAAGTCTGGATTATCGCCGCGGCCAACGACGAGATGCTGGAGAAGATGCTGGATGAAATGATGCTGATCAACAACGAGCAGCAGAACAGGATTCGCCGAACAGAGAAAAAGCTGAGCAAGCTGGAGCAGTACCGTCCCGACCCCTCGCTCGACACCTACGATGAAATATCAAAGGTGAATAACGAACTGATCAACGTCCAGCGGCAGCTGATGAAGCAGAACAGGGAGATTTCAAACCTGAATGAACAGCTCAACCGCAGCAACCGGGAGCTGGAACATTTTGCCTATGCGGTATCCCACGACCTGAAAGAGCCGCTCCGAATGATCCGCTCATTCATGCGGCTGCTGGAAAAAAAGTACGGCGACGAACTCGACGAAAAGGCCCGGGAATATATTCACTACGCGGTGGACGGGGCCGAAAGGATGAACGCGATGATCAGCAGCCTGCTGGAGTACTCCCGGGTCGGGCGGAAAAACAGGGAGGCTGAGGAGGTGGATCTCAATAAGGTGGTGGATAAAGTCACCAGGCTGAACCGCTCGGTGATTGAGGAGCACGGCGGCGCGGTGAAGTGCGCAGACCTGCCGGTAGTTGTTGGGCAGGAGGTGCCGCTGCAGCAGCTCTTCAACAACCTGGTTTCCAACGCGCTTAAGTATCGAAAAGCGGGAACAGCCCCGGTTGTTGAGATCAGGTTTAAGGAGAGGCCGAAGGAGTGGCTTTTCTCGGTTTCCGATAACGGCCGGGGAATCGCCCCCGAGTATCACGAGACCATTTTTGACCTCTTTCAGCGTGTTGAAAGTGCAGCAGAAGAGGAGACCGGAACCGGCATGGGGCTGGCGATCTGCAAGAAGATCGTGGAGCACCATGGCGGAGAGATCTGGGTGGAGTCGGAACCCGGCGAAGGAAGCACCTTCTATTTTACCATCGCGAAAGAATGATAATGCCAATACCAACCCTCCAGGGGTTTGAGACCCCTGGAGGGTAAAGCCATATGTGCGGATATATATTTAACTATTAGAATCAGTGGGCTGCAGCGTGATTTGTTTCTACGATCATGACAATATGAAGCATACGGAAGATGTATTACAGTTTGTGATCGAGTGTTGTTACCACAAAAATTCGTTACGTAGCGAAACCAGGTAATGGGGAACACTACATCCCCCAAACCCCCTTCGAAGGGGGAAATTCGTGCAGGTATTTTAGTTCGCGTTCAAATTTGAAGATGGCAGCCTATAAATAAATTATGAGCATTATGTTCCAACAAGCAAGAACATTCCCCCTTCCCAAAAGGGGCTAGGGGGATTTGCCAGAAATTGGAACAGGGTCTAGACACATAAAATGAGATCGGAAAACTACCACCTTATATCCTTCTACACCTCCTTCAAAGGAGGAAGATTCTTGCTTAATTAGAGCACAGTACATGTAATCTGAAGAAGGCAACAGAAGAAATGAATGTTTCACAGTAATTCATAAGCAAACAAGTTCCCCCTTCCAAAGGGGGTTAGGGGGATTTAGCGATAGATATCTTTGGCAAGTACCATAAAATAGATTTCCATAATTTGAAAAATGACTTGCCGCGCACCCGCTCGGGGAGCTTACGAAACGGGCACTACATCCCCCAAAACCCCTTCGAAGGGGGAGTAATTAGCTATTATTGGAATATGGGTTTTATTAAGTACAATCCAAAGCTAAAAGAACGAGCACGGGAGCTGCGCAAGAACAGTACTCCATCAGAGGTTGAACTGTGGAAAGGACTGCGAGCAGGTAAGATGCTTGGATATACGTTTAATCGTCAAAAGCCATTAAATAATTATATCGTGGATTTTTACAATAAGTCATTGAAACTTGTAATCGAAATAGATGGCGATAGCCATGACGAAAAGCAAGTGTACGATAAAAAGCGCCAGAAAAAATTAGAGTCTTTGGGCTGCACTGTTATCCGATTTAACGACGATGATGTGATGAAACATACTGACGGTGTTTTGTACAAAATTGAACAAACGATCAAGAAATTAGAAAAAGATAAGAACATTCCCCCTTCCAAAGGGGGTTAGGGGGATTTAGCGATAGTGAACCCTGGCAAGTACTGTGAAGATAGATTTCCAGCATGTAACAAATAAGCCTGCCGGGAAACCGCTCGGGGAGCTTGTAAAACAGGCACTACATCCCCCTGCCCCCCCCCAAAGGGGGATTTCGTGCGGGTATTTTAGTTTGTGATCTAATTTGAAGGTGGCAGCGAATAAAATTCAGACTTTTAAAAAGTCTCAGATTAACCCAATACCATGTTGAGTGACTACTGGAACAAATACAAAACCCATATCTATGCCAACTGTACCGACCCGGAGGCCCGGCGCAATTCGGTGTACTACTGGCAAAACCGGATGTTTGCGGCCTCGGCGATCTATATTATCCCGCTGAGCCTGGTGGCTGTTATTCCGGGCCTCTACATGGCCTACAAAATGGATCTCAAGCCGCTGCTGCTGGTCGACTTTATCGCGATAAGCACGGTTCTCAGTATCGCTTTTCTTCCAAGAATTTCAGTCTTTACGCGCAAAATACTTTTTAACGGCGTGCTGTACCTGGTCTCGGTTGTGCTGCTTCACTACCTGGGGTCCAGCGGGCCGGGCCTGCTCTACCTGCTCGGCATCTCTGTCTTCGTGGTCCTGAGCCTCGACCGCGTGTACGGGTTGATCATGCTGGCCCTCAATACCCTCATCTGCATCTATTTTGCGCTGGCTATCCACTACGGCTTTGCCAGCACGGTGATTCTGTCGGAATACCAGCTGGATGCCTGGATTGCGATCTCCGCCAACCTCGTATTCCTCAGCGGCACCGCGGTGCTGTTGATTCCCAAGTTGTTCGAGGGGTTGCAGTCTGCTTTTGACGAGCAGGAGGAGCTGAGGAGAGAGCTGGAGGATACCGTGGATGACCTGAACGCCAAAAACGAGGAGCTGGACCGGTTTTCCTACATCGTGTCGCACGATCTCAAGGAACCGCTCCGCATGGTGCGCAGCTTTATGGAGCTGCTGGAAAAAAAGTATGGTGACCGGCTGGACGACAAGGCGCACAGCTATATCCACTACGCCACAGACGGGGCCGACCGCATGAGTACCCGCATCAACGACCTGCTGGAATATTCTCGAATCGGGCGGAAGTACACCTCCTTTGAAGTGGTTGACTTGAACGCCGTCCTCGAGGAAGTGACCGGCTTTCTCGATGCTGAAATTAAAGAAACCGGCGCCCGGGTCACCGTTCCCGACCTGCCATCGATCAAGGCGGTGCCGGTGGCGATAAAAATGCTGTTTCAAAACCTGATGGCCAACGCCCTGAAATACCAGCCGGCGGGTCAGCGCCCGATCCTTGAGATAGCGTACCGCGAGGAGGAGAAGCACTGGCAGTTTTCGGTGTCCGACAACGGCATCGGGATCGACCCGGAATACCACGAGCAGATTTTTGCCGTATTCAAACGCCTCCATACCGCCGAAGAGTACGGGGGGAGCGGCATGGGACTGGCGATCTGCAAAAAGGTGGCAGAGCAGCACGGCGGCGATATATGGGTGGAGTCAGGGAAAGGAAACGGAAGTGTATTTCACTTTACCATTCGTAAATGGTAAGTTATGCAACTTATAAGAGAAAAAAATATTTCCAATAGAAACGAAAGCACAGAGGCTTTATTCAATAGAGGAAGGATTGAGAACGGTCCCCGCTAATGGGATCACAACCTGTTGAGCGTACAACAATTTAGGATACAGCTGTCGAAGCGTGGCTGAGGTGCTGTTACCATCATATAGAATTAATTTCCGGCAATTATTATGGAACCGATACACATTTTACTGGTGGAGGACAACCAGGGCGATATTGTGCTCACCACCGAAGCGTTGGAAGAGGGACAGATAAGCAACTCACTGTCAATAGTACGGGATGGATGGGAGGCGATTCAATACCTGGACCAAAAGGAGGGGTATGAAGATGCAACCCCGCCCGACCTGGTGTTGCTGGATATCAATCTGCCCAAGATTAACGGGCACGAGGTGCTGAAGCACATAAAAAGCAGCCCGGAGCTAAAACAGATTCCCGTGGTGATGCTGACCACTTCGTCCGACCAGGTGGATATCAAAAAATCGTATGAAAATCACACCAACTGCTACATCACCAAGCCGGTGGATATGGATAATTTCATGAAGGTGATTTCATCTATCGAGGATTTCTGGATCTCCATCGTCCAGCTTCCGACTAAAGTAAGATAGCGTAACAAGTATGGCAGCGTTAGAAAAGGAAATTCGGCTTTTGGTCATAGAGGACAATCCCGGTGACTATTTCCTGATCCAGGAATACCTGCTGGAGAAAATCGAGGAACCTCACCTGAAGCACGTAACCACTCTTGCGCAAACAGAAAATGCCCTGGAGGATCACCTTTACGATGCGATCCTGCTCGACCTTGCGCTGCCGGATGCCAGCGGGGAATCCTTGGTACAGCAGGTGGTGGCGATGTCGAAGGATATCCCCGTCATTGTACTTACCGGGTATGAAAATGAGGCATTTGGCCTTAAAACCCTGGGTATGGGTATCGCAGACTACCTGCTGAAAGATGAGCTGACGCCCTTTTTGCTGTACAAAAGCATCTCGTACAGTATCGAGCGGAATCGCGTTAACCGTTCGCTAAAAAAATCGGAAAAGAAGTACCGGGAGATTTTCAACCTGTCGCCCCAGCCGATGTGGGTATATGACCTGGAAACGCTGGCATTCCTGGATGTCAATCAGGCCGCCACCGATCACTACGGCTACAGCAGGCAGGAGTTCCTGGAGATGACGCTCGAAGATATACGCCCCAAAGAAAAAATACCCGACCTTATTGAAGCGGTGGAGCTGTCGCGCGGCAGGGATCAGTTTTTTTATGAGGGGGTGTTCCAGCACCTGACGAAAAGCGGGAAGCTGCTGGATGTAAAAATCAAAAGCAATATCATAGAGTACCAGGGGCGCAAAGCCGAAATGGTACTGGCGGAAGATATCACGGATCAGCTAAAAGCCGAGCGCGAACTGAAGCTCAGCGAGCAGAAGTTCAAGGCCCTGGTCCAGGAGGGAGCGGATATCATCTCCATTCTCGATTCAAAGGGCCGGTACAAGTACTCCAGTCCCAACCACCGGCAGATTACCGGCTGGACCCCCGGTGAGCTGAGCGGGACAGAGGCCGCCGATTATATTCACCCGGAAGATTTAGACGCCCTCTACGAGGCATTTGAGACCCTGGAACACAACCAGAGCAAGCAGCTGCAGCCGTTTCGGTTCCGCCACAAGGAGGAAGGGTGGATCTGGTTTGAATGCGTGGTTTCCGACTTGACAGACGATCCCGCCATCGGTGGATATATCATCAATACCAACGATATCACGGAGCAAAAATACTACCGGGATCTTGAAAAGCTGGAACGCGACGTGCTGGAGATGAATGTCCGCGGCGAGGATACCATCCGGGATATCGCCCGTGAATTTATCCTGGGTATCGAGCAGCTTCATCCCAGGGGCATCTGCTCCATAATGCAGCTAAAAGAGGGGGCGCTCTGCAACTTTGCTTCTCCCGGTCTCCACGATGGATTTCTTGAGGCCATTAATGGAGTACCAATTGGACCGGACATCGGGACCTGCGGGGCGGCCGCCTTTAACAAAGAGCTTGTTATCACGGAAAACATATTCGAAGATCCAAACTGGAAAGCATTTGCTGATATCGCAAAAAAATATAATCTGAGCTCTTGTTGGTCGCAGCCGGTTACCAACAACCAGCAGGAGGTGGTGGCCACTTTTGCCGTCTATTACCGGGAGCCCAATACCCCGAACGAGCTTGAACTGAATACGATCAAGCGGGCAACGCATATCCTCAGGATGCTGTTTGAAAGTTTTGAAAAGAAAAAGACGGAGCGGCAGCTGGCTCTTAGCGAGCAGCGGTTCCGCTCGCTGGTGCAGGACGGCTCCGACCTGATTGCGATCCTGGATCAAGAAGGCACCTACAAATATGTTGCGCCCTCCTCCATCCCGGCGTTGGGGATCTCCCCGGAAGAGTTTACAGGCACCAACGCCCTCGACTATATCCACGAGAATGATCGGGAGCGTATCGCCGAGATAATCGAGAACCTGCCGAGCAGGGAGCGGGCGGAGATCAAGCCCTTTCGATTCAGAAATGCCGGCGGCGAGTGGCGATGGGTGGAGACGATCATCACCAACATGCTGGAAAACCCGGCGGTCGAGGGTTTTGTGGCAAACTCGCGGGATGTGACAGAACGGATCGAGCGCCAGCAAAAATTAAAAGAGAGTGTACACCGGTATGAAATCGTCGCAAAGGCCACCAGCGATACCATCTGGGACCTGGACCTTGAGGAAGATACCATCCGCTATAACAGGAATATCTACAGCATGTTTGGATATGCCAGGCAGGAGGTCAAGAAGGTGGGGGAATGGTGGCGCCAAAACTTACACCCGGAAGACCGGGAAAAAGTGCTGAACCAGATCGAGAAGACGCTGGCGGCAAACAGGAACCGGTTCCAGCTGGAATACCGGTTTCAATGTGCCGACGGCAGCTACAAGGATATTTACGACCGCGCATTTGTGGTGACCGACGACAAGGGGGAGCCGGTCCGCATCATCGGGGCGATGCAGGACGTGACCGAGCAGAAGGAGGAAAAAAGGTGGCTCAAGCTGTTTGAGTCGGCTGTGGCAACCACCAGCGAATCAGTGGTGATTATTGAGGCGGAGCCCACCGATCTGCCCGGCCGGAAAATACTGTATGTCAATGACGCCTTTTCGAAAATGACCGGGTACTCCAGGGAGGAGGCGACCGGCAATACCCTGCATATCCTGAATGGTCCCGAAACCAGTCAGGCGAAGCGCGACAAGCTGAGGGAAGCGATGGAACGGTGGGAATCCTGCGAAACGGAATTCATTAACTACACGAAAGAGGGAGAAAAGTTCTGGATTCATGTTTCAATGGCCCCCGTAAAAGAAAAAGATGGGGAATACAGCCACTGGGTGTGCGTGGGCCGGGATGTCACCAACCGGCGGCAGCGGGAGCGGGAGCTGAAGGTTTCGCTGGCCGAAAAGGAAACCCTGCTATTGGAGATCCATCACCGGGTCAAGAACAACCTGGCCGTGGTCTCCGGCATGATGCAGCTGCAGGCGTTCGGTGAAGAGGATGAGCGGGTTCGCCAAAAATTGATCGAGAGCGTCAGCCGGATCCAGACGATGGCCTCGATCCACGAGTTGCTCTACCAGTCCGAAAGTTTTTCCAGGCTGAGTCTGGATGAAAATATTGAGCAGCTTGTTTCTACAATCATCGATACAGTCCAGGTTGCGATAGACCTGGATGTGTCGTATAAGCTGGATCCGGTCATACTCAATATCAACCAGGCGATTCCCTGCTCTCTTATTGTGAATGAAGTGGTCACCAACGCGCTGCAGCATGCATTTAATGGAAGAGATATCGGCCAATTATGGATCGATCTTGATGAGAAGAAGGATCGCATCGAGGTCAGGATAAAAGACAACGGCAGGGGACTGCCCGACAATTTTGGCACCATTTCCCTTGATAACTCCCTCGGCCTGAAGCTGATTGACACCCTGGCTACCCAGCTGGATGGAACGTATTCGTATAAAACGCAGGAACCGGGTGCCCTGTTTACCCTCTCCTTTGAAAAGGCGGAGGTGAAAGGAGTCGGTAATGTACACCTGAAATGAGCGGGCCACTACTGCTTTGACCCCGGGGTTGTCCTTCGGGAATAATACCCCCCTGCAACGCTTTGAACCTTCCGGCGTAATTCCTACCTTCCGCCCGTTGACCTCTCATGTTAACGAACGGCAGCGCAGGCCGGGAAAGCGCGCAGCGACCCGGTCACGGCAGAGTCGATGAGATGTGGTCATTCGGTCAGCACAAAACAGATAAATAACAGCTATTCAAAGTATGATCAGATACGCGATACAAAACATCTTTAAAAAGATAGAAAGCCGGTGGGGCGTCGAGAGTTACCGGCACCTGGCCGTTATTCTGTGTGTGTTTTTGATCTCCGGGTTGACGGCTTTATATGTGCGAAAACTCGCTTTTGCGTGGCTGGAGTTTGGCCGGCAAACCCCGCTGTGGGAAGAAGCCCTGGTGTGGGTCGTTTTTGTGATCCCCTCCTATAATATCGTGCTGCTGTTATACAGTTCTGCGGTGGGTCAGTTCGATTTTTTCTGGCGGTTTCAGCGAGACAACTACCTGCGCATCAAGGACCTGGTAACGCAATTTTCGACGAGGAAATGAAATGGCCTCCCCGGACCAGCCTGCATTTATTACCAGTAAATTTAACTTGATTCTCGTTGGAAATACGGACAAGTGTACTTAGCTCTTAAAAAGTAAAGCATCACAGGTTGGGTTGTTGAGTTATTGAAGACTACTGCCATGAGAAAGGGACAATCTTGATCTTTTGAGCAAGCCACTCTCTTAATTACTTCTCGTGTTCAAGAAGAATATTTGGGGTGTAAAACGAGCTAAAGATACAGTTCCGTACTTCATCCCGGGGGTTTAAATTCGTACCTTCGGTATGCCCCTGGCATTATGACAATGGAGCTTTGGAGAACCAGTAACTTTTTCAAAACTCTTTAAGGGACCTTTGCGGAACCTGCTATTTTGCTGGGAGGTAGTTGTACTACCGACCCTGGTGATCTTTTAACGGGAGTACAACGCCCTCAGAACGAGGAATTGAGGGTTGTGCAAAGCCCTCTTTAAAATAATTTCCAATTAACCCACAGTTTACAGCAAGGTATTCTATGCGTCTTGAAACGAAAGCGATCCATGCCGGACTCGATGTACTGAAGGAATCCAAAGCGGTAGTTCCGCCGCTGCAGACGAGCACTATTTTTGAACACGATAAAGAGGGGCACAAGCCCGGTGACCTGACCTATACCCGGGCCCAAAATCCGAACCGGGCCCAGCTTGAAGTGCTGATCACGGATTTGGAGGAAGGGGCTGCCACCGCCACCTTTGCCTCCGGGGTAGCGGCAGCGGCGGCCGTCTTCCAGGCACTTGAGCCCGGTAACCACGTGATCATGCCGCAGGATGTCTATCACGGCAACCGTCTGTTGATCAAGCAGTTGATGAGCCGGTGGGGCCTGCAGGCCGATTATGTGGACACGACGGATCTCAACAAGATAGAGGAGGCGATTAACAAGCAAACAAAATTGATCTGGCTCGAGACCCCCTCCAATCCGCTGCTGCTGGTTACCGATATCCCGGCAGTCTCGGAGCTGGCCGGAGAGCACAATATTTCGGTTTGCGTGGATAATACCTGGCCGACGCCGGTCAACCAGCTGCCGCTGGAGCTTGGGGCGGATCTCTCCCTGCACTCCACCACAAAATATTTTGGAGGACACAGCGACATCCTGGGCGGGGCCGTCGTGGCCAGGCGGGAGGACTCCTTTTTTGAACGGATCCGCAGTATCCAGATCACCGCCGGGGCCGTACCCTCCCCGAGGGATTGCTGGCTGCTCTCCCGCAGCATCCGAACCCTGCCCTACCGCATGCGGGGACACAACGAAAATGCAATGAGGGTGGCTAAATTCCTGCAGGGCCATGCAAACGTTGAGAGGGTGTTTTATCCCGGCCTGGAAAGTGACCCGGGCCACGAGATCGCCCGCAACCAGATGAGCGGTTTTGGAGGGATGGTCTCGTTCCTGTACCGCGGAACCCGGGAAGAAACCATACAGGCAGTAGGGCGTTCTATGCTGATAATGCGGGCTACCAGCCTGGGGGGCGTGGAAAGTACGTGGGAGCATCGCCGCAGCAGCGAGGGTGACGACTCAACGACCCCACAAAACCTCGTGCGCATCAGCGTGGGACTGGAGCACCCGGAAGACCTTTTGGAAGACCTGGCACAGGCGCTGGGTTAACAGGGCAGACTGGCTAACTAACCAGCTTTCCTTGTTCCCTTTTTGATTATTCAAAAAGGGATACTCCATCCGGGTTAATCAAACACAATCGTCCGGTTGTTGTGGATAAAGACCCGCTCTTCAAGCACCAGCTGCAGTGCCCGGGCCAGCACTACCTTTTCCACATCGCGGCCGGCCTGGGCCATCTGGCGTGCCGTATAGGTGTGGTTGACCGGCGTCACATCCTGGGCAATGATCGGACCTTCATCCAGGTCTTCCGTCACAAAATGAGCCGTGGCCCCAATAATTTTGACTCCTCGCTCAAACGCCTGGCGGTAGGGACTGGCACCGGCAAAGGCCGGCAGAAAGGAGTGATGGATGTTTACAATGCGTTCAGGATATTGATCGATAAATTCAGGTGTAAAAATGCGCATATATTTCGCCAGCACCAGGTAATCGGGATCATACTCATTGATGATCTCCGTAATTTTCTGCTCATGGTCGCGGCGGCTTACCCCTTCGTGACTCACGCAGTGAAACGGGATATCAAACGAATCCGCAAGCGAACCCAGTGTGGCATGATTGCTGATGACCGCCTTGATATCTGCAGGCAGCTCACCATACCGGTACCGAAGCAGCAGGTCTCCCAGGCAGTGGGGCTCTTTGGTGGCCATCACCACCACCGACCGATTGCCCCTGGGCGTCAGACGGATATGGGCCGCATCGGGCAGTACGCTGTTCAGGTCCTGCTCAATCTGGCCGGAGTTGTCAGATCCCTCAAAAGCCGTTCGCATAAAGAAGTGATCGGTGGCGGCATCGACAAACTCCTGGTTACTGATGATGTTCAACCCGTGATCGTACAGCACGCCGGTGATTTTGTGAACCAGTCCCTTCTGGTCGGGACAATCGATTAACAGTACTTCCTGCTCCATAATAATTGTTCATTTCTGTTGTTCAAATGCGGGGCGTAAATTACGAGTAATAAGCAAAACAGCAAGAAATTGTTATGGTGCTGTAGTAATAAAATTCGGGTACTGTTCTGTAATATTAACCTGAATTCGACTTAGTGATCTCAACCAGAATGCCTGTTTGCCTTGAAATGACAGGAAAACAGTCCCTCCTCGAGGAGGGTGGCCAATTGCATGGGTCTGGCGATTGCGTCGG
The DNA here is from genome assembly GCF_043951955.1 of Halalkalibaculum sp. DA384. Taxonomy (NCBI): domain Bacteria; kingdom Pseudomonadati; phylum Balneolota; class Balneolia; order Balneolales; family Balneolaceae; genus Halalkalibaculum; species Halalkalibaculum sp. DA384. The sequence goes on along the minus strand of NZ_JBINJE010000012.1, from coordinate 75,201 downwards.
GAGTTGCAGGTCTGACATAGAGAATAACACCCCTCCCGCCTTTGGCGGGGCTCCCCTCAAGGGGAGAATAAAGACCTGCCCCAAGAAATTAAGAAACAATGTTAAAGCTGGAAGATATATCTAACTCGCGTTAATATTACAATAAAGGAACACCGGTAACGGCGTCCTTTTTTATATGGGAAAACGCTTGTTAAACCGCTTCCAAAAAAACTCTGAGGTCCTGATAAACAGGCCTGATTGGAGGTTCCAAACACGTTATATTTTGATCTATGGCACAACAAACTCAGCAGCAACAACCGACGACCGAACAACGTGAAATCACCCAGAAGGAGCCGATTGCGGCCATTGCCACGCCGATCGGGGAAGGCGGAATTGCGGTGATCCGGGTATCCGGGAAGAACGCGATTGAGCGGGTAAACCGGGCGTTCACGGGTACCGATCTGACCCAGGAAAAGAGCCACACCGTGCATTTTGGTAAGATTGTGAACAAAAAGGGAGAGGTCGTGGATGAAGTGTTGGCCACACTGTTTCACAGTCCACGGTCCTATACCGGAGAAGAGACGGTGGAGATCTCCTGCCACGGCGGGGTGCTCGTCACGCAGGCGGTGCTGGAAGCGGTGCTGGCCCTCGGTATCCGTTCGGCGGAGCCCGGCGAATTCACCCAGCGCGCCTTCCTCAATGGCAAGATGGAACTCAGCCAGGCGGAAGCGGTGGCCGACCTGATCCACGCCAAAAGCCAGAAGGCGATGGATGCGGCCCACCAGCAGCTGGAGGGGCGGCTGGGCGAGCATATCAAGAAATTTCGACAGCAGATCATCGACGCCACGGCGATGGTGGAGCTGGAGCTCGACTTTATTGAGGAAGATGTCGAATTTGCCAACAAGGAGCAGTTGAAAGAGCTGTTGCTGGCCCTGGATGCCGAGATTGACCGCCTGCTCGACACCTACGAAACCGGCCGGCTGGTAAAACATGGGGTGCGTACGGTGTTCATCGGTCAGCCCAACGTGGGCAAGTCGACCCTGCTGAACACGCTGGTGGGCAAAGACCGGGCCATCGTCACCGATATTGCCGGCACCACGCGCGACACTATTGATGTAGACTGGAGTTACGACGGCCTGCTTTTTAAACTCACCGACACCGCCGGACTCCGCGAGACCGAGGATCTGGTGGAGGCCGAGGGCGTCAAGCGTTCCCAGAAGGCGTTTGAGGATGCCGACCTGGTGGTCTACCTGAAGGATCTGTCCAGGAAGGGGACCCCGGAGGAGCGAAAAGAGATCGGGACTTTCCAGAAAAAAGCGGGAGATACGCCCTTCCTGCTGATCGGTACAAAGAATGACATTGCGCTGGAGGTGGAGGATGAACGGATGGCGTATGATCTCAAAATATCGGCCCTGGAGGGCGAAAAGATCGAGGAGCTGAAAAAGCTGATGAAACAGCGTGCCCTGGAAAACAAGGACTACGACACCTCAAGCCTGCTGGTTACTTCCAGCCGCCACCGGGAGGCTTTGCTGAACGCGCAGGAAGATGTGCAAAGTGCCATCCAGGCCCTCGAGCAGGGAATGACCGGCGACTTCCTCTCCATCGACCTGCGCGCCGCCCTGAAAGAGCTCGGCACCATCACCGGCGAAATCACCAACGAAGATGTGCTGGACAGTATCTTTTCACGGTTCTGTATCGGTAAGTGAAGTAGGGTGGTACGACTTGCGGATTCCATTTAAATTCCCCTCTGAACGTGTTGCAAATAAAGTGTGTTTGATCTGCCTCATTTATCCATCCAAAATTCCAGGAATAATTGATGCAGGAAACTATGCAAAACGAGCTGAGCGATATGAACTACTCCGTCCTCGATCTGGCCGTCATTACCGAAGGACAAACCCCCGCCGATGCGATCCAGAACAGCCGCGACCTGGCCCGGCATGTCGAAGAGTGGGGATACACCCGCTTCTGGATGGCTGAACACCACAACATGGAAAATATCGCCAGTTCCGCCACGTCGGTGTTGATCGGGCATGTGGCGGAAGCGACCAGCATGCTTCGGGTGGGATCGGGGGGCGTTATGCTGCCCAATCACTCGCCGCTCATTATCGCCGAACAGTTCGGCACGCTGGCATCGATCTATCCCGGGCGCATTGACCTGGGGCTGGGCCGTGCGCCGGGAACCGACCAGGTTACGGCGCAGGCTATTCGCCCCGACCGGATGCAGCAGGTGCGGCAGTTCCCGCAAAATGTGAAGCAGTTGCAGCAATATTTTTCGGGGGATAATCGCTCTTCAAACGTTCGCGCCATCCCGGGGGAAGGAACCGAGGTCCCGATCTGGATTCTCGGCTCCAGTACCGACAGTGCCCACCTGGCCGCGGCCCTGGGCCTGCCCTACGTATTTGCCAGCCACTTTTCGCCCGGTCAGCTGATGGCTGCGCTGAAGGTATACCGAGAAAAATTTCAGCCCTCCGATCAGCTTTCCGAACCTTTTGTGATGCCCTGCGTGAACGTCGTCGCTGCCGATACGGACCAGCAGGCCGAATACCTGGCTACATCACTAAAGCAGATGTTTATGGGCGTTGTGACCGGCGAACGAAAGCCGATGCCACCGCCGGTGGATGATATGAGCACCGTTTGGAATACCCGCCAGAAGATGGCAGTGGAGCAGATGCTGAAATATACGTTTATCGGCAGCGGGGAAACGATTAAAGGTAAGGTTGCGAAATTCGTAGAGCAGACCGCTGCCGATGAGCTTATGATAGCGACCTATATTTTTGATCACAAGCAGCGGCTCAAATCGCACCGTATTTTTGCCGAAATTATGAGGGAGGATAACAGTTGAGATTATCCCGAAGGATTAACCCGGATTATTCACCAGGAAATTCGGTTGTGAACGAGGCGAAGGAAAAGAGACGGCGGCAAGGTACGGTTGTACCTTGAGTACGTCATTTTTCCTCCAATGAAGTGCACGGCCAAATTTCGCAGCCCGTTGCAGCTACCCTCAAATTGGGAGTATAAACAATTTTCGATATACAGAATAATATCAATAATTTACTCATCCCTTTTTTAGTATTTTGTGAATAATGCGGGTTAGCAAACTGAAGTAAGAAGGACTTCGCAAAACATTCGAATCACCGTTCGGAGGGAGTTTTACTCCGCCTTGTGAGCTAGGTAAGGTCGGTGGTACAACCACCTCCAAACCGAGTATCAGGTAAGGCAATGTATTGGCGAAAGATGCTCATTCTCTCCATATATACATTGTATATAAGTAAGAATTTCACAGGAACCAGAATATTCATTACCAATCAATAATACAATGAAACGATTTTGTCTTTTTCTGTCGCTTCTTTGGATATTGCCCCTGGCAACTTCGTTCGGTCAGGAAAATCGCCCCGAACTGGGGATAAACCTGGAGGGATATGATTATCCTTACCCGGTGGAATATTATGCACTTCATTCCCAGGGCCAGGCACTGGATATGGCCTTTATGTACGAGCATGCACAACGCCCGAACGGGCGAACGGTGTTGCTGTTCCATGGCAAGAATTTTAACGGCGCCTACTGGGAACAGACTATGAAAGTTCTGCTGGAGGAAGGGTATGACGTGCTGGTGCCGGATCAGATCGGGTTCGGAAAGTCATCCAAGCCCGCCCACTACCATTACACCTTTCATCAGCTGGCGGAGAATACCAGGGAACTGGTGGATTCGCTCGATATTTCTAAAGTGACCGTGTTGGGGCACTCCATGGGAGGCATGCTGGCCACCCGCTTCGCCCTGATGTATCCAAATGAGGTGGAAAAACTAATCCTGGAAAACCCGATCGGGCTGGAGGACTGGAAACGGAAGGTCCCCTATGCCGGACTTGAGCAATGGTACCGGGGTGCGCTAAACAGGACGTTTGAAGGGGTGAAAAGCTACATGATGAGCAGTTATTTTGATGGGAACTGGGAGGAGAAGTACAACGAGTGGGTCTACCTGCTTACCGCCATGAACGAGAGCCCGGACTGGGATCGGTATGCGTGGAATTCAGCCCTGACCTACGACATGGTGTTCACCCAGCCGGTCGTTTATGAGTTTGACAACCTGGAGATGCCGACGGTACTGATTATCGGCCAGCGAGACCGGACGGCGCTGGGAACGGGTATGGTGCCCGACTCGGTGGCCGCCACCATGGGGAACTACCCCGAACTCGGAAAGAAAACAGCAGACAAGATTCCGAATTCCACGCTGATCGAGCTCGATGGCATCGGTCACCTGCCGCATATCGAAGATTTTGAGTTATTTAAAAGCAAGCTGCTTCCGGCGTTGAAAAAATAGGCAGGAGATCCTCAGGGAGGTGCCTGCAAATGATCTTCCAGCAAATTGAAAGCGCTGGTTAGGTGGGCGTAGACTTAGTATTATCAAAATTTTTACTCGAATGGAATACAGTCCTCAACCTTCAACTTTCAACCTTCATCTTTCCAAAAACCGTTCTTTTTTTCCGCTTGTTACTCCGGAGTCTCATTTTGAACTCATTTCATTAATTACCATCTTTGCCTACTGATTTTCTGCACAATTTTAATGATATTTTATTGCTTAAAATTTAACTGACATAATCCGAAAGCAGCATGGCCAGAGTAGAAGTTGAGATGCCCCAAATGGGCGAATCGGTAATGGAAGGCACCGTCATTGAATGGGCCAAAAACATAGGAGATGAAATTGAGGAAGATGAAACGCTCCTTGAAATCGCTACTGACAAGGTGGATACGGAGATCCCCTCTCCCAAATCGGGTATTATTGTAGAAATTCTGGCCGAAGAGGGCGATACCATCGAAGTGGGACAGGTGATTGCCGTGATAGAAACCGACAAGGAGGCTGCGAAAGATATCAGTGGAAACGGCCAGGCAGAAACGGAGGAATCTCCCGAAGAGGCAGAGGCGGTAGCCGACCAGCCGGAGGAAGACCAGGAGGAATCGGAAGAGACCACTTCTGCTCCTGCTGCCGAGGTTGACGAGGATGAAGGCGAGAGGCTGGAGGTGGTGATGCCCCAGATGGGCGAATCGGTCATGGAGGGAACGGTTATCGAGTGGGCCAAAAGTGTGGGCGATACGGTAGAGGTGGATGAACCCCTGCTCGAAATTGCCACTGACAAGGTGGATACGGAGATCCCCTCCCCCCATGCCGGCACGCTTGTGGAAATATTGGCTGAAGAGGGCGATACGGTAGAAGTGGGACAAACGATCGCCATTATCGCTACCGGAGAAGTCGCGGCCTCCTCCGAAAAGACGGAACCGGCTCCGCCTGCCGAAACATCCCCGGATGAAGAGCAGGAAAAGCCGTCGGCCGCAGCTACCGCAAATGGTGCCGTTACTGAGGGAACGGAACCGCAGCGCATCGGCAGTGACGGTCGTTTTTATTCGCCGCTGGTTCGTTCCATCGCCAGGGAAGAGGGCATCACCCAGGAAGAGCTTGAAAGTATCGAGGGATCCGGCCAGGGCGGGCGTGTTTCCAAGGAGGATATTTTATCGTTTCTGAAAGACCGCAAGGCCGGTAAAACGGAGCCGGCCCAGGCCGACGCTCAAGAGCAGAAACCCAGCCTCACAAAGCCGAAGTCAGCCGGCCAGGAGCAATCGATTTCGGCGGGCGAACTGAACGTGCAGCGCCCCTCCCAGAATGTGGAAATTCTCAAGATGGACCGGATGCGCAAAACCATTGCCGAGCACATGGTGCGTTCAAAGCAGACTTCGGCTCATGTGACGACGTTTGCGGAAGCGGATGTCACCAACCTGGTTCGATGGCGCGAGGCCAACAAGGAGGAGTTTTATGAACGGGCGGGGATCAAGCTGACGTTTACGCCGCTGTTCCTGGAGGCGTTTATCCAGGCGATACGCGAGTTTCCGCTCATCAACAGCTCTGTGGATACCGACAATGACCAGATTCTCCTGAAACGGGATATCAATTTCGGTATCGCGGTGGCTCTCGGTGAAGGGGGAAAGGGAGGGCTCATTGTTCCGGTTATTAAACAGGCACAAGACAAGAACCTGGTGGGGCTGGCCAAGGAGGTCAGCGAACTTGCGGAAAAAGCGCGTACTAAAAACCTGAATCCCAGTGACCTGGTGGGCGGCACTATTACGCTGACAAACTATGGCAGCGTGGGCAACCTGATGGGAACGCCGATCATCAACCAGCCACAGGTAGCTATTGTGGGGACGGGGGTCATTGAAAAACGACCGGTGGTTATGGAGACCGACGGTGGCGATGTGATCGCCATCCGCCACATGATGTATCTTTCCATGAGCTACGATCACCGTATCATTGACGGGGCGCACGGCGGAGCCTTCCTGAATCGGGTTAAGGAACTGCTCGAAAACTTTGATACCGACCGCGCAGTGTAGGAATCCTTAATTTAAATGTTGTGAATGAATACAGGGGTTTATTCCAGGTAAACCCCTGCTTTTTTTGTCTTCTATGGAAGCAATAACGCGTATTGAAGAGATCCGGGAAGTAGCTGGCAGCCTTCAGCGAGAGGGAAAAACCGTGGGCTTTGTCCCTACCATGGGAGCTCTCCATGAAGGTCACCTGTCCCTTATCCGGCTTGCCCGGCAGAAAGCCGATGCCGTGGTGGTGTCGATCTATGTTAACCCGGAACAGTTCGGACCCGACGAAGATTTTGAGGAGTACCCCCGCCAGCTGGGAGATGATCTGGAAATCTGCGAGCGCGAGGGCGTCGATGCGGTATTTGCGCCCACCGACGAGATCATGTATACCGACAAGCAATACATACGCATAGAGGTGGATCTGCTGAAGGATCACATGGATGGGCGATCCCGTCCCGGGTTTTATGAAGGGATACTGCTGGTTGTAAATAAACTTTTCAATATTATTGAACCGGACCTGGCGGTTTTTGGGCAGAAAGATATCCAGCAGTTCCGCATACTGCAGCGCATGGTGATGGAGATGAATCACGGCGTGGAGATGGTGATGGGACCGATCAAGCGGGCGAACGACGGACTGGCACTCAGCAGCCGCAACGCCTACCTCAGTGAAGAAGAACGATTGAAAGCTCCTGCCTTGTTTAGGTCACTCCGGTATGTCGAAAAACAGATCAGCGACGGGGTATCTGCACCGAAGCTGCTCATTGAGCACCAGAAAAGCGAGCTTGAAGCAAAAGGGTTCGAAATTGATTATTTTAATGTGTTTACCTTTGAGGAGATGACTCCTGTTGAAACACTGGAAAAGCAGCAAAAATACATTGTGGCCGGAGCCGTTTACCTGGGCAAAACGCGATTGATTGATAATCTGATTATTGAATTATAGGATCTCCCAACATGAAACTGACGATGTTTAAATCCAAGCTCCACCAGATGAAGGTTACCGAATCCAATCTTCATTACGAGGGCAGTATAACCATAGACCAGGAACTGCTTGAAAAAGCCGGCATTCTGCCCTACGAGAAGGTACAGGTCCTGAATATTACCAACGGGAACCGGCTGGAGACCTACACCATACCGGGAGAGCGGGGGTCGCGAACCTGCTGCCTAAACGGCGCTGCCGCCCGCCTCACGCAGGTCGGAGACCGGATTATTGTTATCGCCTATGCAGAAATGACGCCGGAAGAAGCCCGGGAGCACAAACCCAAAGTGGTCGTGGTTGACGAGCAGAACGAGCCGAAGACCATCGTTGATGAAACCGAATATGCCACCAGCTATGATCTTGAGAAGGGCGTCATAGATAATACGGTTAACGAGAAATAGAACCGCACCGCCCAGGTGTTCTGTTTTCCGGTGGAGTTTCGGGCTGAGCAACAGTTTTACAAAGTCCTCTTTTATTTTGTCAAAAGACTAATTATTCTGCGCTTTCCGTTAGCTTAGTGTACACCATCAAGCCGCCGCTGTATATTGTCGGGTGGTAAAGAGAGAAGAAAGATCTTCAAAATTAGTTCAGGTTTGATACAGTTTTGGCACCAACTTTATCTGTATTATCCACTGGTGTTTTGTCATTGACCATTTCGGGTTTCCAAGGTAAACGGATCGTACGAAAAATGATACTTGCAGAGAGACCGGCTTTACACGTGCATGTCGAAGATGCCCCATGTGACCCGGTTCGGTCGAATCCGGACATGCAGAGGTGGCAGGCACCAGGACAATCCAAATCGTGGTAATTACATTATGAATTTTCTAAAGGACAAAAAATATATTTACTGGGGCGGGGGACTGGCGTTACTGTTCATTTTTTGGATGGCGCTGGGAAGTGAGTCCAGCGAGGCCCCGGCCATCTACGCCTCCCCGAAACAGGGAACATTTGAAGTTAAAGTGACAACTTCGGGTGAACTCAGGGCTAAAAATTCGACCAGCATTCGGGGACCGGAGGGGATCCGCGAGTTCAGGATCTACAACGTGCCGATACAGCGCCTCGTACCCGAGGGAACCGTCGTGGAGAAGGGCGATTTTGTTGCGGAACTGGATCGGTCCGAGATTTCCAGTAACTACCAGGACCAGCTGCTGGAGCTGGAGGAAGAGGAGTCGGCGTATGAAATTGCACAGCTGGACAGCTCGCTGACGCTTTCGGAGGCACGCGACAACCTGATCAACCTGGAATACGCCCTGGAAGAGGCGGAAATAGCGGTAGAGCAGTCCAAGTATGAATCGCCCGCCGTGCAGCGCCAGGTTGAAATAGAATATGAGCGGGCCAGGCGTCAACTGGAACAGGCCCGCAAAAATTACAAAACGAGGGAACAGCAGGAGATCGCCCGGCTGCGTGAAATTGAGGCCAACCTGAAGCAGGAGCGTCGAGAGGTGCAGCGGATCCGGGAAATTATGGAGCGATTTACGATCTATGCCCCCGAAAACGGGATGGTTATCTACAAGCGCAATCGCGACGGAAGCAAGGTGACCGAGGGGAGTTCCATCAGCGCCTGGGACCCCACCGTTGCGGAATTGCCCGATTTCAGCGTAATGAACTCTGTTACCTACGTCAATGAGGTGGATATCCAAAGTATCCGCACGGGACAGGAAGTGGACATTGGACTGGATGCCATGCCCGAGAAAGAGCTGACCGGTTTTGTCACCAGTGTGGCTAACATCGGGGAGCAGCGGCCGAATTCAGATTCCAAGGTTTTCCAGGTCATCATCGAGGTGAATGAACCCGATACCACGCTCCGTCCCTCAATGACTACCAGCAACACCATCTACGTAAATACGCTGCCCAACGCCCTGTATGTACCGCTGGAAACGATCCACACGGTCGATTCGCTGAATTACGTGTTTAAGCGCGACGGCCTGGATGTGACGATGCAACAGGTCATTCTCGGTCTGATGAATGATAACGACGTGGTGATCAGGGAAGGGGTTTCAATGGGTGACCAGCTCTACCTTTCAACACCGGCTGATACGGCGGGCATTGCCCGGGTACACCTGCCGGAAGAAGTGTTGCAAAAATACAGGGAAGAAGAGATCCAGCCGGCACCTGAAGAGGAGAGTATCTCGGAAGAATTGTTAAACCGGGAGGACCCCGCCGAGGGGCCGCAACCCGGCGGCAGAAGCGGATCGCAGTAGAGACTATTCATTTAACGAAGGAGCCTGACTGTGTTACAGATTATCTTATACAACCTGGACATCGCCCTCGACGCGATTCGCCAAAACAAGATGCGGTCCTTTCTGACATCGCTCGGTATCATTTTTGGCGTAGCCTCAGTTATCGCCATGCTGGCCATCGGGCGCGGCGCGCAGGAAGAGGTGCTGAGCCAGATGAAACTGTTGGGGACCAACAACGTAATTATTGAGCCCGTGGTACAACAGCTCGAGGGAGAAGTATCGCAGGAGGCCTCTCTCCGGGAAGAACAAAACAAATATTCGCCGGGGCTTACGCTTGCCGACATGCAGAGCATTAAAGAGATTATTCCCCAGGTGGCATATGTCAGCCCGGAAATAATTTATGAGACCTCTTTTATTCGTAACGGCCGGATGCGTTCGGGCAAACTGGTGGGCGTCAACAAAAACTATTTCGATATCAATAATTTTGAGATTGTCCAGGGAGGTAAATTTTCGAATATGCATATCGATAATTCCGAACCGGTCTGTATTATCGGTTCGGATGTACAAACCCGGTTTTTTGCCGGCGAAGATCCGGTGGGCCAGAGAATTAAAGCAGGGAATGTATGGCTTACGGTTGTGGGCGTGCTGGGCAAGCGCGAGCTGACGACCGAAAGTATTCAAAACCTGGGTATCCGCAATTACAATCTCGATATTTTCGTGCCGGTCACCTCGGCACTGCTGCGGTATAAAAACAGGTCGCTGGTTACCGGCCAGGAGATTCAGCAGGCTGCTGCAGAACGAAATGAAAACAGCAGCAACCAGGATGGATCCGGCTCCCCGGACGGCGAATCCACCGTGAACAATTACCACCAGATCGACAAGCTGATTGTCCAGGTCAGCGATACCCGCTACAGCGTTCCCATCGCCGAAATTATCCGCAATATGCTGGAGCGGCGCCACAACAACGTGATCGATTTTGAGGTGATCGTACCTGAACTTCTGCTGAAACAGGAACGGCGAACGCAGGAAATTTTTAATATCGTACTCTCTTCAATCGCCTCCATTTCACTGATCGTGGGAGGTATCGGCATCATGAATATTATGCTGGCCTCGGTGGTCGAACGCTACCGGGAAATTGGCGTCCGCCGCGCCGTGGGGGCCCACAAGCGGGATATCCATCTCCAGTTTTTGACCGAGGCGCTTGCGATTAGCATCACCGGTGGACTGATCGGCATTTTTCTGGGTATTGCTTTCAGCTACCTGATTGAGATAACAGCCGGTATTTTGACGATCGTTTCCCTGAGTTCCATTCTCATCTCCTTTGGAGTGGCGATGGCGATCGGGGTTATCTTTGGCTTTTTCCCGGCCAAACGAGCAGCAGAACAGGATCCAGTACACGCCTTACGACATGAATAAGATGATCAGGAAATTCACGCTACTAGCAGCACTGTTAACACTGTCTTCAGGAGTTGCCCGGGCGCAGTCGGCCCAGGAGGTTGGAACTCTCTCCCTGCAGGACTGTATCGACATTGCCCGGGAGCAGAGCCCGGTGGCCCAGGCAGCCCGCTACGCGCTTTCCGCGAGCCGGTGGGAGTTTCAATCGTACCGGGCAGACCTCCTTCCCGGCTTGTCGATCAGCGGAGATGCTCCCAATTTTAATAAAAGCATATTTTCCAATGTGCTGGATGATGGGTCGGTCACCTTTTCATCTCGACGGCAGTCGGAGGCATCTACATCGATCTCCATAAACCAGAATATTTTGCAGACCGGCGGCCGCCTGTCGGTCTCCTCCGGTGTTACCCGGCTTGGAATTTTTGAAGATGAAAATACCTACCTGTGGCAGAGCACGCCGTTGGTGGTAGGGTTCCAGCAGCCCATATTCGGCTTTAACAATCTCAGATGGCGCACCCGTCTTGAACCCCTGCAGTACGAGATTGCCCAAAAGGAATATATCGAGAATATGGAGGGGCTGGCAGTAACGGTCTCTCAGCGCTTTTTCGATGTTATGCTGGCCCAGATCAACCTGGAGAATGCGGAATTTAACGTCGCCCGGAATGATTCGATCTACCAGATTTCGCAAGGCCGGTATAATGTGGGAAGCATTGCCGAGAATGAGCTGCTGCAAAGTGAACTGGCCCTTCGGAACGCCGAGGCTGAATTGACACGCTCGCGCCTGGAGTATGAACGAAGTCTCAATGACTTTAAGATAATTTTGGGGTACCCGACCTCTGTTGAACTGAATGTGACGCCCCCGGAAGAACTTCCAGAGCTGGATATCAGTGTAGAGGAGGCAAAGCAGATGGCGATTGAAAATAACAGCGAAGCGCTCAGCTACCGTTTGAATGAGCTGCAGGCCGACAGGAACTACGCCCAGGCCAAGAGTGAAAGTAATTTTACGGCGACCTTGCAGGCAAATTACGGCTTGAACCAGACCTCGGCGGAGTTTTCGGAGCTGTATCAAAACCCTGAAAACCGCCAGTTTATTACCGTGGGATTTGAAATTCCCATTTTTAACTGGGGCAAGCAGCAGGCACAGATCAATGCGGCGCGCAACCAGCAGCGGGAGGTCGCCAACAGCATTGAATTCCAGCGACGCCAGTTTAACCAGCAGGTGGAATATACGGTAAGCCAGTTTTTGCAGCTTAAAGACCAGGTGCTGCTGGCCGCCCAGTCCGATACCATTGCCCAGCGGCGGTATGATGTCGCTCAAAATCGATACCTGATCGGGAAAATCGATATTACGAACCTGTTTATCGCCCAAAATGAGAAAGACGCGGCGCGACAGGAATATATTCGGGCCCTGCGCGATTTTTGGACCGGCTGGTACGAGCTGCGTCAGCTTACCCTGTATGACTTCCGGGACGGAGAGCCTATCCGGTATTCCAGCTATTAGTCTGCATGTATCACGAATATTTTGAATAAATCTCTTGGCGAGGTAACCCGGGGTGCCCCCCTGTCTTTGTTGCTTGTCCTCCCGTGTGCCAAACAGCCAGTGGAGCTTTTGGAACCTGATCACAGTCCATAGGTCTGTTACGATTTAATCCTTCCAGCCACTCTATCTTCCTGATAAAACGGAATTTTATTTTAGGCTTGCTATTCCTGTTAAAGACATTAATTTAAGAAATCATCAAATTTAACACTCGGGTATAATAACGAACAGGGATCTACTATATGAAAGACACCAAGAATAACGCTTCAAAGAACCAATCATCAATTTCACGAAAAGACTTTCTAAACAGCTCGGCACTGGCCGCCGCGGGTTTCTTTTTTGTTCCCAGGCATGTGTTGGGCGGTCCGGGTTACAAGGCCCCCAGCGACCGGTTGAATATCGCCTGTATCGGTGTGGGAGGAATGGGAGGCAGTAACACCCGCTCGTTGAGTGAGCTGGGGGAGAATATTTATGCTCTTTGTGATGTGGATGAAGAGTATGCCGCTGAAACGCTTTACAGCTATCCGAAGGCGAAGAAGTATGTCGACTTCCGTGAGATGCTTGACAAGGAGCAGGAGATCGATGCCGTGATGGTGGCCACCCCCGACAACACGCACGCGGCCATCGCCATCTATGCCATGAAGCTGGGTAAACACGCTTTTGTACAAAAGCCGTTGACCCGTACGATCTATGAAGCCCGCCGGATGGCTGAAGTGGCCGAAGAGACCGGGGTGGTCACCCAGATGGGTAACCAGGGGCACTGTTTTGAGGGGACCTATCAGATTGTCGACTATATTCGCCAGGGAGTGATCGGGACCGTGGAAAAAGTGGACTGCTGGACTAACCGTCCCCGTGGGTATTGGCCCCAGGGCTCGGATGTACAGCCTCTCTCCGGAACGGTTGTTACGCCGTATACGATGCACTGGGATCTCTGGGTAGGCCCTTCCCCCTATCGACCATATGATCCCAATATAGCCCCGTTTGCGTGGCGCGGACGATGGGATTTCGGTGCCGGAGCGCTGGGGGATATGGGCGCTCACATCCTGGACCAGCCATACTGGGCGCTCAATCTCGGGATGCCGGAAAGTGTTCACGCCAGCTCCACACCGTTTAACAGTGAAGCCTTTCCTCTGGGATCGATGGTTAACTACAAGTTCCCGGCGCGGGGTGACCTTCCACCCGTTGACTTGACATGGTACGACGGGGGACTGACACCACCACGACCGGCAGAACTGGCGGAAGGAGAACCACTGGGTTCCCCGGGGGGCGGAATGATTTTTTACGGAAGTGAGGGCATGCTGATGGCCGATGTCTATGGCAATAATCCACGGTTTATCCCCGCATCTTTTGGTAACCAGGTCGGTTCGGTTAAGCAGACCGTTGACCGGGCCGCAGGGATCCACGAAGAGTGGGTGGCCGCATGCAAGGGGAACGGCAGCACATCCTCCCATTTTGGTTATGCTGCCAGGCTGACTGAGACCATGCTGGTCGGAAATATGGCTATCCGGTTCAGTGACCGCGACCTTCGTCTGCAGTGGGATTCCGAAAACATGAAGGTGCCCAACCTGGAGGATGCCAACACCTGGCTCGACCAGCGCAACGATTTCCGCACCGGCTACCGCGAAATTATTGGGTAAAAAGATGCTGAAAAGGATGTGTGGCGCACGTTTCTGCGTGTGTCGCACATAAAAACAGGAATGTTACCCGTACTCCGGCAGCACTTCAAAAAATTTGGCTGAAGTCTGGATGCCCCGGTAAAAATCCTTCAGTGCGAATTTTTCGTTGGGGGAGTGGATCGCATCGCTGTTGAGGCCGAAGCCCATTAAAATGGACTGGGCTCCCAGTACCCGTTGGAAGTCGGCTACAATGGGAATGGAGCCGCCTTCGCGCGTAAAAAGCGGTTCTTTTGCATAGACCTCTTCAAAAGCTTTGGCAGCTGCTTTAAGACCGTAAAACGAGAGATCCGTAATCGAGGGATGTCCCCCGTGGTGCTCGGTCACTTCCACGGTCACTGTTTCGGGCGCTATCGATTTGATGTGATCGTTGAAGAGCCGGGCGATCTTTTTCGGGTCCTGGTCCGGTACCAGCCGCATGCTGATTTTAGCTGCCGCTTTGGATGGCAGCACCGTTTTGGCGCCTTCTCCCTGGTAGCCGCTCCAAAGGCCGTTTACGTCGAGTGTGGGGCGCGCCGAGGCACGTTCCAGGGTGGAGTAGCCTTTTTCGCCATCCAGTGCTTTCAGCCCGAGTTCCTCTTTGTACTCCTTTTCGTCAAATGGAAGCTTTTTGTACGCCTCCCGCTCTTTGTCTGTCAGGGGTTTCACATTATCATAGAAACCGGGAATGGCGATACGTCCCTCTTCGTCGATCAGTTGGGCTATCATGTTACTGAGTGCAATCGCCGGGTTTTCCACTGCTCCGCCATAGACCCCCGAATGCAGGTCGCGGTTGGGACCGGTCACTTCCACTTCCATATAAGTGAGTCCGCGCAGCCCGTACGTGATAGAGGGTGTATCTTCGGCAAACATCGCCGTGTCGGAGATCAACACCATGTCGCAGGCCAGCAGCTCCCGGTGTTCTTCGATAAACGGCACCAGGTGGGGGGACCCGATCTCCTCCTCCCCTTCGTATATGAACTTGATATTCACCGGAAAATCGGTGCCTGAACGGATATAAGACTCCAGCGCCTTCAGGTGCGTAAACGACTGTCCCTTGTCGTCACTGGCTCCGCGGGCGTAGATATCGCCATTGCGAACGGTGGGTTCAAAGGGGGGCGTCTCCCACAACGCTTCAGGATCGGGGGGCTGTACATCGTAGTGACCATACACGAGCACGGTCGGTTTGGAAGGGTTTGTCGTCAGCTCGCCGTAAACGATGGGATTGCCGTCGGTTTCAAACAGGGTGACCTGGTCGAGATTCAGCGATTCCAGCTGCTCAAACAGAAAATTGGCTGCTTTCCGTACCTCCTGCCTGTGGGCCGAACTGGTGCTGATACTGGGAATGCGCAGCAGCTCAAAAAGCTCTGCTTTGAAATTCTCTTTATTGGATTCGATATACGCCTGGACATCTTCCATATTCATTGGGTTTTTATTGATCTCAAGTTACCGTCTTGAAAAAATATCGATTAATCCGGGTTGAAAGGTTGCAAATTGAATGTTACACGTTATAGCTTGTCAAAAATTCTTTAAGATGTACTCTTCACCCCATAATCTGCTGCATTCACAAAATCATTATTTCACTGTTCGGTATCCATCCGTAAAGACCGTTGCTCATTCTGACATACGACCAACCGGGTTGCTGCCGGCTGCGGGAGTGGTCAACGGTAAATGTATACCCTTCATAAGCCTGACTGATCAGCGTGGCGTCGGGCGCCGGCTGTTCAAGCACGTCGGCCTGTTGGTGGACCATCACCGCCGGACTGTAGCGGTTTTGCACATGCTGCAGGTAAAAGCTGGAAAGTATGACCAGTACCGAAAGAATGGCCGTGCCAATGCCACCGCCCTGCAGCGGTCTGGATGCAGACGGAAAGAACCAGCCGGCGATGAATGCACAGACGCCCGCATTCAACAAGAGGATGCCGATACCCAGCAGGCTGGCGGGGCCGGTAACGGAACCCAGCCAGTCGAAAAAACGCTCCCACGGCAGCTTGGGCAGTACCGCCGACTGCCGGCTGAAGCGAGATGATACATATTGTAGTCCTTCTTCAGCACGATTGTGGGTCTCTTCAAAGGACCAGGCTTTTAAAAAGTAGTACTTGGCCATGCCCAGCGAGTCCAGCTGAACGTAGCTGATACCCATATTCAGGAAAAGGGGACCGGAAACCTGTTGGCTGCTGAGGATCGATTTGTATATTGAAAGCGCCTGCCGGTAATTCCCGGAATCGAGGTATTCATTGGCTTCATCGAATTGAGCCTGTGCACTTACCTGTGCCCGGCCGGGGATCGCAGAGATACCCATGACGATCAGAAGTAGCAGGAGGAACCCCGTTCCGGTACTTTTTGCTCGTTTGGTGCCGCTCACTTACAAATCCTTTTTCAATTTATTTAGTATTTTTTCAGCCAGTCCAACGTGCGATTTTAAATACTCATGCGAGGTTTCGGGAGCATAGCTGATGCTGGCACATTTATCAAGCAGCAGCTTGACGTTTTTGACAAGCTCCGGGTTGACATCGCTCTGCTCGAGCCTTTTAACATATTCCTGATCGGAAAGTCCCGCTTCAGGCAGTCCAAGCCTGTCGCCAATAAATCCAGTAATCACTTTGTAGAGCGAATGGTATGCCCCTTTTATATCGCCCTCCTCAGACTGGGTGATGACCTCCTGCAGGCGTTCTTGTGCCTTGTCAAGGGCTTTTTGGGAACGGGCAAAATGTTGATCGCTGCTCATCCTGTCCTGGTATTGCTTCCAGCGGTAGGCCAAAAGCAAAAGAATGGCGGGAAAAAGAAGCCCGCCCCAGAACCACCACGCTCCCAGCAGGGAAACGCTGTTGTCGGCTGGAGCAGTCCAGCTGGCAAGTCCCGTGACCGGCTGGATATCAAAAGACTGCTGTTGTGCTGAAGCGGCAACTGCGTTGGGATTTTTATTTACCGTAAACGTAATTTCAGGAAGCGTTTCGGTGACGTAACTGTTGCGCCGGGGACTGTAATAGGCGAGATCAACAGCGGGCAGCGTAAAAGTACCGGGGCGGCGGGCAATGACGACGTCGGTGAACGTCGAGGTTCCGCTGATCTGTCCGTTTCGACGGTTCAGGGAGCTTGTTTCCCGGGGATCATAAATTTCGAGTCCGTCGGGCAGCTCGTAACCGGGTTTACTGATCAGGGGGATGTTGCCGGTTCCGCTGATGCGGGTCTCAATTTCGATCGTTTCCCCCACCATGGTCTCCCGCGTGCTGATGGTGCGGCTGAGATCAAAGGAGCCTACCGCCCCGATATAATGGGCGTCATCGATGGGCGGGAGCGGATCCACCTGCAGGGTAATGGGATCGGACGTAAGCTCGACACGCCGTTGGTTGGTGCCAAATCCACCAAAGATGCTTCCCAGCCGGTCGCTCCGGGAGGAGGCGGAGCGAACCGATACCACAATTTCATAGGGACTGATGGTCAGTTCGCCCGTTTTGGTCGGGAACAGCGAAAACTGGAGCAGCCGGGCCTTGCGGTACCGCACGCCGTCAATAATGACAGATTCGGCGCGGGGGCGCTGCCCGCTTTCCAGTTCCTCTTTCCAAAACCCTTCTGCTTTCCAGCCGGGCACCGGTTGATATGAGTTGACCTCAAGTCCGCTTTTAAAAAAGAGAACGACGTCGGTGATAAGCTGCTGACCGGTTACCGGCGTTTCATCAGAGACCTCGAGCCGGAGGAATATATCGGGCCGGGAGGAAGCCGACGGATCAGAGGCCGAAGTGTTGCGATCTACAATGGAAACGGAGATCGGGTCGGTGCGGTATTCGGTCCCGTCAATTTCGATGGCGATCGACGGAATTTGGTAGTCGCCCGCATCCTGTGCGATAAGAGCGTACTGGTAGGAGTAGGTGGTGCTGGTTTCGCCGTTTATATAGGAAAAGCTGCGTGAGGTGGACGGGGTATTGCTCAAAAGCCGAAACCCGTCGAAATCGGGCAGCACGGGGCGGGATACGTTGTTAAAACTGCCGGAGATCTCGACAGAAAGGGTGAGGCGTTCGCCGGTGAAGATCGTTGTTTCCGAGACGGTCGCCTCAACCTGCAGGTCTTGTGCAGCGGCCCGCCCTGTCAAGCCAGGAAACAGCAGTAAAAATAAAAGTGACCCCAGAAATAGGCTACCAGTCTTTTTCATTTTCAGAATTGCTCGACTCCGTTTTCTTTTTCTTGAATTCTTTCAGCAGTTCTTTCTCCTTCTGTTCGAGGGCCTGCAGAATCTTTTCCGCCTGTCCCTGGCTTATCTGGTTGGGTCGCTGCTGTTGCTGCTGGTTTTGTTGCTGGTCTCCCCGGCTGTCTTGTTGCGACTGATTTTGATTTTGCTGCTGATTTTGATTCTGATTGTCCTGGTTTTGCTGATTTTGTTGCTGCTGATCTTGTTGATCTTGCTGGTCCTGGTTTTGATCCTGGTTGTTTTGCTGGTTCTGCTGTTGCTGATCCTGCTGTTCTTTTTTGAGTTTGGCCAGCTCAAAGTTATGCTTGGCATCGTCGTCAGCTTCGCGATACCGCAGTGCATCCTTAAATGAATTGAGTGCCTTCTCCCATTGTTGGGTCTCCGTATAAATATTTCCGATGTTGTAGTCGGCAAGAGCCTGCTGCCGGGGATCGTCGGTCATGGTCTTGTACTGCTCAAACACGCGCAGGGCCTCTTCATGCTTTCCCTGGCTGGCAAGCGCATTCCCCAGGTTAAAATACAGTTTGGCATTTTCGGGATCAGCTTCGATCGCTTTTTTATACAGCTGTTCGGCCTCTGCATAATTACCGTTGTTGTAGGCTTCATTGGCCTCTCGGGCATCGTTCAGGGAGGCCCCGGCCAGGAACAGGACCGATACGATAAGTAAGAGCGTGTTCTTCATCACACTGCGTTTTAAAGATTCAATTCGTTTTCCTAACGAAATTCCGACTCACAAAATTGCAAGTCTGTAAGAGGGCTTTGCAAAATTCTCACTTCCTCGTTCTGAGGGATTGTGCTTCCGTTTAAAAGGTCACCAAGGGCGATGGTACAACCCCCCTCCCAACAAAATAGCAGGTTCTGCAAAGGTCCCTGTAAAGTTATCGGGGCTGTTAATCAGATTATATTTAATGGTCATTGCGAGAACCGGCATGATGTAACGGATACAACGAACAATTACTCCATCTCCTCCGCTATCGCCAGCGTCTCCTCATCCATTTTCATGTTGGTGAATACGTTGGATACGTCGTCATTGTCTTCAAATTTTTCGATCAGCTTGAAGTTTGAAACAGCGGTATCTTCGTCAACCTTTACCTCGGTCTGGGGAATCCGGATCAATTCAGCCGATTCAATGTCGTAGCCCGCCTGTTCCAGCTTGTCGTTAACCTCGTACATCTCTTCCCGGGCGGTGGTGACGGCATAGAACTCGTCATCTTTTTCGATCTCTTCGGCACCGGCATCGATCGCTTCAAGCATAAATTCATCTTCGTCAAACCCTACATCCTTGATGCGAATCATCCCTTTTTGGTCGAACATATATGCGACCGACCCGTCGGTACCCAGGTTGCCGCCGTGCTTGGAAAAGATGTGTCGAATTTCGCCGACGGTGCGGTTGTAGTTGTTGGTGGTCACTTCAATAAAGTAGGCCACACCGCCGGGTCCGTACCCCTCATAGGTGGCATCTTCGTAACGCCCTTCGCCTTCATCCAGCTCCCCGGTACCCTTTTTGATGGCGCGTTCGATATTGTCCTTGGGTACGTTGTCGCTTTTGGCGTTGTTGATGGCGGTGTCCAGCCGGGGATTCATATCCGGATCGCCGCCCCCTTCGCGTGCAGCCACGGATATTTCCCGCAGGTGCTTGTTGAATATTTTGGCACGTTTTTTATCTTCTTTGGCTTTTTTATGCTTTATGTTAGCCCATTTGGAATGACCTGCCATAGCCGGTACTGTTTTTATTCAATGTTGTAAATTCGTATAAATCCATTTTTATGCACTCTCGCAAAGAGGTATAATATAACAGTTAAGACCCTTTGCAGCTAATTTGAGATTATATCAAAATATTGAAGATCTGGTGCGTTACACTACCGGAATGAATGATGATGAGCGAACCTTTGCCAACACGGCCGGGTTTCCCGGGTTCAGTGTATTTTGGGGAGTATCCGGTTTTTTGAGGTATTTTCAACCTGCTGTTCATGAATCGGCGCGGTGTCTCCGGGAGGGGAATCCGGCAGCGAAAGAGGAGGGTTCCGTCATAAATTTTTCGCTTCAACGGGAATCACAACCGAGAGGAGACTGTTTGAATAGCGTATTTCACCATCAATTTGATTAAGGAACAAATATGAATATAGGTATTGTTTGCTATCCCACCTTTGGTGGGAGCGGAGTAGTAGCAACCGAGTTGGCAAAAGGGCTGGCTCAGCGAGATCACAACGTACACATTTTAAGTTATGCACGACCGGCCCGGCTGGATACGTTTAGCACCAATATTTCATATCACGAGGTAAACCTGACGACCTATCCCCTGTTTGAATTTCCTCCCTACGACCTGGCCCTGGCCAACCAGATGGTGAGTCTGATCGAATATGAAAACATCGATGTACTTCACGTGCATTATGCGGTTCCCCATGCGACCAGCGCTTTTCTGGCCAAGCAGATTATGGGTGAAAAAGCTGCGCATATTCCGATTATAACAACACTCCACGGCACCGACATTACAATTGTGGGAAGTGATCCCAGCTTTAAAGAGGTAGTTGATTTTTCCATTAATCAGAGTGACGGCGTCACTGCGGTCTCCAACTATCTCAAAGAGGAGACCTACCGGCGGTTCGACATTCGCAAGGATATCAAGGTAATTCCCAATTTCATTGATCTTGATCGGTTTAAAAAATCGGACAAACTGCATTTCAAGAAGGCGATCTGTCCCAATGACGAAAAGGTAATCGTTCACGTCTCCAACTTCCGGGAAGTAAAACGGGTGCCCGAGGTGGTCAGCGTTTTTGCCCGGATTCTTGAAAATGGCATCAAGGCAAAGCTGCTGCTGGTCGGGGACGGCCCCGATCGACAAAAGGCGGAGCGCCGGTGCCGCGACCTCGGCATTTGCAACGAAGTTCGCTTCCTGGGGAAACAGGAGAACGTGGAGGAGATCCTGTCCATTGCCGACCTGTTTCTGATTCCCTCGGGGTCGGAAACCTTTGGCCTGGCGGCCCTTGAAGCGATGAGCTGCAGTGTGCCTGTCATCAGTTCCAATATTGGGGGACTGCCGGAGGTTAACGTTCACGGGGAAACCGGATACCTCTGCGACCTGGATGATGTGGACTGCATGGCAAAATACGCAGTTAACATCCTGGGAGATAAAAAGCTTCACAAAAAATTGTCTAAAAACGCGCGAAAACGCGCTGAGAAATATGAGATGGCCGGCATTATCACGCGGTACGAAGAATACTACCAGTCCATTCGCGAGGAGCTGCTGGAGAAGTCGGAAGCATAACCTGCCTGTAAAAATAAAAAAGGGGTGCGGCCCGGCCTATGCCAGACCGCACCCCGGGGATTGTGGGGGAGATGATAAGGATCAGGTATTTTTAACGACTTCCGGCTCTTTAAGTTCCGACGGATCTCCCTTCCCGTTTCCAAACTCGTGATCGATAAGCAAACCGGGGTTGGCCGTGTCGAAGAAGAAGCGATTTACGTTGCGCCGCCCGTTTTCAAACATGTAGTAGAGCACCGGCACCAGAATCAACGTCAGCGCGGTGGCAAAGATCAAGCCCACGATAACGGCGATCGCCATCGGGGCCCACCATGCCGCCTGGGGCCCGCCCCAGTAGAGATATTCACCGATATTGGTGAAGAAGAGCGCCGGGTTGTTGACCAGCGTGATGAAGTCCAGGTTAAAGCCGATAGCCAGCGGAACGAGTCCCAGCGTGGTGGTAATTGCCGTGAGGATAACCGGCCGGAAACGGATTTTTCCGCCTTCTACCAGGGCCTCGAACAGGCCCATCTTGTCGCGGGTGCGGAGTATATCGATATAGTCGATCAGCACGATCGCATTGTTGACAACCACGCCTGCCAGTGATATGATGCCGATACCGGTCATAACGATAACAAACGGCATCTGGAAGACGACCAGTCCCAGTAAAACGCCGGAGGTGGACATCAGTACCGAGGTCATGACTATAAACGGCTTGAACAGGGAGTTGAACTGCGAGATCAGGATGAACGTGATCAGGAAAAGTGCCACCAGGAACGCCATTGAGAGAAAGTCCACCGCCTCCTGTTGATCCTCCTGCTGACCCGTCCATCCGTAATCATATCCGGAGGGGACCTCGTTTTGAAGATAGGGGGCCACCACTTCCTGGACCTCCTGGAGCACCGCATTGGCATTATAGTCGGACCGGACATCGGCCATCACCGTTATCATTCGTTCCTGCTCTTTGTGTTTTATTCCGCCCAGTCCTTCGGTGACCTCCCACGTTGCTACGCTGGAGAGGGGAATCTGCCGTCCTTCTTCCATCACCGTCAAGTCCTGGAGGATACTCATATCCTGCCGAAACTGTTCGGCCAGCCGTACGGTAATGTCATACTCATCTTTGCCATCGCGGTATTGCGAGGCCTCCACTCCATTGATCGCCTGGCGGATCGTGTTTCCGATCATCTGCGTGGAAAGTCCATATACCGCAGCTTTTTCACGGTCTACATTGATACGTACCTCGGGGCGGGCTTCCGGCAGGTCGGTTTCCAGTCCGTCGAGTTTGCTGTACACCGGGTCGTTTTCGATAATCCGCAGGATGTCGTTCGAGAGTTTTTCGAGGATAGCCATATCTTTCCCGGAAATCTCCAGGTTGATCGGCGGACCGGAGGGTGGGCCCTGCTGCTCCTCTTCCACCGTGATATTGGCCCCGGCGATGCCCTCGGCAAAGTTGCTGCGCGCATATTCGATCGCTTCGAATGCGCTGCCTTCCTGCCGCTGGTAGTCGACGAAATTGAGCACCATTGTTCCCCGGTGTGAAGAGTTGCCCCCGGTGCTGATGGGACCCGCGGTAATGGCAGACCCCGAGGTGCTCAGTACGGTTTGTATGTCCTGGTTGTTCGGGATGTCCGGAACTTTTCGTTCCAGCTCGTCAATAACCGACTTTGTGAATTCCACATTGGTGCCCACCGGGGCTTCCACCTGTACATAGGCCCGTTGCGGCGGGATACCCTCCGGGAAATATTCCACCCCGTTGTTGAACGCTCCGAAAATCAGGAAGCTGGATATCAAAACGAAGAAGGAGATTGCGATCACTGTCCACCCGTGGTTGAGCGCCCAACGCAGGGTACGTTCATATTGTACGAGTGCTTTCTGCAGTCCCTCGGCCTGCCACCATCTGCCCACCGGATTGAGCACGTAGCGGTTGGTAATCCAGAGGATGGCACCGAGCACGATTAGCATGGTCCAGGTCAGGGTGTTGTTGAGCAGTGCTCCAATCAGGAAAAGCCCGAAAATTACACTCAGGGTAATGCGGCCCTTGCGCGTCATTTTTGGCCGGTTGCTGTTGTCGGCATAATCGAGTTTCATGTAGAGCGCACAAATTACCGGATTGATCACAAGCGCCACAAACAGCGAGCTGGACAGCGTGATAATCAGGGTAATCGGCAGGTACGACATAAATTCGCCCGTCACGCCCGGCCAAAAAATAAGCGGAAGGAAGGCGGCGAGGGTGGTCATCGTACCGGAAATGATCGGCAGGGCCACTTCGCCGGTTCCCTTTTTAGCGGCCTGGATGTTGTCGTAGCCCTCCTCCAGGTAGCGGTAGATGTTTTCAACCACCACTATGGCGTTGTCGACCAGCATACCCAGCGCCAGGATCAGGGAAAAAAGGACAATCATGTTCATTGTTATGCCTACCATGCTCATCACAATGAACGATACGAACATGGACAACGGAATGGCGATGCCCACAAACGAGGCGTTGCGAACGCCCAGGAAGAACAGCAGCACACCAATCACCAGCAGCAGCCCGGCGATGATGTTGTTCTCCAGGCTGCTGACCATCATGTTGATGTTTTCGCTCTGGTCGGAGGTGATCTCAAAATTTGTGGTTGGCGGCAGCGTGGGAAGCTCCTCATCGAGAATGCTTTTAACCTGGGCGGCCGTCTCCAGGATGTTGGTACCGCTCCGTTTTACAATGGAGAGGCTGATGACCGGGTCGTTGTCCAGCTCGGCATAGGTTTCGCGATCCTTGAAACCAAATGTGACCTCGGCCACATCCCGGATGTAGATCGGCTTGTCGTCGGGCGCATCAATCACTATATCTTCAATCGGCTGCACCGTTTCGTACTCCCCGGGCACCCGGAGGAGGAATTTTTTATTGCCGACATCGATATTGCCGCCGGGCACCGTCACATTTTCCTGCTGGATGGCCGCAATAAGATCACCGAAAGTCAGCCCGTAATATTTGAGTTTGGGCAGGTTTACATCCACCTTGACTTCCCGTTCCAGTCCACCCGCCAGGTTTACCTCCAGTATGGAGGGCACTGCTTCAAGCAGGTCCTGCAGGTTTTCTGCGACCTCCTTCAACTGCACCAGCCCGTATTGCCCCGACACATTGACCTGCATAATGGGGAATTCGGAAGCGTTGATCTCCTGTATGACGGGGTCTTCGGCGGCCTCCGGCAGGTCGGGTTTGGCCAGGTCCACCTTTTCACGAACTTTCTGAAGCGCATCTTCGATGACTACATCGGTTTCAAACTCCAGGTTGATGTTTGAGTATCCTTCCGCGGAGGTCGAGGTCATCTCCTTGACGTCAGAAATGCCGGCCAGCTCATCCTCCAGCGGGCGGGTGATCAGGCTCTCCATATCCTCCGGGGATACCCCGGGATAGGTGGTAATGACCATGATATTCGGGATGGTGATATCGGGGGCCGACTCCTTGGGTATCGACAGGTACGACTGTATTCCAAACAGTGCCACCAGCACTATGATAACCAGCACGCTGATGCGGTTGTCGATGGAGAAGGAGGTGATGCCGAATTCCTTCCGTTTGTCCACCGGCTTCTGCCCGTCCGTGGTTACAAGTCCGTTGTCTTTATTATTGTTGTCACTCATTGGTTAATTCCGTTACTGATTGCGTTGTGCAAATTCCTGGCTGTTTGTGCTGCCGACTATATTGATCCGCATGCTGTCCTGCAGGAATGAAGATCCCACAGTGATCAGTTCATCACCGGGCTCCAACCCTTGTTCGATAATTACCCTGTTTTGGTAGGAGGGACCCAGCCTGACCACCTGTTCACTGGCTATCGTATCGCCCTGCCGGTTTTCTGCGACCGTATAGACCACATTGCCGGCCTCCTTTTGGTAGATAAATTCCTCACCGATGACGATAGCGTTTTGTTGCTCGTATGTTTTGAGGCGTGCATTGGCGATCATATCAACCTTGTAGTGTTGCGAGTTTCGCGGAAGGAACAACTCCACCCGGAAGGTGCGGGCCTGGGGATCGATACTCTGGCCAACGTAATTGATGTCCAGCTCCAGCGTGTCGGTGTTTTGAAAGTCGAACCATATTTGTGCCTGGTCCCCGGTGTTTACCACATCGGCGTAGCGGGAAGGCACCCCGGCAACAATCTTTAAGTTCTTGGCACCGATTAAACGGACCAATGGTGATCCCGGGCTGGCCATTTCGCCGACCTCGAGCATTCGTTCTTCCAGTATCGCATCAAACGGGGCACGCACGGTCGTATTTTCGATATCCACCTTGATCGACTCCAGGGTCGACTGACTCTGCTGGTATGCTGTACGGGCATTGATAAGGTCGATCTCGGAGCCTATGCTGTCTTGCTCAAAGACCCGTCTGAGCCGATCATACTGCTCTTTGGCCTGTTCGACCTGCGCCTCGAGCCGCGCTTTCTCCTGCTGAAGTTTGGCATCGTCGATCTTCAGAATCGGGTCGCCCTGCTGAACGTTACGCCCCTTTTCCACGAAATACTGCTCGATGCGGCCGCTCACCTCCGAAGAGATAAGCACGTCATTGGCCGACTCCACCGTGCCCACCAGGCGGAGAAAGCGTTGAAAGAGCTGGGATTCCACCGTAAGCGTCTCCACATTAACCGATTTTACCAGCTCGTCCTGGGGTACAGCCTGCTCTTCCTGCGAACATGCGGTGATCAGTACCGCCATTGAAAGGAATACAAAGAATGTTGAGATGGAATTTTCCATGATTTATTGATTATCGCTTTGATTTTAGTCTAATTCCGGTTTTGATTCATCTACAAAGGGCACCATGCCGATCGCCTGGTCGTACCGGGCTTTTGCTGAAAGGTAGTTGTATACCATCTGCGCGTAATTTACCTCGGCCTGGCGCAGCTGAAATTCCGCTTCAATAACGTCGAGCTGCGATCCCAGCCCATTTTCAAGCCGTGCCTGGGCCCGCTGGTATCCCTCCCGGGCCTGGTTCAGCGCTTCTTCACGGGCGGGAGCTGTTTCTATCGCCTGGTTCAGGGCCTCGCGGGCCGATTGAATTTCGTTTTTGGCGGAACGTATGGTCTGTTCGCGCTGCAGCTCCAGGTCTCGCTGTTCAATTTTTGCGATCTGAAGATTGGAACTGCGTTCAAATCCCTGGAATATCGGCAGGCTGAAGGTCAGGGCGATGGTCTGGGAGCGTGCCCGCGTGTCTTCGGTTCCAAAAAAGTTGGGAGATCCGGCCTGGGCTGCCGACCAGTTAAGGTTGTAATTCGCGGAAAGCGTTGGCAGAAATCGGCTCTGTATCGCCTTGATCTCTCGCTGCTTTAGATCCTCCTGCTTGTCGAGAATGCGTATGTCGCCCCGCATGTCTGTGGCAATACCGACCAGCTGCTTGTTTTCTTCGTAGGAATACGGGGTTATCTGGTCTACCTGCTTGATATTGCTGTTGATGGAATCGGTGACCTCGCGGGCCAGTATATTGAAACGGCTCAGGTCACCCTGGACCGTCAATTCCAGCTCTACCGGGAGTCCCAGCACTATATTCAGCTCACGGTAGGCCTGCTGAACTGCGTATCGTGCTTGCGTGAGCTGTGGCTCCTGGTTTCGCAGCTGAACCTCAACCTGCATAACCTGGTATTCGTCGATAAGCCCGGCCTCCTGGCGCGACCTGTTTTCCCGCAGGTTCTCCCTGAGTCGTTCTACGGTTTCCCGCTGAAGGCGAAGCTGTTCTTCTGCAACCAGCACGTTGTAGTAGGCCAGGCGTGTCTGTGTAACGATCTGCTGGGTGGTGGCGCGCAGGTTTTCGGCCTGGGCCGCCTTGTACAGTTTTGAACTGCTGATACCGATGATGGCTTCTCCCCTGAAAAGGGTCTGGTTTACCGACAATCCGCCCTGCCAGTTGTTATCGGTACCGAACTGCAGCGGTACCAGCTCGTCGGTAGGGGCATTCGGGTCAAAGAACTGAGCCGGTACAAAGTTGACGGGAATCTCGAGATTCCGTGTGTAGGTAGCTGAACTCGAGACATCCGGCAAAACTTCGCTCCAAGCAATACGAACTTGCTGATCGGCGGTTTTCAGGTTCAGGAGTGCTCTTTTGATATCATTGTTGTTGGCCATCGCAATCTGGATCGCCTGGGTAAGCGTTACGGGGTTGGACTGTTCGCGTACCTCTTCTGCCGAGATGTTGGAAGCAGTATCCTGGGCCGACGCCGAAAGCGCGCCGGCAAGCAGCAACGCCAGCAGCGGAAGCAGTACATTATACAAGTTCCGTTTTTCCATCGGGGAAATATCTATTGATTTGATGGGCATGTGTGCCATACCGTGTCGTCGGATATGATTTGAATTTGTGTTTAAATGTTCGTCAACAAGATGATTCTATACGGAGCATCCGGGCCTAGGTTTCAGTAAAATGACCGTTAGTCATTTTAATATTTTGTCCCTTTTCTGTTGCAATTCCCTTTCCCACCAGGTTCAGGAAGTTTTCGAACAGTGAACCGGTCTCTATTTCCATCTCATCAAGCATTTTAAAATGGTGGCCGGTTTGCCGCATGTGGTTTGTACTGGTGATGCCCCGGGTGCAGGACCAGAGAACCACCGCAAGCTCCTTCGGGTCGTACGAATCGTTGACGGTGCCATCCTGCATTCCTATCTGCAGGGCGCGCACCATGTAGGTCATCGCCTCGCGCCGGTTTTCTTCACAGGTTTGGGCCGCTTCGCTGTTTTCAAGCTCTTCGGTGTCCTTGATAGATTCATAATACATGAAGGCGTTGAAGTAATTGGGATATGTTCGGACAAAATCGAGGTAGGATTCGCCCATCAGCCGGATGAGTTCAATACCGGTGTGGTTGCTGGTAATAATTTTGGAAAACCGGTTGTTGAGCAGGTTGGACCCGCGTTCGCAAATAGCGATATAGAGATCATTCTTGTTTTTGAAATACAGGTAAAGCGTTCCCTTGCTCAGTTCCGCTTTTTCAGCGATCTCCTCCATCGTGGCCTGCTCCAGCCCCTTCGAAAAAATCACCTGTTCAGCTGCATCGATTATGGTGTTTCGACGTCGTTCTTTTTCTCGCGCTTTTCGTTCTTCTGTGCCCATGATAAATTGGTTGAAATGACTTTCGGTCAATAAGTGACCAAAGTTAATCTACGGTGTTACGAAAACCAAACATTTTTGTTGCACATTTTCCGAATTTAACATTCGCTTAATATTGCTCGTCGTAGAGTAGCGAAATATGTTGTACCTTTGCCCGGTTCGTTTCTGGAAACATCATTCACACAATACGCCTCCGGTTTTGAACAGACGTACGCTTATAGAAATCGCCCTGATGACGGTCACCGTAATCTGGGCCCTTAATTTTTCCGTTATCAAGGGCAATCTCGACGAGATCGATCCCCTCAGTTTCAACGGGCTCCGGTTCCTGTTTGCCGCCGTTATTATCTGGGGCGCCCTGCTCTGGCGGGGGCAGTCTATCAACGTGCCGCGCAGGGACTGGTGGCCGCTGGTGGGCATGGGCGTGCTGGCAAACCTGGTTTACCAGGGACTGTTTATCATCGGTATAGACTATACCTATGCAGCGAATGTAGCAGTTATCATGGGCACCATTCCCATCTGGGTAGCCCTGATTGCGCACCTGTTCAGCGACGAAAAGCTGGATCTCCTCAAATCAACAGGCGTCGCCCTGGCGTTTGGCGGGGTGGTCTTTATAATGCTGGGTGGCAGTGAGGAGCTTGATTTCAGCTCCGATACCTTTATCGGGGATATCCTGACCATTTGCGCCACGCTGGTTTGGGGTGCGTATACGGTGTTGTCTCGCAATTTTTTAAAGCGATATACGCCGCTGCAATTTTCTACCGTCACAACAACCATTGGGGCCGTGATGCTTTTTCTCGTCGGACTCCCCGGCATGACTGTAATTGACTGGAGCCAGGTCTCGTACGGGGCCTACGGGGCCGTTGCATACAGCGGGATTCTCTCCATCGGGGTCGCCTACATTATTTGGAACTATGCCATCCAGGAGGTGGGAGCCGTACATACCGCCACCTACCAGAACTTGGTGCCGGTTCTGGGATTGATGTTTGGCGTGATCCTGCTAAACGAACAGCTGGCATTCGAGCAGTACCTGGGCTCGAGCCTGGTGGTGGGAGGTATTGTACTGGCAAGATGGAAGAAGAGGAGAACAAAGCCAGAAGCCTCGAAATCAGTCTCAAACTGAAACCTTTTCGTTCTAATTTCCCAAATTTGACGAGTTAGACCCGGCTTCTGCCACTCAGCAGGTAGAGAATCGCCATCCGCACGGCCACGCCGTTGGTAACTTGGCTAAGGATGATGGAGCGTTTGCTGTCGGCTACTTCGCTCTCCATCTCCACTCCCCGGTTGACAGGCCCGGGGTGCATGATTGTGAAGTCGGGATATTTTTCAAGATGCTTCATCGTAATCCCGAACTTTTGATGATATTCCCGGATGCTGGGAAACAGTTCTGTTCCGTTTTCCTGTCGTTCCAGCTGAATACGCAGGGCCATCGCCACATCGCACCACGCCAGGGTCTCCTCCAGGTTGTAGGATACCGTCGCTCCCAGCTCTTCTACATAGACCGGCATGAGGGTTTTGGGCCCGCAAACGGTAACATTGGCCCCGATTTTAGTAAGCCCGATAATATTGGAACGCACCACGCGGCTATGGGCGATATCACCGATGATGGCGATATTTTTGTCCTGCAGGTCGGGATGAATGTCGCGCATGGAGTACATGTCGAGCAGCGCCTGCGTGGGGTGCTCGTGGGCGCCGTCACCCGCATTGATGATGGCCGCATCCACGCAGCGGGTCAAAAAATGGGGTACACCGGGACTCTCGTGCCGAACGACCACCATGTCGATCTTCATGGAACTGATATTGCGGATGGTATCCTTTAGTGATTCCCCTTTCGATACGCTGGAAGCCTTTGCAGAAAAATTCACCACATCCGCCCCCATCCGCTTCTGGGCCAGTTCAAAGGAGAGCCGGGTGCGTGTGCTGCTTTCATAGAACAGGTTGACTATCGTCTTGTCGCGCAGCGTGGGTACTTTGGGAACGGGCCGCTCCAGAATCTCCCTGAAATATCTGGCCTGGTCCAACACGTATAAAATATCTTCTTTGGAATAGTGGGCCAGCCCCAACAGGTGTTTCTGGTTGAAATCATGTGCTGTGGGTTCCTGTATCTCCTCGATCTCCTCAGGCATACTGATTACTCTTCATTCGGATTTTTGACCACATAAATAGCATCTTCGCCGTCCAGCTCTTTCACTTTGACCCGGACCTCCTCCTGCACGTGCGTAGGCACTTTGATACCTACATAATCGGCGGAAATCGGCAGCTCGCGGTGCCCCCTGTCGACCATGCAGCAGAAGCGAATGCTTCGCGGGCGACCGTAGTCCATCAAGGCGTCCATCGCAGAGCGGACCGTACGGCCGGTATAGAGCACGTCGTCCACCAAAACGACATCGCGCTCATAAAGGTCAAAATTGATTTCGGTGACCTTGACGTCGGGCATTTTTAATTTCCGCCGGAAATCGTCGCGGTAGAAGGTGACATCCAGCGTTCCGAAGTCCAGCGTTACGTCGAATTTTTCCGCTATGATATTGCGAACCCGTTTGCCTATATGCACGCCCCGGGTCTGCATGCCGATAATAGCCAGGGGGGAAGGGTCGTCATACGGTTCTAGAAACTGATGAGCAAATCGCAGGTACGTGCGATCCAGATCGTCGGCCGACATGATTTTAGCTCTGTTCAAACGAAGCTGCCCCTTTCTTTTAAAACTGCATGAAATTAGTGAATGGCGTAAAGTAACTCAATTTTCTCCAGATTTAAATACTTAATTCCCTCATATTTTGTTATTGAATGCAAATCATTTATAGTATGTATCCATTTTGAAAGCATAATGTGATTTTCATCCGTTTGTTGAAGTGTTGAACAGCCGGCTTTGGCCGTGATGACATTCTGGTTGAACCCGACGTCGCGTTTACCGCCGGCAAACCAGGATTTAACATGTGCGAAAATATCGATACGTGGACAAATGGTTTGGCAACAATCGATTGCATTTTACCTGTGATCTTTTTTTAACTGAAAAAGAAGTCGTTACCGAAACTCAATGTTCAAGCAAGCGATAAGCTGTATATGCGGAATGAAACTCAACTTTAAAGGAGAAAAATATTTGTGTTTCTTTACTGCTGGAGTCCTGCCTTTGTTTCTCCTTCTGTTAGCAAGCACTGAACCGCTGTTCGCACAGGCTGAAAACGTCGATAC
This sequence comes from Halalkalibaculum sp. DA384, assembly GCF_043951955.1. Taxonomy (NCBI): domain Bacteria; kingdom Pseudomonadati; phylum Balneolota; class Balneolia; order Balneolales; family Balneolaceae; genus Halalkalibaculum; species Halalkalibaculum sp. DA384. The sequence continues at coordinate 43,455 of NZ_JBINJE010000012.1, read as the reverse complement.
CCCTGAAAAAGAACGTTCGTCTGCCCAGCCTTCAGCGATACCACTGGTATATATCGACTGCGAAAGGTGTGCCTATGACCATATCCGCCGTGAAATTACGCTTGTAAACTATGTGCGCGATCCGGACCTGGCCAACGTGCATGTATTTATTACAGATGAAGGGACCGGCGATGGTGGACGCGAGTATGAAATTACCTTTATTGGCCGCGAAAAGTTCAACGGCATGGAATACACGATAACCCGGACAATGAACCGTAATGCCACCATTGATGAAACCCGGGAGTCCCTGAACCGGGTGCTTGAAATCGGACTGGCTCCCTATACCATGCAGGTCTACGACACCTCCCGGTTTAGCCTGCAGTTTGAGGCTTCCGACAGTGAGCTGGATGCGGTAACGGAGGTCCAGGACCCCTGGAACTACTGGGTCTTCGAAATATATGCGGGCAGCTTGCAGCTCGACCTGGAATCCAACCAGGAGGAGTTTGACTCTCGCTGGGGATTTTATGCGGACCGCGTAACCGAGGAGTGGAAAATCCGGTTGCGCCCCTATTTTAATTATGAATATGTCGAAATAAACCAGGAGGAGGGGGAGGAACCGGTCATCAGCCGACTGCACCGCCACGGGTTCGACAGTTATGCCATCAAGAGCCTGGGCGATCACTGGTCGGCCGGCCTGTTTGGAGATTACATCACCCGAACCGACCGAAATCTTCGGCACCGCTTCCGCCTGACTCCGGGGGTTGAGTATAACATCTTTCCATACCAGCAGGCTACGCGAAAATCAATTACCTTTCGGTACCAGCTGGGATATTCTCATGTAGATTATTATGAGGAAACCATTTTCAACAAAACCAGGGAAGGCCTGGTAAACCAGGAACTTTCGGCCGCGGTTCAGATCCTGCAGCCCTGGGGTGAGATTGAGGGCGGCGTAGAGGGATCCCACTATTTTCACGATTTTGCACATCGCCGGGCTGAAGTGTTTGGCAGTATCTCGGTGCGCCTGGCAGAGGGACTTTCGCTTAATTTCAGCAGCCAGTTTGAGATGATCCAGGATCAGCTCTCTCTCCCACTCGGGGATACCTCGCTGGAGGATGTGCTGCTGCGCCAGCGCGAACTGGCCACTGATTTTTCGTTGTATGGCTCTATCTCGTTATCCTACACGTTTGGATCCGATTTCGCTAATGTCGTAAATACCAGGTTTTAATTTATGCTTGATCGCACTTTTTGGAATCGTTGTTTTTCGTTCTCGGGAAAGCTCTTGAATTTGTCCCTGCTCCTGCCCGTACTTTTAATCCTGTGTTGTTCCCGCCTGAGTGTTGCCCAACAACCGGAACCCCGCACGAATAATTTTTCGGCCTATTTGGGGCAGGCCATAACAACGCTGGGCGCGGGGATACACGGCGGTATTACATTTGATCATCAGCACCACCTGTTTTCGCTGCGAACTACAAGCACAGACCCGGCGTTCGGGGGAGAAACCTGGGATATAGCTTTTTTATATGGCAGGGGCACCCGTATTCGTTCATTTTATGTTTCAGCGGGACTGGGGGCATCGGTTATCGGTGGAACCCGGTATCCCCGGCTGTTTGGCGGAGGTCGGGGAGAGCAGATGCAGACGATGATCGGATTTCCCCTGGAGGGGCAGATCTCCTGGCAGCCGCTCCGGTATTTGGCGGTTGACCTGTACAGTTTCGCCAATGTGAATACCGAGCAGCCGTTCGGCGGTGTGGGACTGAGCCTGCGGGCAGGCAAGCTTTGGTAGTTGATCTTCTTGTGGTGATTGACCCGCTCCAGGCAGGTGAATTTGAACTTTTTTTTGGCTTTCTGGAAAAATTATTAGCCTGAATCGTATCTTTGAAGCGAGCAGGCCACATGGAATAAAATTTAAAAAGTAACAGCTACCGATGGACAAAGCTTTTTTTCTGGATCGTGACGGAACCCTCAACGTGGATTACAATTTCGTACACACTCCCGAAGAATGGACCTGGTGCGAGGGAGCCGTTGAGGCGATCCGGTGGATGAAGCAGAACGACTTTAAAATAATCGTGGTTACCAACCAGTCGGGCATTGCCCGGGGGCGGTATACCGAAGGGCAGGTACACGCGTTACATCGGTGGGTGGATGAAGAGCTGGCAAAAAAGGACCTGGCGATCGATGACTGGTATATCGCTCCCTGGCACCCTGAACATGACCAAAAACCTTATACCTACGAACCGGCCGACCGCAAGCCCGGTACCGGCATGTTTCGAAAGGCGGCACAGAAGCACCAGGTCGATTTTGCCCGTTCATACATGGCCGGCGACAAAATAAGCGATCTGAGGCCAGCTGTTGAGCTGGGAATAACGCCGTTCTTCATCCGGTCACGGCACGAACCCAGCCAGGATAAATCATGGCTGGAGAAACACAGCATCCGAACTTTTGACAACATTAAACAGGTGGTAGACACTATCAGATGATGCCTGAATCCCAAACCATGATTACAATCGATTTTTGGAACACGCTGGTTCAGGCGGAAACGGGCGGTAGCGACCGGCGTGAGGTTCGGCTCCGGGCCCTTCGCCGGGTGGCCCGGAAGTACCAGCAGACCCTTCCGCCGGAAAAGATAGATGAGGCGAAACGCAAGGCGTCAAAAGAGTTTGACAAGATCTGGCTCAACGAGCATCGCACGCCTACAACGTCCGAGCTGGTGGATAACATACTTGCTCACCTGGAGTTGCCCGCTACAAAAGCCGAAAGAACTTCCCTGGTGGAGGAGTTCGAGGAATCGCTGTGGGAGGGGCCACCCCGGCTGGCGGACAACGCCGGAGAGGTTATTGCCGAGCTGGCCAAGCGCTATCCGGTGGGGCTGATTTCAGATACCATGTATTCGCCGGGACGGGTGCTGCGCAAGTACCTGGAAAACCACGGCCTTATCAACTATTTCTCCGGGTTTGTATTTAGTGATGAAACCGGCTACAGCAAACCCCATCCCGACGCATTTCGGCAGCTCCTGGACAAGAGCGGCAGCAGGGCCGAGCACTCCTGGCACGTCGGGGACCTGGTAAAAACGGATATCCGCGGGGCAAAAGGTCTGGGAATGAAAGCGATCCTTTTTACGGGATATTCCGATGGCACCTATACCTATAATGAGGAGGATGACATGGATGCGGAAAAGAAGGCAGAGCCGGATCATGTGTGCCGGAACTGGAATGAAGTAGCCGATATTTTGCTGTAGACGGTGATGGGCTGTGTTTTTGACCGCAGGGTACCGCAGCCTTACCGCTCTGAACTCCGTGCCGGTTTTTAAAGACGGGTGTTGAAACTCTCCTTTTATTTACCTCCTATACTTGCTACCTTTGCATCGGACATTAAAAAACTGTAACCAATTGACGTGCTTGCATTATGAAGATCCATGAATACCAGGCGAAAGAAATTCTGAAAGATTATGGCGTAGCGGTCCCGGATGGCATTGCCGCCACCAGTGTAGATGATGCGGTTGAGGCCGCTGAAAAATTGAAAGACAACGGGGCTACGCTTTTTGTGGTAAAAGCGCAGATCCATGCCGGTGGTCGAGGTAAAGGACGGACCAAAAACAGCAATTCAAAGGGCGTTATCCTGTGCGATTCCGTCGATGAGGTTAAAGAAGCGGCCGAAGGGTTGCTGGGGGACACGCTGGTTACTGTACAAACCGGGGAAGAGGGCCAGAAAGTCCAGCGCATCTACATTACGGACGGGGTGGATATTGAACAGGAGTTCTACCTCGGTATTTTGCTGGACCGCGCCAAAAGTAAGAACGTGATTATGGTCTCCACCGAAGGAGGAGTAGAGATCGAAAAAGTGGCAGAGGAAACACCCGAAAAAATTGTAAAGGAGTGGGTGGAGCCCGGGATGGAGCTTCAGCATAACCAGGCCCGGCACCTCGCTTTTGCACTGGGGCTTGAGGGCGACGCATTCAAAAAAGCGGTCAAGTTCATTATGGCTCTTTATGAGTGCTACCAGCAAACCGATGCCAGCCTCGTGGAAATCAATCCGCTGGTACTTACCCCCGGCGGGGATGTGATTGCGCTCGATGCCAAAATGACTTTTGATGACAACGCCCTGTTTCGCCACAAGGATATTGAGGAACTGCGTGATGAGTCAGAGGAAAATCCCATTGAGCTGGAGGCGGCTGAATTCGGACTTAACTACATCAAGCTGGATGGCAACGTCGGCTGCATGGTTAATGGCGCCGGGCTTGCGATGGCGACCATGGATATCATTAAACTTTCCGGCGGTGATCCCGCCAACTTCCTGGATGTCGGCGGAAGCGCCAACGTGGATACGGTAAAAAACGGCTTCCGAATTATACTGGAAGATCCGAACGTAGAGGCTATCCTGATCAATATTTTTGGCGGTATAGTACGTTGTGATCGTGTAGCCAACGGCATTATTGAAGCGATTAAGGATGAAGAGATCGCCCAAAAGGTGGAAGATGTCCCTATTATCGTGCGGTTGCAGGGCACCAACGCTGAAGAAGCGAAGAAGATTATCGATAACTCTGATCTTAATGTGATTTCTGCAGTACTGCTCAGGGAAGCGGCTGATGAAGTTTCAAAAGTACTGGCGGCCTGACCTGCATTTTCACAAGTATTCCGGTTCTGTTACGGTACCCCGTTAAAGAGCGTATGCTGCTGCGGCTCAATAATTAATTCGGGTGTTAAACGCGGCAGGACTCCAGCCGGAAACTGCACCTTTGTAAAAACGTGCCGGATTCAACAGGTCCGGCGCGTTTTTTTAATTCAACGTGAATTTCAGAGAGGTAAACCCAGGTTTTATACCAACGGTTGTGTTGCCAATCTGGGTATATCTTTGCATTCGAAATTCTTATTCAGCAGATATAAATTTCGGCTGCGAATATGCCCAGGTGGGAATATGGATGTAATCTTTGCTAAACACCCTCTTAAAAGAAGAAGGTTATGAGAAAGAAATCATTTCGCTATTCCGCATACATACTGGTAATACTGAGTGCCATATTTTTCGGGGGGCGTTCATTCCTTTACTACACCCTTGAGGAAGAGGCGATCGCCACGCGGCCCAACGGATCCGAGACCCCCGAACAGTTTGGTGCTCCTTCTGAGCAGTTTGTATTCGAAAGTCACGGACGGCCCCTGCACGCTTCCGTGGTGCACGCCGAAGAGGCAGACAGCACCACGCCGGCTGTTTTGCTTTATCACGGCCGGCGCGAAACGATTTCGCGCTGGGCCGAAGTTCAGGCGCTTTTGTATCAACACGGGATTACGTCAATGGTGTTCGACTATTCCGGCTTCGGCAACAGCAGCGGCGAGCCAAGTATCGAAAATTTGCATAACGATGGCATCGCCGCCTGGCAGTATTTTGTTGAGCATGTAGCCCGCAGCGGCCAACCCAAAATAGCGCTGGGCCACTCCCTGGGTACCGGTATCCTTATGAGCGGGGTAGACCAGCTGAATCCCTCTCCCTCCCTGGTGGTTCTCAGCGCCCCGTGGTCTACCGCCCGCTCCGCCGTTATTCACCTGGGGATGGCTCCTGAAGAGATATACTATCTTCTCCCCGATGTATGGAACAACGTGGAAGCGGCCAAAAATGCCAGGAATATGGAGATCCCACTGCTGGTTGTACATGGAACCGAGGATCGCATCGTTCCCATCGAGATGGGTCGCGAGGTAGCAGCGGCCGGGGAGGGTCAGTTCATTCCGCTGGAGGGCTATGGTCACCGCGAGATCGCCCGCCGCCCCACCACAGAGTTGTGGTCTCCGGTTTTAGAGGCGATACAGGCCCACAGAAACTGATACTACCTATGCGGGTAAAATCCCAAAATCGGTGGCAGTGCTATCTCAAGAATCGGGTGTTGTGGATGCCTGTACACAGGTTCAAGGCTGAGGAGGATAATATTCCGGGGATGGTTTTTTCTGTAGTGGCGCTATTGAGTAGGTGCCGAATGTATAGTTAAATGTAAATTATGTACATTGATGTTTGATAAACCGGTGAAAAATCGTCATTCAGGTACGCAATTATGAGTAAAAAACGCAATTCTGTATCGCCCCGAAGGGGAAAAATAATTGAGGCACTGGAAGAAGCCGGAGAGGCGTTACAGATTCGTGAAATTGTTGACAGAACTGGGTTGGAATACAATAATGCGCGCAGTGCTCTCTCCGAAATGACAAAAATGGACCTGCTGGTACGGGTGCATCGCGGTGTCTACGACTTGCCGGAACGTGTTGAAAAGGCAGAGATGGAATCACCTGACCATCCACTTCAAAAAATATTGCTCAACCAGCAGATTCTTAAAGTACTCCTCAATATCGTGATCACAAACAAGTCTCTCATGGAGGCGCTGCTGCTGGGTCAGCAGGAGATTATCAGTACTATCCGAAAAATCAGTCCTGAAAATAAAGAAGGGGAAGAGGCCATTAATGACCTGGAGGAGATTTTTGCCAAGCGGGTGGAGTGGCATTTTGATATCGCTGCAGAACAGGTGGTGGAACAGTATACCAAGCTGCCGGAGGAGGTGCTGGACGTGCTGGTAGCCCCGCTTACCCGCGATAAAGAGTCTGAGGGCAGCTTGATATCACGACTCCGCGAAAAGTACAAGTCTCGTGAAGAACACGAGGTCGAACCTGGACAAGCGGAAAACCCGTCGTCCAGTTAGAATGCCTGCGGGGGCTTTGAAAAGCCGAAGCAAGATCCAGTACAGACGCGACTTGTCGCTTCTCAACGAGCTCTCACGCCTGCTGGGGCTGGAGCGGGCGCCCCATTCACCGTCTTGATCTTTTATGTACCTTTTGGATCAAGCCAAAAGAAACACCTCTTTCATCAGAATAAACTTCTTTTTCTTTGATGGGACTTTCTAATCGGCTTTCCCTGATCGTTGTTTTCAAAAATGAGCACCTCAATCACCGGTTATGAATTGGTAGATCATGATTTGGTATTTGTCTGGGGAAGAAAGTCCTGCTTATCCCCTTGCTCCCTCATACCAAGTCAATTTTTGGGTGAGCCGATCCGACCAAAAAATTTGAGTATAATATTCAGCAACCTTTTTATTCACTTTCCCAAAATTCTTTATTACTTTAGACTCGTTCTAAACAAGAAGTTCAAAGTCATTATTTATGCAATCTTACAGTACTATCGCACTGACGTTTTCCTTAACATTGTTGGCTGGGATATTTTTTGTGACCGGTTGTGATCAGGGAGAGGGAGGGCAGGAAGCAGAGCGCCGGCAATTTGCCAAGGTCAACCAGGAGGAAACGCCCGAACTGGCGGAATATATGCAGCATATCCGCCGGTATACACATAAGCTGAGCCTGTCGATAAAGGAACGGAACAGCGATCTGGCCGACTTTTACATGCACGAACTTCAGGCTTCTGCCCTGGCGGTAAAGCAGGATGTGCCCGGCTACGAGGGATACGATATCGCGTATTTTACGGAGTTGATGTTTGATCCGGCGGTTGATACGCTTCGCACTTCACTGAGTACCAGAAACTGGAAATTAATTGAAGAAGATCTGGATAATCTTGTCAACTCCTGCAATACCTGCCACAACGCCACGGGACATGAATTTATCAATGTGACCTCGGGAATGGAAAAGAATCCCTACAACCAGGTCTTCAAACCGGAAGAGTAGGATGGTTTGGAATTCCTGAAGGTCACCGGCTTTTCCTGTCGGTTTACAGGGTGAAACCGGGACGGTTTTTCTGATTCGAATCCGTAGTGAATGTAGTTAATCTATGCACATCCGCTTTGATCAGAACGAACGGATACTAGCCCGTATTTCTCACGATAATGTATGCACAAATCATGTACCCTAGAGGCAGGCAGTATCTTACATCATATGTTACCGACCTTTTTAGTTGACAGGGTGTAAAGCGGTGGGAGATTTGTTCTTCAGCTGCGTTAAAGGGAACATCACCTGCTCAACGTACAACGGTACTTCAGCACGGCCATTTCCTCTTTGCCTTGCTGAAGAACAAATTTCCTGGCGAGAAATCCAGGCCGGTGTCGGGTCAAATCCTGGATTTCAGCTGTTAACGACAGAACGCGGATACCACCGGTCAGGCTGATCTACACAGGTAGATCATTTTTAAACGGGCTGTTGGAATATCTATTTAGCGGTAAATCAGCAGCAATAGTGTTACCTGTGTTCCAGTATCCAGCAAATCCGAATGGCTATGGTTGGCAGGACACTGGTGTTTTCCTAACTGGACTGACGTTTATAGTTCACTGTTCACGGAAAAAGTCTTATGTTTGAGTCCGATTAATCAAATCCGAAAACGACAGATATTTTTTCATAAATACAGATACGATACATTATGGCAGATCAACGACGGGTTGTAGTAACCGGCATGGGCGCACTTACGCCGCTCGGGCACAATGTAAATGACTACTGGAATGCTCTGAAAGCGGGTACCCCCGGAGCAACGAGAATTTCAAAATTCGATCCCTCGGAATTCCGAACACAGGTGGCCTGTGAACTCAAGGATTTTGACGCCGGCGACTACCTGGAACACAATACAATACGGCGAACCGATCCATTTACGCAGTATGCCCTGATTGCTGCGGACGAGGCTATCGAAGACTCCGGTCTCGAGATGGAGAATATGGATCCGTTCGATGTAGGAGTTATATGGGGAAGCGGCCAGGGCGGCATGGAGATTTTCGAGGAAGAGGTGCGAAACTACGCGGAGAATGACTACAGTCCCCGTTTTAGCCCGTTTTTTGTCCCCAAGCTGATTGTCAACATGGCATCCGGGATGATTTCGATGCAGCACGGAATGATGGGAATCAACTATACAGCCGTTTCAGCATGTGCCACTTCCAATACGGCGATTATGGATGCGCTGAACTATATTCGTTGGGGCCAGGCAGATGTCATCGTTACCGGGGGGTCGGAAGCCGGCATTACGGAAGCGTGCGTGGGCGGGTTTTCCGCGATGCGGGCGATGTCTACCCACAACGAAGATCCCCAGCGTGCGTGCCGGCCGTTTGATGTGGACCGCGACGGGTTTGTGATGGGTGAAGGAGCTGCGGCCCTGGTGCTCGAGGAATATGAGCATGCCAAAAAGCGCGGGGCCCCGATCTATGCCGAAGTCGTCGGCGCTTCCATGACGGCCGATGCCTACCACATGACGGCTACCCACCCGGAAGGGAAAGGGGCTAAAGAGGCGATGCGGCGGGCCCTGGACGAAGCGCAGATAGCCCCCGAAGAGGTGGACTATCTGAATTGCCATGCCACTTCCACCCCCGTAGGCGACCTGAGCGAGATAAAGGCGACGGTCTCTCTCTTTGGAGAAGAGCCCAGGAGCCTGCACATCAGCGCCACAAAATCAATGACGGGTCACCTGCTTGGGGCTGCCGGTGCCGCTGAAGCGGTCGCTTCTGTCAAAGCGATACGGGAAGGGATCATCCCGCCGACAATCAATACCGAAGAGATGGATGAGCAGATTCCCGATACCCTGAATATTGTTCTCAACGAAGCGGTTGAAACCAACGTGGATGTGGTGATGAGCAATACCTTCGGGTTTGGAGGACACAACGGAATTGTGGTGTTCAGAAAGGTATGATGAGACTTTCGCCGTGTAATAAAAAAACCTGCCGGATTTTCAAAGCCCGGCAGGTTTCTTATTATCGATGAACCATACTGTAAAATTACTGCTCTTCATTGCCTTTGTTGATCACCCATGCAATCAGCACGCCGATCAGGATGCCGGCCACGAGCAACAAAAACCCAAGCATGTTACTTTGCATTTGAAGCATAACTCAGGGATTAGGGTTATAAATTACATTCCTTGTTATAATATAAGCCGCACGAATTGCCCTTTCTATGCCAACATCTCGAAAAGGAAGGCCTGAAAAAAATCGATGTACCTGTCTTGTCAATTATTTGATAACCCGTTGACTTAGTCGCGTCTCAGCACTGCTGCTTGGCATACCGGCAATAAATAAAAAACCTGCTTCCCATTGGAAAGCAGGCTGTGTGATGACAGTGCAGTGGATTAGTGCTTATTCATAATCCAAACTTTGAACGTTGATCGCACTCAATCCCTTGGGTGTTTCTTCAACTTCAAATTCTACATTCTCTCCATCTTCAAGTCCTTGGTTGTAGCCAAGATTTTCGACGTTGTTTCGGTGTACAAAAATATCTTTGCCACCTTCGTTAGGTTTGATAAATCCGAAACCTTTTTCCGTATCAAACCATTTTACTGTACCTTGTTGCATAATAAATATAGTAGTGTTTGGCCACCATACGTAGAATGAACTAATGCAAGAATTGCGTTATCGCGTCACTTAATATCAGAACACCAATCGCAGGTGGGAATTAAAAATAACATTGATAATAAAGGGATAGCTCAGGAATATTCCAAATAAATATTACAGAAAATAGTACCGCCCGCCGGTTAAATCGGGGTTTTGCGTATGTGGTAAAAATAAATATAGGTTTCTGAACTATTCTTTGTACCTTATGCTCGTTCTGAAGTTACACCATTCCCGCTTTTAGGTGTTTGGTTTACTGGTTCCTTACATCCCTTCTTTATTGAAGTCTGTCGGTGCCCGTTGGTTACAAGCGTTAAGTGGGATCAGGCACACGCCGGGTTGGCGTGTTAACGTAGCAACAGGTACTTATTCATTTTTTAATTCAACAACCTGATTAGACAGATTTCCCAACTAACATCCTGAACAGGGTCTTTCCCTGGACAACACCCGCCGTATCGCCCTACAGCGATAGCAGAGGGGAGCTTTACGCTTCTCATGGGTGAATGGTATAGAACCAACGATACCCTGGAGTTAACAAGCCGTTCCGATGGGAGTGGCGGAGTTACCGAGAGATCGTTTAGCCGGGTTTCAAACTCAATACTTTTTTGATGAACGAATCAACATTTAACGAACTCCAGCTCAGCGACGAGCTGTTACGTGCAATTACTGAAATGGGCTTTGAAGAGCCTACCGCGATACAGGAACAGTGTATTCCCAAAATACTTGAGGGTTCTGATCTCGTGGGACAAGCCCAGACGGGAACCGGCAAGACGGCCGCATTCGGAATCCCGATGGTGCAAAAAATCGATACCGGCAGCAAAAATGTGCAGGCGTTAATACAGTGTCCCACGCGAGAGCTGGCGATCCAGGTTACAGGCGAGCTCATCAAGCTGGGCAAGTTTGTGGGGGGCTTGAAAGTTGTTCCCGTCTACGGCGGACAGTCAATTGGCCAGCAGATAAAAGCGATAAAACGGGGTGCGCAAATTGTGGTTGGTACTCCGGGCCGTACGATCGATCACCTTCAGCGGGGTACCATGAAGATCGACAACCTGAACATGATTGTCTTTGACGAAGCGGATGAAATGCTCAATATGGGCTTCCGCAACGACATGGAAAAGATACTGTCGTATACGAACGGTCCCATTCAAACCGTGATGTTTTCTGCTACGGTTCCGCGGGCGATCCGCGATATCATGAATCGCTATATGGATAAACCCCAGACGGTGACCATTGAGCGGGAAGCGATTACGGCACCCAATATTGAACAGTACCTGGTGGAGGTACGCGATTCTGTACGTACCGATGCGATTTGCCGATTTATGGACACCAATGACTTCACGCTGGCCCTGGTGTTTTGCAATACCAAGCGGAAGACGGAGTCGCTTACCAATGAGCTGATTTCCCGCGGGTACGGCAGCGACTTTATTAATGGCGACCTGAGCCAGAACCAGCGCGACCGCGTTATGGACAAGTTTCGCAAAAAGCAGATCGATATTCTTGTTGCCACCGATGTGGCCGCCCGCGGTATCGATGTAGAAGATGTGGATGTGGTCTTTAATTATGATGTGCCGCAGGACCCGGAATATTACGTGCACCGTATCGGCCGCACCGGGCGTGCAGGACGCTCCGGCAAGGCAATTACGTTTACATCGCGCCGCAAGAACAAGCAACTGAAGACGATAGAGCGGCAGATAAAAAACAAGCTGGATTATCTGGATATGCCGAGCAGTGCGGAGGTTCGGGAATCGCGCTTGTCGAGCCATATGGACGAGGTTGTCGAAAGCCTGGAAAAAGGAGGCCTGGGCGACTGGATCGATCAGATAGAATCATTTACGGATACGGATGAACGGTTCACGACCATTGAAATAGCCGCCGCTCTGCTCAAGTTGAAAACGGGCGAATTGGAGGAAAAGAAAAACACTCAGCCGTTCAAAAATAACAAGGTTGACTACAATGATGACTCAATGGTGAAACTTTTCTTCAGCGTTGGTAAACAGAACAAGGTTTATCCCGGAGACATTGTGGGGGCTATTGCGGGTGAAACCGGAATTCCCGGGAATGTTATCGGCAATATCGATATTCGCCGAAGCCACTCATTCGTGGATATCCCCGGAAACTATGTGGGCCAGGTTATCCAGGGAATGAATAAAAACAGCGTGAAAGGCCGAAAAGTGAACGTAAAAGTAGCCTGATTCGGTATTATTATTGTTTGTATTTCAGCCTCATGGCAACACGTCATGAGGCTTTTTAATATCCAGTCTATTCGGCGAACAGTTGCAACTTCTCGAAGCCCGGGTCTAATACTACGGTATATGCGCTTTTCCCGTGCCGTTTCACAGCACGTAGCGCGACCTCTTTTCCGTCAGCTTTGCAATGGCCGGGCTTAAACGGCAGCCCGATAAAGGTCACCTCGATATGATTGTACAATGGATTGTAGGCACCCTCACTGCCTGTCGACAGCCGGATGCCCTGGCTGTTGGGCTCAAATCGAAATATCGTGTGGCGGTATTCTCCCTTTTTATACCCGTAACCCTGGCCGGTATCTTCATAGAGCGGGCTCTCTGCCGGCTGATCCCCGTGGTATACCAGTAATCCCAGCTTTTCGGGGTCTTTTTCCCCGGTGTACTGCATTAATTCCCGCATCGGCAAGACGGTTCCCGCTTTGATAAAAAAGGGAATGTTCGACAGGGGCGTGTTGATGTCGTGTTTTTGTCGTCCCGCCAACCGCGTATCATCCCAGAAGTGGTACCAGTCTCCCTCGGGGAGATAAATTCTCTTGGTTTTCCGGTTTTTTTCAAGAACCGGGCTCACCAGGATCTGGTCCCCAAACATAAATTCATCCGCCGCATCCAGGGTATGGGGATCTGACTGATCGTGAAATGCCAGGGGACGCAGTATGGGCGTCCCATTTTTAACGTACTGGCGGAAAGCGGTATAAAGGTAGGAGAGTAATCGATACCGAAGGCCGATGATTTCCCGGGCAATAGTGGTGGTTTTCTCGTCAAATGACCACGGTTCCTGGTCGAGCGTTTCCTTGGTTTTCTTTTCTTCCACCTCCTCCTCGTTAACCGCGGCGGCTCCTTCAAGGTGGTACCCCATGCTGTGGGTGCGGAACAGCGGATGAAAGATGCCCAGTTGCAGCCAGCGGGTGTAAAGCTCGGGACTTGGCCGATCCACAAAGCCCCCGATATCGGTTCCGCAAAATGAATAGCCGGAGACACTCAGCCTGAGGCACTGCTCGTGCCCCAGCCGCAGGTGATCCCAGCTGGCGATGTTGTCTCCGGTCCATAGTGCGGCATAGCGCTGCCCCCCCGCAAAGTTGGCACGCGTCAGCAGGAAGGGCCGTTTCTCAGGTGCATGTTTTTTTATGCCCTGCAGCGAGGCCCGGGCCATCTGCATGCCATAAATGTTGTGAGCCTTTCGGTGGCTGCACGGGTGCCCGTCAAAATGGTGCCGGATATCGTCCGGAAACGTTTTGCGCCGTACCTCAAAGACGGCCGGCTCATTCATGTCGTTCCAGATTCCGCTGATGTTCAGTTTTTTGATAAAATCATCATACAGGTCGCCCCACCATTCGCGTACTTTCGGGTGGGTGAAGTCGGGGAATACCGTTTTGGGCGGCCACACAGGACCGATCATCAGTTCTCCGTCGGGACGCCTGCAAAATACGTCATTCGTCCGCCCATCCTCGTACACTTCATATCCCTTTTCTGCCCGTATGCCGGGATCCACCATCACGATGGTCTGGAATCCTTCCTCTCCCAGGTCTGCGATCAGCTGTTTGGGATTGGGAAAATAATTTTTGTTCCAGGTAAATACCTTGTATTCATCCATATAGTCGATATCCAGGTAGATCGCATCGCAGGGTATCTCAAGATCGCGAAAGGTGCGTGCAATCTCCCGCACTTTTTTTTCGGGATAGTAACTCCACCTGCACTGGTGGTAACCAAGTCCCCACAAGGGCGGCAGTTCCGGGGTTCCGGTCAGCCGGGCATAGCGCTCGGCTACAGACCGCAGTTCCGGTCCGTTGATGAAGTAATAGTTCATCTTTCCGCCTTCCGAAGCAAAAGTGAGGGTACGGTCCTTGCGCGAGTCAAAATCAAAGATCGACCGGTAGGTATTGTCCAGGAATATGCCGTAAGCCCGACCATCATGCAGCGCCATATAGAAGGGCACGGATCGGTAGAGTGGGTCATCCCCCCGTTCAAAACCATAGGCATCGGTATTCCAGTTTTCATATGAACGTCCCCGCAGATTCTGTTTAATCGCCTTGTCGCCCAGCCCGAAATACCGGGCACCCGCCGGGGCTTCCTGCGAAATGGAAACTTCAGTAGTGCCCTTCATCAGGGTTTCGCGCTTGTAGTAGCCCCGGTTATCCGCACAGAGGAGATGCTCCTCTGCATTGTAAAAACGGACCAGCATCTGCTCTTTGGACACCCGGCAGGTGACGGCAGAGGTGCTTATTTCAATATGGTCCGCTTGGTTCTGCAGCGTATATTCCCCCGGCGGGGGATCAAATCGGGGATCAAGGGCGTAAGAAAAGTCGTTCCGGCTGTCCCCTTCCGTGGTATAGGTCAGCTGAAGGATGTCCGGAGTCACTATGGTAATGTTGAGCTCAATATTGTTGTCAGATGTCAGTGTTACTGTATGCTCATCCTGCTGAACTGAAACGATGGTACCGGGCCTGAGCCGTGTTGCCACATCTGGATATCGGGGAGCATCCTCCGCTACCTGCAGATTTTCTATCTGTTTGTTTGCCATTGGCCGTGTTTTCTTGTTATTACATAAGAGGTGCCTGTGTTCTCAATGTGCACCGCACCCGTGATTGTCAAATGTGATGTTGTTGCCCGGCGGGAGTTCGCAGCGCGTTCACCCGGGGAAGTTGGGAAAGAAGATGAATAATAGTGGAAAAAAACCGGTTTTTTGAGTCGTCTTTCCAGGGGGTCCTGATAAATCTGCTAAAGAAGATACCCGTTTGCCAGTTCAGTATATTCCTGCACCTGCTGCCGTTTCCACTCTTCACCGGTCTGGAGCTCATCCGCCATCAGGGTGGCTACCGTTTCGGCCATTTCTATACTGGCGCGGGCGTCCAGCAGCAGGGCCCGGGTGCGGCGGGCCAGTACATCCTCTACTGTTCGTGCCATTTCGCTGCGTACTGCCCAGACCACCTCGGCGGGGGTATAGGGCAGGTTGGGATGGATCGGCTCGCCCCAGCCGGGATGGTCCTGTGCAATTTTTTTGAGTGAAAGGGCATCAGAACCGTACATTTCAAAGGGCTCGGCGGCCTCGGAATTTTTAAGCCATCCGTGCAGACGAAGGTTCTCCGTATTGGATTTCCGCTCATCAAGTCCCGCCACCAGGGCTGCCTCATCTACGGTATCTTCGGCCATCTTGCGGTAGGTTGTCCACTTTCCTCCCGTGATGGTTACCAGCCCTGAGGGGTCGATCAGCAGTGTGTGATCCCGGGATATCGAGGACGTATCTTTGCTCCCGCCCCGCGAAACCAGCGGTCGCAGACCCGCAAAAACGCTGAGCACATCTTCCGGTTCCGGGTCTTTGGTAAGATAGCGGGCCGCATGGGTGAGGAGGAAATTGATCTCCTCCTCCTGGGCCCGCGGTTCCAACGACGGTTCATCGATAGGGGTATCGGTGGTTCCCACAATAATGCGATTGTGCCACGGCACCGCAAAAAGAACGCGCCCGTCATCGGTTTTGGGAACCATTATGGCACTTTCGCCGGGTTGGAACGATTTGTCCAGCACAATGTGGACACCCTGGCTGGGCTGGATAATCCGATTGTTGTCGGGATTGTCCATTTTACGGATGCTGTCGGTGAAAATACCCGTGGCGTTGACGACTACCCGTCCCTGGATCTCAAATTCGTGGTCTTCCTCCTGGTCCTCCACTTTTACGCCCGTTACTAGGTCATTGGCCTTGAGCAGGCCGGTAACTTTCATATAGTTGATGCCTACGCCATCATGGTCAAAAAGGGTCTGAACAAGATTTATCGCCAGCCTGGAATCGTCAAACTGGGCATCATGGTAGATAACCCCGCCGTTCAGATCTTCCGGTTCCAGCGTGGGAATGTATTTCAGTGTCTCTTCTTTGGAGAGGTGTTTCGAGGGACCCAGCCCCAGGTCGCCGGCCAGCTTGTCATAAATTTTGAGGCCTATTCCATAAAATGGGCCTTCCCACCAGTCGTAATTGGGTACAATGAACGACTGGTTTTTGACCAGGTGCGGCGCATTTTTGCGAAGTAAGCCGCGTTCCCGGAGGGCTTCCAGGACCAGTGCCACATTGCCCTGCCGGAGATAGCGTACCCCGCCGTGGACCAATTTTGTGCTTCGGCTGGAGGTGCCCTTGGCAAAATCGTGCTGTTCCAGCAGCAGTGTTCGGTACCCGCGTGAGGCCGCCTCCACCGCCGTCCCCAGGCCGGTTGCGCCTCCGCCGATTATAATGAAATCCCATATGTCGGGATCCTCTTTTAACTGATCTACCAGTTTATTTCTGTCCATAATGAGTTAAAATTTTAAAATTCGTGAGAATGGATGTACAAAAAATGACATCAAATCCATGTTAGTCTTTTTTCCATCCCTTGGCCCGTTCTACGGCCTGGTGCCACCCGGCGTACATCTCATCAACTTTGGAACGCTCCATCCTGGGCTCGTATCGCCGTTGGATTTTCCATTGTTGAGAAATTTCCTCCCGGCTTTCCCAGAAGCCGACTGCGAGCCCGGCAAGGTATGCCGCCCCGAGCGCGGTGGTTTCGGTTACTTCGGGACGAATTACGGGCACCCGCAGCAGGTCAGCCTGGAACTGCATAAGCAGATTGTTGACCGAGGCGCCCCCATCCACGCGCAACTCTTTCAGGTTGATCCCCGAATCGGACTCCATGGCTTTGAGCAGGTCGGTGGACTGATACGCGATCGACTCGAGGGCGGCGCGCGCTATATGAGCAGCAGTGGTTCCGCGGGTAATCCCGGTCATGGTACCCCGGGCGTGGGGATCCCAGTGGGGGGCTCCCAGCCCGGAAAAAGCCGGCACCAGGTAGACTCCATCGGTACTTTTGACCTGGGCGGCCAGGGATTCTACCTCAGAGGAGGATTTTATCAGGTTCAAGCCGTCGCGGAGCCACTGCACCACCGCCCCGCCGATGAACACGCTGCCTTCCAGGGCGTATTCCACCTTGCCATTTTGCTGCCAGGCTATGGTGGTCAATAAGTTGTTCTCCGACCGTATCGGTTCGGAACCGGTATTCATAAGCATAAAGCAGCCGGTCCCGTAGGTGTTTTTGGCCATGCCTTTTTGGGTACAAATTTGACCGAAAAGGGCGGCCTGCTGATCTCCGGCAATACCGGCTATGGGAATTTCGGTGGCAAACATGTCGTCTGCTGTTTTTGCATACACTTCGCTGCTCGAGGCTACATCGGGGAGCATGCTTTCCGGGATGTCAAGAATTTTCAGCAGCTCAGCATCCCATTCCAGCTCATGAATGTTGTATAGCAGCGTACGGCTGGCATTGGTAACATCCGTGATGTGCGTCTTTCCGTTGGTCATGTTCCATATCAGCCAGGAGTCGATGGTCCCGAACAACAGGTCTCCCTTCTCCGCTTTCCGGCGGGCGTCTTCTGCGTGATCCAGTATCCACTTTATTTTGGTGCCCGAAAAGTAGGGATCGAGTACGAGACCCGTTTTTCGCTGGAACAGGTCGCCGAGTCCCTCCTCCTCGAGCTGGTCGGTCAGGGATGCGGTGCGCCGGTCTTGCCAGACGATCGCGTTGTAGGCCGGTTCCCCGGTTTTTCGATCCCATACGACGGTCGTCTCCCGCTGGTTTGTAATGCCGATGGCCGCGATGTCGCGGGCCTTGACGCCAGCTTTTGATAGAACTTCGGCAGCTACCGATACCTGTGAGGACCAGATTTCGTTGGGATCGTGTTCGACCCATCCCGGGTGGGGAAAATATTGTTCAAATTCTTTTTGGGCTACCGATACAATACGGCCCTTGTTGTCAAATAGGATAGCGCGTGAGCTGGTGGTTCCCTGGTCGAATGCAAGTATGTATTGTTGGTTACTCATGTTCCCTGGTTTATTAAAACTTCTGTTTTTGTTCACTTGTCTCTGGCTTCCAGTCTCTTTTTCCCGGAATGGTCCCGGACCTAAAATTTTTTGGGTGCCCACCTGCCCGGCGCGTCGTTCATGACGAACTCCATTCTTTCAATGGTACAACCATGCTTGTGTGAGGAATGTGGATTCATTCCATATACCGGGTTTTTGTCCACTTTACATTAAATAAATAGATGTAATTATAAAAATGCCGTTAGCCTGCTTTTTTACGGAAAAATTGGTTTGCCCTTTGGCGAAGCAGGCGGGACAATATTGCAGTCTTGCACACGCTGTTGATTAATGTGGATCACAAAATTGCAAAGCCCTCTGCAAACTATTGTGATACATGCAGTGAAAGTATTATTGTATAAATAATCGTGAAATGCGCGTTAAAAAATATTTAGCGGGCTATATGCTCTCGCCCTCCACCCGCTATTCTGTCAGCATGTCAGAATAGGAGGTACTCACCAGGTCATCGTCCGAAATATTGAACAGCTTACGGTAAAAGTTACATTGTTGGCGAAGCGTCAGTTCCCCGATATTTCCATTTCGGTCGATCGCTTCAATCTCTACAAAGGTACCCAACCCGCGAACCTTGTCAATATGAAATTTTACGTTGTCGACAAAGTAGATTTCACGCTGTTTGTAGACGATTACCTTCAGGTCGAGGGCTGCCGTCAACAGGGATTTTATCTCTTCAGAGTGTTCAAAGGGCACCAGTTTGATGGTTGAAGACGTTGGATCCGGGGTATCCGCCCGCGCGTAGAAAATGAGGTTATTTTCGATGGTCCCCTCCCGAAGCTTTAACCGCCCGCCGGGGACTTTAAAGTAGGTGTCGACCTGGTGGTCCGTTCCCTTGAAATCGGCTCCCCGTTCCTCAAGGAGCGACCGTATGCGGTCGGGATTGCGGCACCGCGCTTTTATTTCAACATTCAGGATATCCATAAAAAATAATTTGCATGTGGGTTCTGACTGTGCTCATGCGACCGGGTCCACTTCGTCTGTCTCCACCCCTGCCCACGCCAGGTATTTCCGGCGTATCTCGATGATGTGCTGTTCCAGGGTCTCTTTTTCCCAATCGGTTGTATCAATGGCGGGATGAATATGAGCGGTGGCCTCTCCAGGCCTGGTAAGCAGTGAGCTGCCGGCACTGAGTTCCCGGTTTCCTTCAAAATAGATTGGTACAATCGGGTAGCCCAGGTCTACCGCCATATGAAAGGGCCCTTTTTTAAAAGGACCGATAATCCCGGGATGTTTTCTGGAGCCTTCTGGGGCCAGTAATATGGAGAGCCGTTGTTCCCTGATTCTCCGATAGGATTTTTGCAGGGTGGATATCGCCTGTTTACGGTCCTGCCGCTTGATAAATACTTGTCCGGTCAGTCGCCCCACGATAAAGAAAAGTGGATTGTACTGCAGCTCCCATTTGGCCACAAACCGAATACGGGGAAGTCCCAGTGCAATAATCGTCAGCAGGTCTACCGTGGAGCTGTGGTTTACCAGGTAAACAACAGGCCTGTTAACCGGCTCTCCATGCTGTTGAATATTGAACCGGATGCCGGAGGCGGCAAATACCGGTTTCATCATCAGGGGTCCAATTTTTTCCATCAGAAAATTGGTGAGTTTCCCGACAGAAACGATCAGCAAGAGGGCAATAACCGGCGTTGCCATGAGAAAGACAAGGAAGAAAACGGTAATCCCGAACAGGCTCCTGATAATGTTCCACAACGTAAGTTCTGGCCGGTCCATGCAGTGTTTTCGTTAGCTTTCGGCTTGAATATATCGATGCTTTCCGGGTAATGTTAATTCAACACCGGATCCGGAAAAGCTTGTCCGGCTATGGTGCCCTCCCATTCCAAGGGATGAAAGGGTAACATCGACTGAAACTGAATCCGGCGGTTGCTGGTGATGTCATCGTTTTCGACCGCGGCTCAACAAGCCGATGACTACGCTGAAGAGAGCAGAGCCAAGTATGGACCAAACGATGGGAAAGGTTTCCCCGTCGATATTTATGGGAAGGAGGTACGTTAGTCCGAGCTCGGCAGCCATCCATTTGCCGATTAGGGCCCCGATAAAACCCACTGCTGCAGATACCAGGCAGCCTCCCATTGAATAACCGGCTATACTTTGACCTAGAGCCCCGCAGATAGCGGCGATTACCAGTAGAATGAGAAAGCCGGAAAAAGTCATAATATGCTGTTTGTTGTATTTCCGTAAATTGGAATTCCACGCAATTTTCAGGGGAATGGCTGTCCCGGTTTAAAGAACCGCCGCTAAAACAGCGCGATGCCACTCACTGATCTTCCTGTAATACCACCGCTGATTCCAGGGGCTTGATGACAACCTTGTCTTCGGGATCGAACAGCAGCCGGTTATCGGTGTGAACCAGGTATCGCTCCCCGTTCAACATGACATGGTAGGTGATGTCGTGGCCCTTGAATTCCCGGTTGACGACCGTGCCCACGCCTGAATCGAGTTCAGCGCCGTTTGGCTTTTCCAGCGTAAGGTGTTCGGGACGTATTGAGCAGAGCACGCGCCCCCGGGCACAGCAGTTGAGATGCAGTTTGCCAAGTTCAGTCATCACTTCTTCCTCTCCCGCGGCCTCCACACGGAACAGGTTGGTGCGCCCCAAAAACTGGGCTACAAACTTGGTTTTCGGCTTGTAGTAGACCTCTTCCGGGGTGCCGACTTGTTCGATCCGCCCATCGTTCATCACTGCAATGCGGTCGGCAAAGGAGAGGGCCTCCTCCTGGTCGTGGGTAACCAGCAGCGCACTCATGCCGGCTTTTTTCAGGATGCTGCGTACCTCCTTGCGGGTAGATTCCCTCAAAACCGCATCGAGGTTTGAAAATGGTTCATCGAGCAATACAAGTTTGGGCTTGGGAGCGATGGCGCGGGCCAGAGCCACCCGCTGCTGCTGCCCACCCGAAAGTTCGCTTGGGTTTCGGTCTTTATAGTCGCCCATGCCTGTCCGGCAAAGCACCTCTTCAGCGTAGACATGCCGTTTATGTTTAGGAATATCGGTAAGACCGAATGCGACATTGTCGATCACGGAAAGGTGGGGGAACAGGGCGTAGTCCTGGAATACGAATCCAATGCCCCGGTCCTGGGGGGCTACGTGCCGGTCGGGGGACTCGAGCAGTTCTTCTTCTACATAAACTTTCCCCTCGTCGGCGTGTTCGAACCCGGAAATAAGCCGCAGGCAGGTGGTTTTGCCACAACCACTGGGGCCCAGCAGCGCAAAAATTTCATTTTCCCTGACTTCGAAAGTCACCGAATCTACCACCGGCCCGTTGTCATCAAAGGCCTTGGTCAAATGGTCTACCCTGAGTAGTTGTTTCATATTTTGTTCCATTCACGCGAAAATAAAAGACCGACAAAAAGCGTCGAAAATATTAAGATTGTAAATGCAAAAGGTGCGGCTTCCGCAAACATCGCTTCGCCGGTATAGGACCATACGTTTAACGCAAGCGTATTGAATCCTATTGGAGAAAGTAAGAAAGTTATCGATAATTCTTTCATGGCGGATAAGAAAACCAAAGATGCCGATGCAATAATTCCACCGGTAAGCAGCGGAAGTGTAACTTTTACAAATGATTTGAACGAGGAGTATCCCAGCGATTTTGCCGCATCTTCCAGCTGGGGTGGCGCCTGGTACAGCGAACTGCGTATAGGACCGATCCCCTCCGCCAGAAAGTGGAGCGAATAAGCAATTACCAGCAGCAGGAGCGTTTGGTACAAAAATGGAGTTACATAGAGCGAAAAGAATACAAATGCCAGGGCAAAGGCTAGAGGGGGCGTCGCATACCCCAGGTACGCCACCCGCTCCAGCAGGTTGGTCAAATTGCTTTTGAAGCGCACGCCCACGTAGGCGATGGGCAGGGCCATAAGGGTGGTAAGCAGCGCCGCGGGCGCCGAAGCGGCCACCGAATTCCAAAATGAAGACAGCAGGTCATCGGAAAGCTCAGAGAAAGGGACCTCATTCAGCCAGTAGCCGATGGATGAAAGTGGAAGCAGAATGGCCACCAGGGAGAATAGAACGACAAAGGCATAGGCGGGGAATTTCCAGCTCCCGAGCTCCAGGTATTTTCGTTCCCGGCTGGCCCCGCGTCCGAGCCGGTAAAAAATGGCTTTGCGCAGCAGACGGTACTCAAGGACCAGGGCTGCGGTGGTCAGGGCGAGCAGCATCAGGGCGAGCCAGGCGGCGTAAATGCGGTCGTACGCCGCTACGTACTGAAGGTAGAGAGCATAACTGAAGGTCTCGAACCGCATCAGTGAAACGGTACCGAAATCTCCGAATACGTGAAGGCTGACCAAAAGAAAACCTGCCAGAAACGCCGGTTTCAGCTGGGGGAGAATGACACGAAAAAAAGTGGACTTGGCATCGTGACCCAGCGAACGGGAGGCCTCCTCTATCGAGGGATCCATCCCCAGCAGAGCTGTTCGAAGATTCAGGTAGAGATAGGGAAAAGTGCAGATGCTGAGCACCAGCAGCGAGCCCCAAAATCCACTGGGACGTGGAACTATAACCCCGAACCAATGGGAAAAAGTACCGTTATAGCCCCCCAGTCCCATAAAAGCATAAGCCATTACATAGCCCGGCATCGCCAGGGGAATAACCCCGAGCAGGGTAATCAGTTTGCGCGCCCGAATATTACAGCGCGCGGAAAGATAAGCCAGTGGCAGTGCCATCATGGTATCCAGCACAAGTACACCCCCTGTAAGCAGGAGGGTATTGGCGAGCAGCCGCAAATTGCGTACCCGCAATACCACATCGTTCAGAGTTTCTGCCGAGGCCCCGAAAGCCCTGATCAAAAGGTAGAACAGCGGCAGCAACACGCCTATGGAAATA
This sequence comes from Halalkalibaculum sp. DA384, assembly GCF_043951955.1. Lineage (NCBI taxonomy): Bacteria > Pseudomonadati > Balneolota > Balneolia > Balneolales > Balneolaceae > Halalkalibaculum > Halalkalibaculum sp. DA384. The sequence continues at coordinate 20,257 of NZ_JBINJE010000012.1, read as the reverse complement.
AGGAGAACGGGTACAAGGAGGTACCAGGGAAGCGTATTTTTTTTATGTAGTTTTATTCCCAGAATCGATTACCTACAGGTAAATTGAATTTGAAAAAGCAGTTGAGTCGCGAACAGTCTGCGTGATTCAACAGGCGTTAACAGTGTTAACATCAATGGCAAGGAGCTTTTCTATACCAGCTGAAAATTTAGACCAAATCTAAATAGATAGGCGTTTCTACGCAACTTTAAAGTGAAGATCCGATGTGGAGTGGGTACCCTGTTAACCGCCCGGTGGTAAGATGCTTGAGAAGAGTCTGTGGAATAAAAATATTTTTAGAAATATATAATATCTTTATGGTTATATTATGCTTTAATATCCTTAAAACTCATAGCACAATTATTTATCGGATGAGAGTGTGATAAATAATTTGCATCGGGAGTTAAATAACTCTGCAACTTAATTTTTTTGCCATGAAATCATTTTCAGTCTACCTGTTAACTACGATTACGTTGGTTGTAATGCTAAGTGCATGTGGACCAAGCCAGGAAGAGCAGCAGCAGCGTGAACAGGCCCGTCAGGATTCGCTTGAACAAGTGCGTCAGCAAAAACTTGAGCAGGCACGCCAGGACAGTATCGCCCGGGCCGAGCAGGCGCGCGCTGACAGCCTCGAAGCCGCCAGGAAAAAAGAGGAAGAGGCACAGCGAATTGAATTCGACCCCAATGGTCCGCTGGCCGTACAGGTAGAAGCGTGGCGCTCCCGTGATAAGGCGGCGGGCCAGGTTTCAAAATGGCAGGAGCGCGGCTTCCCGGATGCATATGTCGTAAAGCATGGAAATGAAGAAACCGGTGATATCTGGTTCCGGGTGCGGCTGGGCAGAGTTTCCACTGCAGAGATGGCCGACAAGATTGGCAAGCAACTGCAGGAAGAATATGATGAAAAGTACTGGGTTGCAGAAGTGCAGGGAGAAGGGACTACCCCCGATGCGTCTGACTAGATGCTTGTTAAATAAATTTCAGAAAAGCACCGGTTGCCTGACCGGTGCTTTGTTTTTATGAGATACCTGCTAAGATATACCTATATCTGTTTGGTTGGTATATCTGCGATGGCATTAATGGGGTGCCGCAACACCCAAGAGGCGGTGTCTCCCACTGTAAACTATACGCAGTACCAAACCTACCGCTTCGGGAGCAGGGCGATGGTTGGCAGCGAAAACCCTCTCTTTAAGTGGGCCCAGCTTTCCTCAAGGATTGAGAAAGCACTGGAGTTTCATTTACCCTCGGCGGGCTTGGATTACGCCTCTATCGGTTCGGAGCCCGACCTGATAATTTTTTATTACGTTGTTACAGAGACTGGTACGGAACCGCCCATGGTGAACTATCTGGTCGGGTGGAAGGCCGCCCCTTTTTTGGCCCGGGGCGAACAATTCTCTGAATATGAAGAAAACAGGCTGGTTCTTGATTTTGTGGATGCCGCGAACGACGAATTGGTGTGGAGGCGCAGCACCGACCTTTCACTGAAAAGCGAAAAAGAAGCCTACCGGGAACTATCAAAAAAGATCCGTGAACTGGTCCAGAAGTACCCGCATCCGCCGCCAAAAAGTTGATGACTACGCAACGGGAAAACATTTGAGAGGGGTTTATCCGTCTCATTTCGTTTAAAACCCCGATTTCTCCTCTTGTGGAGTGAACCACGTCAATTTGCGGCATAGGTGTTTAGGCCTATAAAAATATTTGTGTTCCTATTGTTTTATTCCTTAAATTACGGTGCGCTCAAGTAGCGTCTCTCTTGATGAATAGTCAGGACCTCACACCTGATACGTGTGAGGTCCTATTTTTTTGAATCCTTTCTGAGAAAGCCCCGTATAAATCTCATGCCCCTCCCAGAGAAAGTTCTTTTTCGGTGGGTTGTACAACTTCTTTAAATAGACACGATGGATAATCGCAAAATTTTTTATGTTTACGAGTCAGTAAAATTAATGGCGTTTTCTTAAATCCTTACCAGCGACGAAATGAAAAATTTTAGTATTAACCATCGGCAAGTAGAGTCATTCGATGTGTTGGAGCTCAGTGGCGAACTGGATGCCCATACCGCTTCACACCTGGAAGACTCTTTGCGTGAACTGATCGACCGGGATAAGTACCATATCATCGTAAATTGCAGTGATCTGGATTACATCGCCAGCGCGGGGTTGGGGGTGTTCATGGCCTATATTGAAGATGTGCGCAGCCTGGGAGGCGACATAAAGCTTACCAACATGAACGCAAAGGTGTACAACGTCTTTGACCTGCTGGGGTTTCCCACGCTCTACGACATCCTGGATGATGAAGAGGAAGCGATTGAAAAATTTGAGAATGAACACTAAAACCTGCCAAAAAATTGCCGAAGCCTAATTCAATATACAGTATGAGGGTTCAAGCTTCGACGGAGCACCTGGCAGAGGTACGAAATTTTGTGGCTAAACACGCCACCGATTTTGGCTTTAACAAGCAGGATGTCGCTGATATTCGCCTCGCGGTAGATGAAGCCTATACCAATATCATCAAGCATGCATACAACAATGATGAAAACAGATCGGTAGATATAAAACTGGGATATAACAGTAACGAATTCTGGGTATCGCTGCTGGACAGTGGCCAGAACTTTGATCCTTCCTCCTATTCTAAACCCAACGTGCGTGAAAAGATTAAACAGAAAAAGCGGGGCGGAGTGGGGGTATACCTGATTAAAAGGCTGATGGACGATGTTGAGTACTCCAAAGAGGGCACGTTAAATAAAATTCGTATGACCAAAAAGAAATAAATTGTTTTGAGCCAGTCATCTCATCAGATGGAAGATCGACACAGCCGTTTTGAGTTAAAAACCCTTCTCGAGACCTCCCGCCTGCTTATCGAGTCGCACGATATGGATTTTGTATTGAACAACCTGCTGCTTATCACCATGGGCAAGCTGTTGATCACCAAGGCGATGGTATTGATCTACCAGCCGGCGGAGGGCAATTACGTGGTCACGAAGTCGAAAGGCAGGAATTGTCCCGAAGAGGGAACAAAAATATCATTTCCCGAGCCCGAACGGGTCAAGGAGCAATCCATAATACGGCAAGACCTGGATGATGTAGCCCTGCCCGAAATAATTGAGGGAGAGACCCAGTGCACGCTGTTCAACCTGCAGACCAGCAATCACCACCTGGGATTTTTGTGTCTGGGTGCAAAGGGAAACAAGCAGCCGCTAAGCGATCATGAGCAGGAGTTTATCGAGAGCCTGGCTATTATCTCTTCCGTGGCTATTGCCAACTCGCGGATGTTTACCGAGCTGCGGCGCATCAACCGGATGCTGGATCGCAAAGTGTATGAGTTAAACACCCTGTTTGATCTGAGCAAGGATTTTAACATGATGGTGGACCGCGATGAGATCGTGCGGATCTTCAAGTTCGCGATGCTCGGGCAGATGCTCATCCGGAAGTTTTTCTTCATTTTGGAGCATGAAGAAGAGCGTTCGCTGGCCGCCTCAAGTGGTATAAAGGGCCAGCCGTCCCAAGAAGAGATAGATACGCTGTTCAATTTTGAAGAGGATCTTGTTGAGGTAGATGAATCGGTGGAGGAGGATGTCCCCTTCCTCAAAAAAAATGAAATAAAAGCGGTTATCGGTCTTAATTTCCAGCGTGATACCATTGCGCTGGTGGGAGTGGGAGCCCGTGCCAACGGGGAGGATTACACCCGGTCAGACTACAACTTCCTGCGCTCACTGGGGAACTTGGCCCTTCTTTCCATCCAGAAAAGCTACCTGTTGGAGGAGCGTATCGAGAAGGAGCGCATGGAGGAGGAGCTGAATATCGCCAAAACGATTCAACGGGGACTCCTGCCGGACCCGATCCCTGAAATTGAGGGGATCGACCTATCCGCTACGAATGTCTCTTCCTACCAGGTCGGGGGCGACTATTTTGATGTTGCGCAAACCCCCGATGGCAACTACCTGTTTGCCATTGGAGATGTCACGGGCAAGGGAGTACCGGCCGCTCTTCTCATGGCCAACCTGCAGGCGATGTTGCATGTACTGCTGCCTATTGAAATAACGCTGGCCGAGGCTACGGATCAGATCAATGACATCATGTATGAGAATACGCCATCGGACAAGTTTATTACCTTTTTCTGGGGGAAGTACTATAATGAGGACAAAAGCTTCAGGTTTGTAAATGCCGGGCACAACCCACCGATATGGCTGAGGAAAGGAGAAAATGAGTCCCGCGAGCTGGAGGAAGGTGGATTGATCCTGGGGGCGATGCCAACAACGACTCCCTACCATGAGGAGCGCATCATTCTGTCTGAAGGCGATATCCTGGTTTTTTATACCGACGGGGTGACGGAAGCGATGAACCCGGAGCAAACCGAGGAGTATGGAGAGGAGCGGCTTCTGGAGTGTGTGCGCAAAAACAGGGATGGGGCGGCCAAAGAGATCCAGGATGCCATTATTCAGGAGGTCAATGCATTTTCAGAAGATACTCAGTACGACGATATCACCCTGGTCGTACTCAAAGTGCTGTAGCAGCATAACCCGAAAACACCGGCAGATATCAGTTGTTGGTGATTAGGAATTCGTTACTGGTTAAATCAAATAACGAATAACCAGTCACAAATAACTAAACCCGAAAAAATGGATACATCCAGCAGCCTGGATATTTTGTATGCCGGAAGTATGCCAATACAGCTCCTGTTCAAAGGGGGTCTATTGAATAGTATTCACCATTCCGAGCTGTTGATTCAGGTTTTTGCGTTCGGCCATGGCCAGAATAGTTTCGTAGGTCTGGTGACGATTCATAACCTCCTTGACGTAACGCACCGTTTCTATGCCGCGGCAAAACCCGAAGCGCGCATCCTTGTAGTATTTTCGCTGCATCAGCTTCAGCAGGGCGTCTGATACGTTTTCCCACTCGTTGGGATTTTTGTTGTGGTCGATGGTGAGCCGGCGGGCGTCGGCTACATGTCCCGGCCCCGCATTGTAGGTAGCCAGGGCCAATGCCCACTGGTTGAGACTGTCAAGGTAGGAATAGTGTCGCAGGTGCTCGGTGATAATGCGAACGCCCTCCCGGAGATTGATCTCTGCGTCATAAAGCAGTTGTTCATTTTCAACCTGCGAAAACTGCGGCATCACCTGCATCAGTCCGACAGCACCCGCCCAGCTTTTTGAATTGGGGTTAAACTTGGTTTCCTGGGCGATTATGGAAGCGATCATCAGCCAGTCGACCCCGGCGGAATCGGCCACGGATTTAATAAGATCGTCGTAGGGTGAGATAATGCCGGTGCCTTCAATTTCGGAAACAGGCCTGTAAATACTGGCCACCTGCTGGGCTTGCCCCCCGCCGAAATAGCGTTTCCTCAATACATTCAAAAAGGTAGACCGTTTAGGCTGGCCTTCTTGCGCTCCAAACCGAAAATGTTTGTACAAAAAGCGATTTAACCGGGTTTCCAGGTCGCTGGCATTATTCCGGATTGCCCAGGCGATGGTGTCATTCCGGGCAATAGTCGGTCCCTTTACCAGGCCGTTCATGTAGGTTCCGGAGGCTTGGAACATGTTATTGTCGGCCACCGTGGCCTGGTGCTCATCCCGCGAAATTTCAAAAAGGAGCGATTCTGTATCCATGTCGCTGGACGTGAGCCGGATGTTCAGGTCGTACCCATTCTGCTGGAGTTCCTGGAGACGGCTGTAATATGAACTGTTTCGCCGCACCGTTATCGGGATGTTGCGTTCTGCCAGCGCCTCGAGCGTTGAGGGTGGGTTTTCTATGTCATCAGAAAAAATGATGAGCTGGTTTACAAGATTGTACGGGCGGGTAAATTTTACATACTGTTTGCGCTCGGGCGTGATGGTATAATTTGCGGCAATAAGGTCGCCCGCGCCGCTGTTCAGCAGATCATAGGGATTTTGATTGGGCCCCACAATCACTACTTCAAGAGCCAGGTCGTGCTCATTGGCAAACTCGCGGACCATTTCATACTCAAATCCTCTGTCAATGCCCTGATGCAAGAAATAGGTATTGGAGCTGTAGTTGGTGATCATCCGCAACACTCCACTATTCTTGATCTCTTCGTAGTCGCGCTCTACTGGTTCGGTAACCGATACATTCAACCCCTGATCGATATTCTGTTCGACAATCTCCTCCTGTTGCTGGGTGCAAGTGGAGACAGTAATGCCCACTGCGACCAGTGCAGGTATAAGAAGATTGCGTGAGAATTCATGAGGTTTAGCATTCATAGATGTTTTATTCGTTAACGGTAATTGAATCGATAACTGCTTTGTTATCGACGTCGAACCTTAATCAGTACTTGATTATGTTAGAGGCTTTTGCAAACGCTATGGGTTTGTCAAAACCTCTTTTTTTTACGTGCTCTCATTTTACAGGCACGTAAGATACTGATTATTACATCAAAGCAATACTTTTAATCCATCTCTAATGTTTATTAAGAACCGGGAATATACCTGATTTCGAGGCTATTAACGTGATTTGTCAGTATTTCGTTTATCTTTTTCCTGTATGTAAGATATCCTGAAACGTGAATTCTTACAAATTTGCGCGTAAAGCGATAATAATATTGCGTCCCGGTGCACTGATTCCCGATGAATATGGCCTGTAGTGTTTGTCCATAATATTTTCGACCCCGGCGTTGATTCTGAAACTTTCACTGAATTGGTACGAAGCCCTGGCATTGAGGGTTGCCCAGCCGGGGGACCCGTCTTCAGTGTAGAGATGCGTTTTGCTTTTTTCGGATGGAGAAAAGTCGCTGATGTCTTTGCGAGCATTAAATTCGGAATAGAGCTCCAGTTTGACCTGCTCGGCCTTGTAGGTGAAGCCGGTTTGTCCAAAAAACGGTGCTACGTGTCGCAGGGGCTCCTGGTTGGTGATATCCTTCCCCTTTGTGTAGGTAATATTGGAATTGAAACGGAGATGGTTAACCAGTTGCAGGCTCAGGTCTGCACTAAAACCGTATATGTACGCTTTCCCGGCGTTGACCACTGCTTCCACCCGGCTCAGTTCTCCATCATATATAATGGAATCCCGCCCTGCAAATTGATAGTTGCGCCGAACCATGGCGTCGCGAAGCCGGGTATAAAAGCTGTTGAGTTCAATACGGGCGGTTTCCTCAAACCGCTTGATGATTGAAAAGTCGAGATTGTAGGAATATTCCGGCTTGATGTTTTCATTGGGTACAACCACGCTGCCCGGCTCCGAATCGAATACTTTGGCGGCGTCGTCCACATTGGGGGCCCTGAAACCGGAAGTGCCGTTCAGGTTGAACTGGAGGTCGTCCAGCGGCCGGTAGGTAAAGCCCAGGCTGCCGCTGAACGCCCCGGTATTAATCTCAATTTTGTCAAAGGGAAAATCGTAGAACCGGGTATCCCTGAACCGGGAATTGAGCACAACATGGCTGTAGCGGGCGCCAAGGATGGCGGTTACCCGGTCTGACAGGTTATGCCGGTATTTGCCGTAACCGGCAAACTGGGTATAGCGACTGCCGCCGTCAGGATAGCGGGTCGCTTCCGGTCGGCTTTGGCCGGTGGCAATATCGGTGGTTCGAGCCTCGGAGGCCACGTAGTTGTACACGGTTTCCACCCCGTAAAAGAGCTCGTAGTCCTCGTTCCACCGTTTGTCAAAATCGATATTGGCGGTTACCACATTCACATTCTCCTCCCTGTTGCGTCGGTGAGTTCCCCCGAAATCCCGGTCATTGCGGCTCTCCTGGAACCACTGATGCGAGAAGGTACCGCTCATGTTGTTAAACAGCGACGTCGGTTCAGCGGCACTGATTTTCAGTGCATTCATCATCCAGGTCTGTGGACCGTAATACCACTCGGCGTTGGCAAAGGGACCGCTTTCTCCGTTTTCACGTTCAATCAGCCGGTCGTAGCGGGGGATGTCACTGGTCGTGGAAAGGTGGAAGCCATAGTCTGCGTTCCAGGCTCCATCGGACTTGTAGCGTACTTTTTGCATCAGGCTGAGCTGTTCGTAGCCCGAGTATTTTTGCAGCGTTACGTCACTATTTTCAAGGATTCTGTCGACGCCGTTGATGCGTGCCTGGTACTGCTTTCGCTTGCCAAAATCGGGGTAGCGGTCATAAAAGTCGCCCCCTGAACGCAGGTCGTCGTAATGGCTATAGGTTATACTAGTCAGAAGTCCCCAGTGCTGGTATCCCAGGTTGAGATCGCCGTGAATCGTGCGCTCGTTATTGGCCGATGAGTACCGAACCATTGAACCCGCACTGGTGATGGATTTCTCCGAAAAGGAGAGCTGCGGATCTTTGGTCTGGAAGTTCATGACCCCGCCCAGTGCATCGCTCCCGTAGATGATGGAACCGGGACCAAAGATGACTTCGGTTTGATCGAGCGCGTTGGCGTCAAGTGAAATCACATTTTGGAGGTTTCCACTCCTGAAAATAGCGTTGTTCATACGGATGCCGTCAACGGCAATAAGCACCGAATTGGCGGCGAATCCCCGTATCATCGGACTTCCGCCCCCGAGCTGACTTTTTTGCACAAACACCTTCCCCGACTGCTGAAGCAGGTCAGCGGTCGTCTGCGGGTTGCTGAAGCTGATCTCTTCGGTGCTGATCTGGATGATTTTCTGTGGGATTTCGGACTGTTTCTGCTCCCACTTGCTGGCGGAGATAAAGACTTCTTCCATATTAACCGACCGTTCGGCCAGCGTTACCCGGTAGTTCAGCTCCCTGATCTGTTCAAGGGAGAGTACCAGGTTTTTGTAGGAGGCATGCTGAAAGGTGATATAGTCGCCCGGGTCAAAGCCTGAAAGGTCGGCTTTTCCCTCCATATTGGTCATGGCAGTTTTATCCTGGTCCTGGTTGTAAAGATAAACATTGTTGACAGGTTGCAGGGTGTTCTCATCCACCACCTGGACCTGTTGGCCCCGCAGTAGTCCGGGAAGTAACAGCAGCGGCAGGACTGCGATTGGTAACAGCTTCTTCATGGGTGCGTTCATTCTGATATTATTGGAAATCCGAATGAAGGTATAATGAGCGTACATTTGTATAAATACTATGATCATGCTATAAAGAGGGGACTATTACTTGTTGCGTGCCTTGCGCCTCCATGTCAGGCCCACACCGATGATAATGATCAGCATGGCAATGAAGGAGGTGATCGGCGGCAGCTCGTCAAAGAGGACATAGGCCAGGAATGTAGCGAAAATGGGTTCCGTGAGAATGAGCGTGGAGATGAGCGTGGGAGACACATACTTGACCGCGTAATTCATGGATCCGTGACCGATAATCTGGGGAAATACCGCCATGCCGGTAGCCGAGGCCGCCCCGATCAGGCTTATCTCCAGCAGGTTGTTGCCCAGGGCCAGGGCGGTGATCACACAGGTTGCACCGGCAAAAAAGTAGACCGGGAATACATAATCCACCCACTCCCGTTTCTGCCGGATTTTCTGTCCGATCAGCAGGTAGACCACAAAAATGGCCGCAGCACTGGCTGCCAGGAAATTTCCAAACAGCGGATCGGAGAAGTCGGTTTCTATCTGGCTGTCGGAGATTCCGAGCAGCACCGAGCCGGAAAAGGCCATGCCGACCCCGATCCACGAGGTGATCGCAAAGCTGCGCTTGAACCAGAGGCGCTCTATGAGGATAAGCATGATCGGGTGGATCGTAACAAGGACGGAGGCAGAAGCCACCGAGGTATAGTGGAGCGAGGCGATCCAGCAGATAAAATGAATGCCCAGGCAGAGTCCCGCCAGGAATACATAAAACTTGTCTTTTGTGGGCGTGACGGCCCGGTCCCGCGTCATATACCAGTAAGGCAAAAGCAGGAGCGAGGCGATGACAGTGCGGTAGGCAGCCAGCACGAGGGGCGGGGTTTCGGGGGTGAAGCGGACAAAGATCGGCGAAAATCCGAACGCTACCAAACCGGCTCCCAGTGCGGTCAAGACCTTTAGGCGCGGGTACGAGTCGGGCATGGGGATCAAGATGTGGGGTTCAGTATGCAGGCTAACTACCGGATCCGGTCCATTGAACGAACCAGTTCCTCATCTTTTTTGATATTGCGAAGAGCCAGAATTTCTGCGATAAGCCCCAGCAGCAGCAACGCCACCCCGAGCAGCTCATCCCATAAAAACAGGCCAAATCCGCCCAGGGAAAACAGGATGCCGGCGCCCCAGCCCAGGCTGGCAATCTGGATGAGCATGGTTCGTTTTACCCACGTCATCTGGGCCGGCCGGTTTTTATAGAGGAAAATGCAGCCAAGCGACATGAGCGCCGCCACCGTCAGTACCACGGCAAACCCCGTCCCGATCCATGGCTTGGGGTCTTGCATGGCGTGGGAATAGAGCGGGTTGAAAAATACGGTTCCATTAAATAGAAAAGCCAGAAACAGAAAAAGAGTTTGTATTCGCTGTATCACGGTTCAATAATTTATCTGAAATTCAGATCGCAAAGATACAATATCTTTTGGAGTAGCTCATCCCTATTTATGGAAATCTGCCGCGGTGACCGTGAAATTACGTAATTCCCTGCCGTTATACGCCAAAAGGAAATCATGTGGCGCCATTATTTGTATAATACAGGTGAACGGGGGAAACAGGATGGGTACTCAACCATCATTCAAAAGAAAACTTTGTGATGTTGCCAATTAAATCCTGTGGCACAAGCGGCATGCATTTAGCTGAAAAAGCGGCATAACAGGGCATGAATGCGAAAAATAATACGTGGTTCCGCATAAATAACGACGAGGCCCATTAATCGAGAACTACACTAGCCGGGATAGAACAACATGTATCACAAGAGGCTGTTGGAAAAGGCAAAGAATACATTTGATTTTCACTACTTCAGGATAAAAAATAACTGGACATTTCCGCCGAGCATGGCCCATACATCCGGTGCAAAGATGGCGAAGGGGACCTATGAGGCTGAAGTATCCGACATTATTGAGCAGCATTTACAGGATGGATCTGTATTCATAGATATAGGGGCCAATGTGGGCTATTTTACTCGAATGGCCGCCCGGAAGGTCAACAGTTCGGGCAAGGTATATGCTTTTGAGGCCGACTATGCCAATTACAACGCGCTGAATAACAATATGATCGGGCTGGATAATATTGTTACGATGAATTTAGCTGTTTCCAGTGAGAACGGCTTTACGGAGTTCCACCAGAGTTCGCACTCTTCCTGCCACAGCCTCGTCGAAACCGACAACTATTTAAACGGCGATCAATGGGTGTGTCCCAGCATCACATTGGATAAATTTTGGTCGCTCTACCTTGACGAGACTTATATAGACCTGGTAAAAATTGATGTGGAGGGTGCTGAGCTTTTTGTCCTGGAGGGGATGGACAGGATGATTGACCGCCAAAAGGTGGGATCTGTTGTCCTTGAATACTGCCCGGCATTTTTGAGGGAGACCGGGCTGAGCAGGGAAAAACTGGTGAGGCTTCTGCTCGAACATTTTTCTATCACCATCATCGAAGACGAATACCGCTCCCTGCTGGGGACCAGTCGGATCGAGACGGCCAAAGAGTTCGAGAAGATAACGCAAAAACTGCTCGCGAGAGATGATGCCGTTAATATCAATCTGTTGTGCGATGCCCGCCCGGCGGAGTAAAAAATGTTTTTTTATAGATGTTATGCCGCAAACTTATCTTTTTCACATGGTGCTACACTAATAAACAACGTTTGATTGACATAGAAGGATTATGTGTCATTACGACGATATATCAATTTTCCATAAGATAGCGTCGAATCTTCTCGATCTCAGGGCGGGAATCGCCTGAGTTCACCATTTCCATCAAGCTGGAAAAGTAATGCCGTGCCTTAACGCGGTCGCCGGTCAACGCGGCAGCCTGACCTGCACCGTATAGGGTACGGTAGCGGTTGGGATCGTGCCTTTGTGATTGCTCGTATTCAACGAGTGCCTCACCCGGCCGGTCGCTCTCGAACAGCATGTCACCGAGGAGTTCCCGTGCAGGCACAAGTCTTCCGGGACTAACGGCAGCCTTCTCACTTGTATCTTCCAGGTCGGCGGCGGCGCGCATAAGGGTTAGTGACTGCTCGCGGTTTCCTTGTGCAAAGGCAACCCACGCTGCACCACCCAATCGCTGTACTTCCACTTCAACAGCCCAGTATGTGTCATTGGTTAACTTCATCGCCTCAACGATGCGTGCAAGTTCCTGTACATCACGTTCTGCTGCAACCGCATCGCCGCTACGCGCAGCACCCAGGGCACGTGCAAAGTGCGTCAATGCGGCGGTGTATGGGAAGCGTGTCTCCTGAACCCGAAGCTGCGCAGCTTCTTTCCATTCGTTGCGTTCGATTGCATAGCGTGCAGGTATAGCAGCGAGTGCGTAGGGTGTGATCTGAACCTTTTCGTTACCTCGCACCCCAGGTGCACCCCCGACCACGCGTTGCGCATCTTTGTCGCGTGCGAGCTGCAAATAGGCGTACACCAGGTAATCCATGGCGTGCAACTGATCGGTGAACTCCTTTTCAGCTTTGGCGACAGATTCAGATCGCAGATTACTTGCAATTGACTCCTCCCATGAACCAACACGTGTAAAAATGTGAGAAGGCATGTGCAGTGCATGAGGCGCTGATGGTGCAATTTCGGAGTAGCGCTTCGCTGCATTGAGTCCTTTACCCGCGATTGGAGGATAGTCGTAGCTGTGGATGAGATAGTGGGCGACGCCGGGATGATCCGGATATTTCTTAAACTGGATTTCAAGAATGGCGGCGGCCTTTAGGGCAGATGCAAACGTCTTCTCGGCCGGGTCCTGCATGGCCCTCAAATAGATCGCTGAAAAGATTTGCGATTCATCGTCTTCGGGGAAGCGTCTTGCTACATTCTCGAATGCATCCGAGAGTGATTTGATTCTTGCACCGTGCGAGCGCTCGGTAAAGTTCTCATAGTATTGCGCAACCGCCTCAATGAAAAGGCGTTCACGCTCAGTCTTCGCACCGATAGTGAGACCGTGTCCAATCGCCTCCTTTGCCTGCTGTGCCTGCGTTGTAGTGGGACCGGTAGCAAAGGGATTCCCTATGAGAGTGGTCGCGATGCCCCAGGTTGCGATGGCACAATTTGGGTCGCGCTCAAGTATCTCTCGAAATGTTTTTTCGCTTTCCTGCCACCAGAATGAGTGCAAAAGGGCAACAGCACGTTCGAAGGTTACCTGTACGGCAGGTGTGCATGAATTAACGAATGAAACTCGGCCAAGCTGCTCGTCGAGGACCCCCTCCGTCTCCTGGGCCGATGCAATTGTCACTATAGAAAGCGATAAGGCAAGCAGCAGTATTGCAACATAAAAATGCATTTTCATGTACTCACCCCATTCAAATTATTAGAAGAACAAGAGCATAATGAAAAAATCGGAGCTGATTTCCTATTGTAATATTTTCCATAGGTGGTAAACAATAGGACGATATCATGGATAAGTACGATTTAAAGAAACTCTATCCTGAAGAAAGGAAATGGATCAATACAGGTAATAGCTGTGTAATTGGACCAAACGGATAAATTTCTGAATACAAAGGAAAAAAATACTGAACACGGCATATAAACCATAATATTCAGCAAGTTTTTTTACCAATGTTGTACCAATAAAAAAGCCGTAAAATGATAAGTTTTTGTTACTCAACATTTTACGGCGATTATTGGGTTTTTAAATGTGCCCTGGACTGGAGTCGAACCAGCACTCCCCGAAGGGAACTGCCCCCTCAAGACAGCGCGTCTACCAATTCCGCCACCAGGGCTGAGAGGGTATATCAAATTTTAAAGGCTTCAAATATAGGGGTTTTGCAATTCAAATGACAAGCACCAAATTAAAATCTAAAACAGGCTCCTGTTGGTGATTCTTCCACTCTGTTCTCAGACTAACAGCTGTTAGATTTTAGATAGAGAATATCGAGCGTGAAGCCCAAATTCTCAATATCCCACCTGACGAATACACAAATGAATCAAAAGCTACTCCCGTGCCCGCACATGCTGCAAACGCGGGCATTTGAGTTCCGGCCATTTGAATTGCAGGGTTGGTCTCTAGAGCTCATCCAGCTGCCCCTGTACATACTCGTTCTCCGGGTCCATCTTTTTGGCCTGCTCGTAGTACGAGCGCGCCTTTTCGGCCTGTCCGGCCCGCTGCATGAGGTCGCCCATCAGGATCCAGTTTTCCACATCCTTCGGGTCGTTGCGGATGCGGTCCAGCAGGTAGGAGATCGCCTCGTTTCCCTGGTCGTTCATAATCTTGTAGAGCACCAGGTTTCGGTGCGCCGCGGGAGAGTCGTCAAGGTCGATCGCTTTTTTGAAATCCTTTTCCGCATCGCTGAGCTGTTCCATCTGCAGCTGGGCGAACCCGCGAAGATTGTAGTATCCGCTCTTTTCCGGCTCCAGGGCTATCGCCTTGTCAAGCGCTTCCACACTGGGTTCCCACTGGTTCAGCTTTTGAAATGTCATCGCCTCCAGGTGGAATCCGTCAGCCGCTTCCGGCTCCATCTTTTGCAGGCTGTGGGCTATATCAAGCGCTTCGTCAAAATCGCCTTCACGCAGTGATGCTAATCCTTCTTCCAGTGTTTCTTCGAAACTCATACTATCTGTTTGTTAGGAGTTGTACTTACAATGATCTAAAGATAAGGGTTCGACAGCTAAATCACATAAAAGGAAATGACAATTTGCAGCCACCCGGTACCAGCCAGAATGGTGGTTTGACTTCTGTTGCTGTGCGCCGGGGGGCAGGAATGGGTTCGGCCAGTGATGCGGGCAGGCTATTTGTGGCCCGTACTTTGTTCCTCTTCTTCCTCCTCGATCTCCTCATACTCGGCCTCTTCAATCTGGTCTATCCGCTGTTTAACGCTGCCGTTGCCGGACTGCCCCTGGTTCTGCTGCCGGGACTGTTGATTCATCTGGTTGAATACCGAATGAAAAAAATCGGCCCCGGACGAGGTTCGCCCGCGGGGGCGTGACTGCGATTGGGAGGAGGGCAAAAATAGTCGGCTGACAATTTTAATCAGGAAGTAAATGACTACAAAGAAAATAATCGTGCGTAGAAGCATGCTAGCTGGGTACAATATGAATGTGAGTGTTGCCGCGAATCGGCTGGTTGAACACCTGCTCGTCTATATAATCTAAATGTTTTTCATTACTTACAAAATCGATATCACTGGTATTAATGATTATGAGCGGTGATTTATTGTAGTGATAGAAGAAATGGTTATAAGCATCACAGAGTTCCTGCAGGTAATCGCGGGTGATCTGGCGTTCGTAGTCGCGGTCGCGCTCCCTGATATTTTCCATCAGGCGGTCAACGGAGGCCTGCAGGTAGATCACCAGGTCGGGCTTGGCGGAGATGCCGGTCATGATATGATAGATGGAATCGTAGAGCGATAGCTCATCATCGTTCAGGTTCAGCCGGGCAAAAATACGGTCTTTTTCAAACAGGTAGTCAGAGATGGTGAGCTCGTGGAACAGGTCCTTGCTGGTCATCTGCTGCTGCTGTTTAAATCGACTGGCCAGGAACGACATCTGGGTGGGAAAAGCATAGCGGTCGCGATCATCGTAAAATTTGGGTAGAAAGGGATTCTGTTCAAACTGCTCCAGCATCAGCCGCGCGTTGTGGCGTTCCGAGAGCAGCTTGGCCAGCGAGGTCTTGCCTGCCCCGATGACTCCTTCAACGGCGATAAACTCAAACTCGTTTTCCATTATGTTACCAGCATAATTCGGTTTTGTGGATAATGAGTGAATCCGCTGTTCCCACCAGCTCGTCGATGGGCTGACTGGTTTCGGGATCAATCCACCCGGGATTCAGCTCCCTGAGCGGCAGCAGCACAAACAGGCGGTCGCGGTACTCGGGGTGCGGTATGACGAGCGATTCCTCCCTCAGCACCAGGTCGTCATACGCAATAATGTCGAGATCGATGGTGCGGGGCGACCAGCGCGGATGGTTGGCCGGGCGGCCGTGCTCGGCTTCATACTCCTTCAGCCGGCGGATAAAATCTTTGGGGGAGAGGCGGGTTTGCAGTGCCACCACGGCGTTCAGGAAGTTGCGCTCGGAGGGACCGACCGGCTCGCTTACATAAACCGAGGAGGCCGCGACAGCAGATTCCGAAATGCCTGCAAGAAAAGATTTGGCTTTTGAGAGATGCCGGCGCCGGTCCCCTACATTGGAACCGATGCCTACGATTGCCTTTGCCATGTCATTGTTACTTCTGAATAGTTCGTTTTCGCCTGCAACGGGGGATCGAGTTTTCGAACACTTACCTTAAGATGTTGAACTTCGGGAAACCGACCAAAGAGAATTTCCCCGATATTCAGGGTTAGCGTTTCGATCAATTTTTGGGAAGGTCCCTCCATCACTTCGCGGACCACCGCTTCCGCCTCCTCGTAATTCAATGTTTTGGAGAGGTCATCATTCCGCGCCGCCGTTTTCAGGTCAAGCTTGAACGCCAGGTCCACCTCAAAGTCGTTGCCCTCCCGGCGTTCCTTCTCGTAGAAGCCGTGATTGCCACGGTACTTCAGAGAATTAAGGATCAAATTGTCATAAGAGGATAGTCTTGGGTCGTGAGTCATGAGTCGCAATATATCAAAAGCATTCAGCGCCGGACGGAACCCGCTTAGAGATGCCGCCCATCCTGTCAATTCTTAATACCTGAGGTCCAATTTTACTTCCTACAGGCTGGCAACCTCTATCTTCTGGTGCAGCTCCTCTACAATGCGCTTGTGCTTGGGACTGGTTTGCATCCGTTCCTCCACGGTCTGGATGGCGTGGATAACGGTGGAATGGTCGCGCCCGCCAAAGTGAAGTCCGATGGTTTTCAGGCTGGAGTCGGTAAACTGCTTGGCCAGGTACATGGCAATCTGGCGCGCTTCCACGATCTCCTGTTTTCGCGTCTTTTCGCGCACCTTGTTGGTATCTATGCCGAAGTATTCGCACACATAGGTCTGGATCTGCTCGATCGAGATTTGTGTGTTCGATTCCTTTACCATGTCTTTTAGCACCCGCTTGGCTATGGCCAGATCCAGGTCGTCCTCGTGCTGCAGCGAAGCGTGGGCCAACAGCTTGATGATGGCCCCCTCCAGGTCGCGCACGTTCGATTTGAAATTGTGGGCGATGAACTCCAGGATGTCGTGAGAGAGCTCAATACCGTTGTCGAGTGCCTTTTTTTCAAGTATGGCGTAGCGCGTTTCATATTCCGGGATCTGCAGGTCGGCACTCAGTCCCCAGCTGAAACGGGAGATCAGCCGCTCTTCAATATCCGGGATCTCGCGCGGGGCGCGGTCGCTGCTCAGTATAATCTGCTTGCCATCCTGGTGGAGGGCGTTGAAAATATGAAAGAACTCCTCCTGGGTCTTCTCCTTGCCGCTGAAGAACTGGATGTCGTCGATAATGAGCACCTCGATCTGCCGGTAGAACATCGAAAACTCGCTGGCGCGGTTGTTCCTGATCGACTGCACAAATTCATTGGTGAAACTTTCGGAAGATACGTAGACAACCGATTTCTCGTTGCCGAAATCGTGCTTGATCTTGTTGCCGATACTCTGGATCAGGTGCGTTTTGCCGAGCCCGGTTCCACCGTATACAAAAAACGGATTAAACGAGTTGCTGCCGGGATTCTCAGAAATAGCGATGGCCGCCGAGCGAGCCAGGCGGTTGCAGTCTCCTTCTATAAAGCGTTCAAATACATAGTTCGTGTTAAGGTTCGGATCAATCGATGTTTTCCGTATTCCGGGGATTACAAAAGGATTCTCAATTTTCCCCGGATTGTACTCAGCATATCCGTCGACATCCTGTTGCTGCTTGCTGGGGGGCATCGGTCGCTGGGGGAGCCGTACCGAGCGTGTTCCGGTGTCATCCTCAGACTTTTCGAGTACCACCGAATATTCAAGTTTCCCGTCATCGCCCAGTACTTTGGCCAGGGTAGAGCGCAACATCCCGTAATAATGTTCTTCTAGCCACTCGTACCAGAACTGGCTGGGAACTTGTATGGTTAAGGTGTTATCCTCGAGCTTGACAGGTTTAATGGGTTCAAACCACGACGTATATTTCTGATAGCTGATGTTGTCCTGAATAATATCAAGACACTTCTCCCATGCCGTATCAGCGGAATTAATATTCAATTCCCTTGACCTCCTTAGAAATAAAGAATTAGAGTTCTACACTATAGCTTACCAAGACAGTTATCCACACAAATAGGGGCAAATGCTTCTGTAATACTGAGACGAAAATGATAATTTCAGGGACAGATGTCAAAAAAAATAAGGCGTGTTATCCAAAAGTTATCCACAATTAACTAAACAGTGTAAATTATTGGGAGGCATATATTTAGTGTTTTTCCAATGATTTTGTAAAAAAAACCTTGACACCTCATAATAATCCGCTAACACAGATTTTACGTTAACCTAACACTGGGAATCACCCGATCAAAAACTTTTCAACAAGTTATCCACATAAAGTTAACAATGAAAATTTTGCACACTTTTGCAGGAGGGATTACGGCTGAAACCGTTAGCTGCCGGTATATTTGGCCTTGATAAAACGAGCTTTTTTTTCATAGTCGCTCTCAACAGTGACCTCCCATTGCACGGGGGGGAAAAGCGACTTGATCTCTTCGGCATGCAGCTCGTGCAGTTCAAGGTAGAGGTGCCCGCACGGGGGGAGAGTCTGCCCGGCATACCGGATGATGCTGTTGTAGATCCGGCTCATATTATCGGTGAACAGCGCAACCGCCGGTTCATGTTCCACCACCTGCTTTTCCAGCGCTTCTTTCTCTTCGGGGAGCACGTACGGGGGGTTGGAGACAATAATGTCGAATTGGTCGGCCAGGTCAAGGGCTTCCCAGTCTTCGATATTGCCCTGCGAGAAGGTGATATCTGCATTCTGCTCGCGTGCATTCTCCCGGGCAACCGCGAGCGCCCCCTCCGATATGTCGATGGCAAACAGTTCCCAGCCGGGCCGCTCCTGTTTTAGGGCAACGGGGATGCAACCGGAACCGGTACCGATATCGAGGACCTTTTTGTTGTCCCCGGTATCAGGCTGGTCATCCAGTATTATTTCTACCAGCTGTTCGGTTTCAATGCGGGGGATCAAGACCTCCGGGTTTACCTTGATGCGGGCATTCATAAAGTCGGTATACCCGATAATATACTGCAGGGGTTCGTGCCGGGCCCGCCGTTTGACCAGGGGGCGCAACTCATCGAGTTCGCCGTCCGAAAGGGGGCGGTCAAATTTGAGGTACAGGTCCAGCCGTTTAACATCGAGTACTTCGGCCAGCAGCCATTCAATGCTGTGCCGTGGATCGGGAATCCTTTTGCTCTTGAAGTAGTCGGTGCCCCATTCAAGCATCGAAAGGACCGTCCAGTCCCGGGGCGGGTTACTCATAGAAGAGGTGGATTAAGATTCTTCTTCAGATTTGGTCTCTTTTACCTCTTGCACGGTGAGTCCAAATCGCTTGGAGAAATCCAATATAAAATCGGTCACTTCATCGTCAATAGTGCGCTTTTCTTCATCCAGGGAGCTTCCGCGAAAGCCCATGCGCCCGCCGGTCTTTTTTAATTCAAACCGATTTTCCTTGCCTGTGCACTCGATAACACAAGTGAGGGTGACACTTGCATTGATTTGCTTTTCGTATTCTTCATAAACCGCCACATGAACCACATCGTCATGATCGGAAGATTCATACTTATACAAATATTTTGGCTCAATTTCCCTAAAAAGCTGTTCAGGCATGCGGTGCAACGTACCGGCCGGACCAAAAACCAAAAATTTGCTGACTGTATTCATATTTTGTTGTAAAAATCTGGATTGGTTTGATAAGATACTAAACAGCCTGAATAAACATCTTATCTTGACAATAGTCAAATCTCACCAATGTAAATGTGCATAAAATATAGATGATACGGGAATGATAAAAAAGTCAGATTGCCGATTGTGTTTTTCAAGCAAAATTCCATGTTTCTTATACCTCTTCGGCTTTGCCAGGCGATTTGCCTTGAAAGGAAGAGAACCGAACGATTTCAGGCTACCCTGGGAAAAATGCCTTGCTGAGGTCTTTGCAGAACCTGATGCTTGGTTGGGAGGTGGTTGTACCACCGATCTTGTATAGCACATAAAGCGGGAGTACAACTCCCTCCGAACGGTGTTCGAATGTTTTGCAAAGTTCTCTTGCAGGCTAAACGCCAGAACATCACGCTCACAAACCTTATATAACGCGTTTAGGGGTTAACCTTAAGCAGCCAATGCATGTTTAATGCGATTAATGGGTTCATCGTTTTGCCAATTGATGTACTGCAATAGCGTCA